>PBMM01000009.1 GCA_002723635.1 Methanobacteriota archaeon | reverse complement strand
GGAGCCAGCTTTGGCGAGGCCCTCGATGCCGTCGCACCAAACCTGCCCACCACCGGAGAATGCAAAGTGCCCTGCGCAGAGGACGACAAGGATAGGGTCGTGGCGGGAATCACCGCAGCCTTCGCCGACCTGCCGCACAGCACGGTCGACGGCGTGCGTGTGCGTTTCGAAGACAACAAAGGACACCTGCAAGGGTGGTACCTCGCACGCCGTTCGAACACCGAGGCCGTGCTGGTGATGCGGGCAGAAGCACGAACGGAAACCGTGCTGCAGGACATTCGAGCGCGCATCGAGCAGCGTGTGCCGGACCTGATTGACGTCAGCGGCTTCCTCGACGCGTTCGCGTGAGGCTCAGAGGGTCGCGTCGACCTCGATGTAGGGCGCGATGGTAAAGTCGAGCACGAGCAGTTCAATGGTCCACGACACGTCTTCGCCGTTGTCGCTTCGAGAGCAGGCGCCTGGGGCGTTTCCTGCGGCCGCCGACACGCCAATCACAATATCGTACGCTCCAAGGCCGTCGTCACCCGCGTTGAGTTGGTCCGAAATCTCGGTGCCGCTCAGGCCGCTGATGACCTCTTCGTCGAGCAAAGAGAGGTTGACCCACGTGAGGTCCACGGTGTGGGAGCCTGGGTTTTCGCCCGAGCCTGAGTTGGTCATCTCATTGTGCTCAAGGGTGGCGGTGATGGTATCGGGTGCGTCGCTTCCACTGGCAGCGAAGCAGGTGGCTCCGCTGAACTCCTCATCTTCGTCATAGGTCATCGTGATACGGACGCCGATGACGTTCCCGCCCGCGGTCTCGATCTCGTTTCGCACAGCGTCCGAGGTCTGACTCACGGGCCATTCGTCGCCGTCTTGGATGTACTCGCCACCTTCCTCGAGAAGGATGGTTTCCACCTCGCCGTTGACGACATAGTCACCCACCGCAGTAAGGCCCGCACTTTCCACACCGGCCGCTGCGCTGGCGAAGGCCACCGGGAACGCGATGGTGAAGAAGAGGATGCCAGCAACCAAAATCTGAGCATCGCGCTCGGTCTTGACGCGTTCAACGAAGTCAGTGACATTCGACACGGTCCGCCCTCCATTGCATGCGAGGTGCCTCGGACCTATCACCTTCTCGGCTTGAGGTCAAGCCTCTTCGTCGTGCGGAGGCCATGTGCGTGAGGTGGTTTGAGGCCATGATTTCGACGTTACGTCGAATCCAAGGTTGCTGAATGCGCGCTTTGATTTGCGCCACGTGGGAAGCAGAAATCCAACCGTTGAACGCTCGCTGAAGGTCCACTTCCAAGGAATCCTTGGCAAGGCGTGAACCCATGCGTGAATCAAGTCCAACCCAAGGCCGTTCGCTGTCCCTCCGGGGAGCAACCAGCTAATCTGATGCACTTCACCGGTTGAGCCTCGGGTTTCGGACCACGCGGTGATGAGGCCGCCATGCAACGGTCCATCGAGGATTTCCAAGCCAATGGTGCGAGCGGCTTGAGTCATGGGCATGATGATGGCAAACCGATCGACCATGCGAGCACCTTCATGCCGGCGCATGGACCAACCTGCTTCTTCCAAGACCGTCCGGAGGGCCCTGACCGCAGCGATGGGGGTCACGCTGACCTCAAGGTCGAGCGATTCAGGTCGCACCATGACCCAAGGCCCGTGAGGCCTCGGCATCAACGTGTCGAGTGGATGGCAAGATGGCCGGTGGACTCCGACGACGGTCGAGGTGGCCCCGCGTGGGACCGGCCATCAAGGCTGACGCAGGCAAGCCTGGGTCAGCACGACGGGGGGTCGTGTCGGATCAGCCGAAGAGCGAGCCGAGGCCTTCGAAGCCACCGTCTTCCTCTTCTTCTTCCTCAGCGGCCTCCTCAGCGGGGGCAGCGTCGGCAGCAGCAGAGGCAGCCGCAGCGGGTGCAGCGGCAGCGGGGGCAGCAACGGCCTGGGTCATGGCTTCAGCGATGTCGATACCGCCGAGGGAGGCCACCAGGGCCTTCACTCGGGCAGCGTCGACGTCGACACCGGCGGCCGCCAGAACGGCGGTCACGGCATCATCGTTGATGTCTTTCTCAGCAGCGTGCAGCATCATGGCAGCATAGACGTATTCCATTTCATTCACCTCATGTGTTTTGGTTGTTCAGCCGAACAGGTCTCCAAGGCCGCCGAAACCGGCTTCCTCTTCTTCCTCTTCCTCTTCCTCGGCTGCCTCGGCTGGGGCAGTTTCGGTGCTCTCGGCGACAGCGGCCGTGGTGGCAGCGGCATCAGCCGCAGCCCCCAGCATGGCCGCCAGCTCGTCGTCGAGGGCGGAGGAATCGAGCGATCCCGCGACGCCCATGGCAGCGCTGTGAGCGCGGCCGAGCAGATGCGGGAGGGTCGTGGTCGAGATGTGAGCCACCTCGAGGGCCACGGCCAGAGCTTCCGAGGAAGCCTTCGCGAGCAGGGTGGGGGTGGTCTCAGGGGTGAACCAACCGACATGGCAGGCGACGTTGAACGCGCCAGCCGCGAATCCGATGAGATCAGAGCGGAACGCATCGAAGTCAATGTCGAGGATGTCGGGGCGGAAAATGACGCCATCTTCGTAGGTTCCAATGAGGCGGAGCCCGGTAACGATGGGGTTGATGCCGATTTTCCCGAGCATCATGCCAAGATCGCCTTCGAAGACGTCGCCTTGCTTCAAAACGACGGTTTCCTTCTGAATGTGGACGCTACCGCCCATGATCTTCGCAGGAATGCCAACGGAGTTCAGTTCACCAACAATCGGCCCCGGAGGCATCGCGGTGTCCATCTTCTCCACGACAATGTCGTGGGGGGCGACATCACCAGGCTTGGCCGCACGGCCAGCTTCGGTGGCCTTGAGCTCCGTGAAGACCTCGAAGGAGTTCTTGCTGCTGGTCGAGACAAGAGCTGGCTGAACGGCGCCATCGAAGAGGGCTTCGAGGGTGTCAAGGTCCTTCCCGGAGTTGGCCCAAGCGAGACGCATCAGGCGCTTCTTGGCAACACGGATCTCCATGTCCTCACGGAGCGTCTTGCGCATCTCAATCATCGAATCGGCAGGAACACCGTGGATGTCGATGACCGCGATGGTCTCGCCGGAATTGATCAGGGACTCGAGGTCGGCGACGGTATCCCGCTTCCATGACATGACCTTGGGGATCATGCGGTCACCTCCACTTTCACCGACGGACCCATGGTCGTCTTGATGAAGAGCGAACGGATGTTGTTGGGACCACGCTCAAGTCGGGTCATCACACGCTTGTAGACCTCCATGGCGTTGGCGGTCAACTCGTCCAAGGACTGGTTGGCTGTACCAAACGTGGCGTGGAACGTCATCTTGTCACCGGACTTGACGACAACGGTGCTGCGCAGACCAGTGGCCACAACGGCGGGGTCGAGCACAGGGGGGACCGGGCGGGGCATCTTGCCACGGGGACCGAGAATCACACCAAGCCAACGACCGACCAGGCCCATATGAGGAACTTCTGCGAGGAAGAAATCGTAGCGGTTGGCCACTTTCTTGCCCATGCCCTTGTTGGTGCCCATCTCTTCGATTTGCTCCGGAGCGAACACATCGATGCCGCCGGCCTTGGCCTTCTCTGCGGCTTCACCGGAGGCGAACATGGCGACCTTGATTTCCTTACCACGGCCGGAGGGGAGACGAATCTCTTCCTTGATGCGGTTGTTCGGGTTCTTCAGGTCGACGTCCTTGATGGTGAACGCAAACTCGATCGATTCGACAAAGGCGCGCTCAGGCGCCTTGTCGATGGCTTCGTTGATGGCGGCGGTGATGTTGTCTTGCATGGTAAGTCACCCCTGCGGTCTGCGAGGCGACGAGCGCCTCTCCCGCATTTCGTGAATCCTGTTCAGTTGAATCGGTCGTCCCACTCTCCGTTTTCGATGATCTTCAGCGCGTCCTTTGGCCAGTGGCCGTCAATCTTGACGCGCATCGCGACGCAGGTTCCGATGACCTCGCGGGTCATGGCCTTCAGGTCGGCACCGGTCAGGTCGCCTGCCTTGTCCTTGGCCACTCCAATCGCCTTCTCGAGAGGAAGGTCCTCGGTGGCCGCGTCCATGGAGCCGTTGCACTTCTTCACGCCGAGCGCCTTCTTGACGAGCTCTGCGGTCCAAGGCTTGGCCATGACAATGCTTCCTGCACCTTGCGTGCAGGTGGCCGACTTGACTCGTGTATATAATCGCAATGGAGGGCTAAAACGCCTCATAACGACGGCCTTACGGCAGCGTCATGCAGCAAATTTTGGCGGCCCACTCACTCGTTGACGCGCTCGATGACACGGACGTGGTCACCGCGCATGCTGAGGGTCATCGGAATGACCTGCTCGTAGAGTTCCATGGTGACCTCTTCCTTGGTGTCCGCCACGGCCGTAATGCGGGCCTTTTCGCCCTTGAACGCACCCGTGACAATCTCCACAATGCACCCGACGTCGATGCCGCTGGTCACGGCCTTCGGCTCGAGGTAGGGGAGGATATTTTCCAAAGGCGCCTCGCCGGGAAGCACAGACTTCGCGTTCTTCAGCGGCGTCAGATTGAGTCCACGGCGTGCCTTGGGATCTCGGCCACCTGCGCGGCCGATGAGCTTCTCCACGTGGTGCTTGGCGCTGGCTTCGACGAAGACGTACCCGCGCATGCTGTGGGGGTGAACGATGGACATGATTTCGTCCTTCAGGGTGCGAAGGCTTCCACTGCCGTGAATGCGGGCGTGCATTTCGGAGGCAAGGCGCTGTTCGGAGCCGATGGCGGACTTCACGATGTAGAGGAAGGAACCCACAGAGCCGTACATTTCCTTGAACAGGGTGTCGGCGCCTTCCATGTCNAGNTCGGAAAAGANGCAGTTGTAGTCCTGGAGGTTTCCGGGGTCAATCCACTCAGCGGCATCATAGACGCCGGCCGGGGTGACCTCATCNCTCGAAGAGACGACNAGGTAGGGNATGACGTCGACCAAGGTGCGNCCCATGTCNATNCCTCGATCGGGGCCTTCCTTGTGNAGNACGAGTTGGTCNNCNGANAGNCCNGTGACCTCNGCCACGCGCTCNAGNACTTCTTCNGGNGTCGAACCGCTGCCGTAGACGCCGTCCCAAAGACCTGGGAAACTGGNGTCGGAGCTGTGGCGTCGNAGGAGGAGGAGNTTCTCCTCATGGCGAACATAGGCAATGAAATCGGTTTGCACGTCAAGCACCTCAGGGAAGGGGGATGTTGAACACGTCATGGATCAACCATGGGAAGGTGTGATCCATCAGGAGCAGGATGAGGAAGCCAATGGCGCCAAGCACCAACAGTCCAATGCCGCAGACAATGGATGTGCGGCGGAATTCTTCGGGGCTTGGCTTTCGGGCCATGCGGACGATGCGAGCCCAGGANCCCTTGGTGATGTTCCTGCGGACCCAAGCCTCAACAGCGTCCTGACGGTCTTGGACGCGTTGTTCAAACGAAGAATTGGCTTCCGTGGACATGGTGCAACCTCAGCCTGCCGAGCGACCTGCCTCTTCATTAAGAACGCATCGGCCAAANAACNCNCCTGTTCGGGAGGCTTCATGAGGGGCCGCAGGCCAGCGGTGTCGTGGCCAGCAGNCGTGACCCCTATCAGGTCCTCGGCGTCGGCCAAGACGCCGGCGACGCGGAAATCCGACGCGCCTACCGTCGGTTGGCGAGGCAGTTTCACCCTGACAGAAACAAGGGAGACGCCGCCGCAGAGGCNCGCTTCAAGGAAGTCCAAGCCGCNTACGATGCCATCGGTACGGCAGAAGCGCGAGAANCCCAACGCCGCCAATCCTTCACGGGATTCGGTGGGCCCGGTGGATTCGGCGGCATGCCGGGGGGCATGGGTCAGTTCGAGGACTTAATCGGCCAGATGTTTGGCCAACGCGGTGGTGCAGGACGCGTGCCGCCTCGGCAGCCCCGGGCCCGTGCACCACCCAAAGGGGGGGACGTGACGGTCCATCTTGACCTCACGTTGGCACAAGCCACCNAGGGCGGGAGTTTTCCCTTCACCGTACGCCGTTTGCGCTTGACGCAGAGCGGGGGTGTAGAAACCAAAGCCGCGTCGTTGCGCATGACGTTGGAACCCGAACGCGCACACGGCTCCTCCAAGCGCCTTCGCGGACAGGGGCACGAACATCCCGAAGGTGCGACAGGCGACGCGATCGTGAGGCTGCGCATCGATCCAGGCGAGGATCGTCGTTGGGAGGATGGGCGCTTGGTGCAATCCGTGGAGGTGGCCTACAGCACCCTTGTGCTGGGGGGAAAGGTCGAGGTCACGCTTCCCGACGGGAGAACAGGCCGTCTCAAGGTCCCGGAAGGGTCAATGGTCGGCGATCGNCGCCGCATGCCCGGTCAGGGNTACGCTGGTGGCGACCTNGATCTGGAGTTTGAATTGGCCGAACNCGGACCGCTCGACGACGACCAAGCGGACGCCATGGCTCGGCTGCGGGAACTCGGACTCTGAGGCCACCTTCTTGGCAGGCCGGTGCATGGCGGGCTATGGACCGGCGTCGACGCAGCCGTTCTTCACGCGGCCAACACCGCCAGCGTGGTCCAAAAGCGCCGGACGACGACCGGTTGTGGCGTCGTCTCAACGACGCGCTCGGCTCAGACGCCAACAATCCTCACACCCCNGACGCCTTGTGGGCAGCGGTGTGTGTTCGCGAAGGGCGAACCATGGATGGCCCGGACGCGCGTCGGGCGCGCTCCACATTCGACGCCGCCTTGAGTGAGGCCACCACACGTGGACAACGAATCATGCGCATGGATGACGGAATTCGATTGCGTTCCCTCGAAACCATCGAGGCAGCCACGCAAGCCCGGCAANGCTGGCAGGCACGGTTGGACGGGACCGAAGGCCCAGACGCTTCCCTCACCGAAGTCCTACGATGCTGGTTGCTTGAGGAACCGCTCGAAAGGTGGCCGGACGATTGGACCTTGCTCAAAGGAGAACGCCTGCTGACATGGGACACCTTCGACCTCCAGAAAGCGCTGGTGATGTGGGCGCGGCGGGTCAGCGGCCTCCGTTTCCGAGAAGACGCCCCGCATGTGGCGCACCTGTTGCACGCGGCCGGAGCGATCGACGCACGGGGTTTGATTGAAGCACGCCTTCGCCAACGGGCACGTCTACGCGACAATCCATTCCCCGAGACGTGGCAACCGCACTTGGTCGAGACCACAGCCGCGCTGAAGGAAGTGGACGGAGACGCGGANGTGGCCTCTGGTCGAACNGACCTGCGCCACCTGCCTTTCGTGACCATCGACCCACANGACGCCAAAGATTTCGACGACGCNGTCTGCCTTTCCGAGGACAAGTCCACNCTCTGGGTCGCCATTGCAGATGTGGCATCCTATGTGCGCATCGATACGCCGCTGGACCGTGCAGCAAGGTCACGAGCAACCTCGGTGTACCTCCCTCATGCCGTTTTGCCGATGCTCCCTCCANGGCTAGCTGACGACCTTTGCAGCCTCAGAGCCGGTGTTGACCGGCGTGCGATGGTGCTTGAACTTCGTCTCGAAGGGCCCGACGTCATTGGATGCATCCCCCATGAAGCGGTAATCCGTGTGGCCGCCAACCGCTCTTACGAAGAGGTGCTCGAACGAGGTGACGTCGCCGACTTGTTGTCCTTGGCCGCCGGCATGCGTGAAGGCGACCTTAGGCTGGAACTGCATCAAGCTGAACTACGGCCTCGTCTGCGGGATGGCGAAGGAATTCATGTTGAAATCAAGCGACCCAACGATGCCACAGCGATGATTGAGACNTTCATGGTCGCCGCAAATGCTGCGGTTGGTGACCTCTTGGGTCAGGCAGGCGCACCGCTTCCTTGGCGCTGCCATCTTCCTCCCGATCGGGTCGAAGTCGAAGCCCTCAATGCACGGCTTCATGCGCTTGGAGTGGGCATTGAATTGCCCATGCCATCCCACAAGACCACAGGCCAGAGTTCCGCCGATGAACTTTCGAGCCTGCTGTCAGAATGGGCCGGTGGTGGGATCACCATCGAGGGTGAGCCCGCTGCATCTGAAGACGACCACCGTTCCGACGTCATTGACCCTGAGGCGAGGAAAGCCATGCTCGATGCCCTACGTCAAGCCCAGCACGAGGCAAGTGATCTGACGGGCGCTACGCGCCGAGTGGTGGACCAGAGCCTCTTCCAGTTAATGCAACGAGCAAGTTACACCGCCACCAACACCGGACATTTCGGTCTTGATTTGGACGCCTATGCCCACTTCACGAGCCCCATTCGTAGGTACTCTGACCTCATCGCACATCGCCAACTCAAGGCCATGATGCGCGGCGAAGCATGGCCCCATTCCGCCGACGAAATGGAGGACTTGGCGAGCCATTGCGGCGACCGCTCGTGGTCCGCAAAACGTCTCGAGTGGGAGGCGGTGGACCAAGCCTTTGCCCTCCATCTTACCGAGACGGAAACCACCACGTGGCCGGCCAGGGTGGTGTCGTTGCGTACACCCTTTGTGCATCTTGATCTGAACGACGACGGTGCCTTGCACGGACGGCTTCACCTCAGCGCCCTCAGCAAGAAAAGCCGACTTCACATCGACGACCATGGCCTTGTGGTCGAAAGCGAAGATAACCCAGAGCCGTTGCTCCGGCTCGGCGCGCGGTATCCATGCCGGCTTCGCGGGCTCGATCTCTGGACAGGAAAACTCGATTTGGCGCCGGTTTGAGTCAATTATGTAGTCAAAAGAAATGGTTTATATTGACTACAATCACCCGTNAAACATGGNCAGGGTAACCGCTGAGAAGTGCGATTGCGGTTGCAGGATGAAACGCCTCTACACCCGGGCCGAAGGCGGGAAGGGATGGGACCCCATCGGTTGGATGTGCTCCTGCGGGTGCGGGTGCGTCACCCTTGACACAGGACCCGGCCGGATGAACGCATGCTGCAGCAGGAAGGAGGCGTGAACATGCCCGACATGCACCGTCTCGACGTGAACGGCATGTCGTGCGGATCGTGCGTTGCCAGCGTTGAACGGTTGGCGATGGGCGTTTCTGGCGTTGAATCTGTCAGCGTGAACCTCGCTCTTGAACGGGCGGTAGTAACGCTCGAACCACACGGCTCCCTTGACGACGTAATCAATGCCATCAACAAAGCTGGATTCGACTCATCACGCCCGATAGATCCCCTCGAACGCCGTCGCCTAGGTCAAGCAAATCTTCGACGACGCGGGCAAGGAGTCGGTCTAGCGCTTCTCGCCGCGTCGTTGTGCATGCTGCTCACCATGTGGTTACCCGACATNGGCCACGTTGGCCCCACCCAACTCGTCGACATGGCCGGCCATGGCGCCATCGACCCAGACGGCGTGCGGGTGAATCATCTGNTGGCCCTCGTGGCCGGTGGTGTAGTCTGGGCTTGGGCAGGAGCCGGATTTCATCGCCGGGCGCTTGCCTCGCTTCAACAGAAAAGGGCCAACATGGACGTGCTGGTCTCCCTTGGGTCNAGCACCGCCTACGTNTGGAGCGTGGCGGTCATCGTCGCTGCCTTCTCAGGGCGCGTGCTTGGCGATGGAACCGTCTTCATCGACGGAGCGGCCTTCATCGTCGCCTTCCTCTTGCTCGGAGATTGGCTTGAGGCAAGAGCACGATTCCAAGCCACGGACGCCTTGCATGGTCTGATGCGGCTTCGGCCGGAGGAAGCATGGAAATTGAACGGCGAAGACGANGAAGCNCCGTCCACGGCCGTTCCTGTGGAAGCCCTTGCCCCCGGCGACATAATCCGGGTGCGCCCTGGCGAACTCGTTCCTGTCGATGGCGTGCTTCTGTCCGAACGGGTGCTCATGGACACGTCTTCATTGACCGGAGAGGCCTATCCGGTGAACGTCAAGCGAGGAGATGAGGTCCACGGCGGGGCAAGCCCAGTGGACGCCACGGTCGTGCTTCGAGTGACCGAGGCGGCCGGCGCCACCCTGCTTGACCGTGTGATTGGATTGGTGGAGGCCGCCCAGAGCGGGAAAGCCCCCATCCAACGGTTGGTGGACCGGCTTTCCCGCATTTTCGTTCCCGTGGTCATCCTGCTTGCTGCTGGGGCTGCGTTGACGTGGTCCCTCTACGGTGCGCCCGTCGAACAAAGCATGCTCGTGCTGGTGTCGACGTTGGTCATTGCATGCCCTTGTGCCCTCGGTTTGGCGACCCCAACGGCCCTTGTGGTTGGTACCGGCATTGGTGCACGTCATGGGATGTTGGTCAAGGGCATCGAAGCGCTCGAACAATCGAAGAACATTGACACTGTGGTGCTCGACAAAACTGGGACCATCACCGAAGGCAAGCCACGCGTTGCCCACATTGAGCTGGTTCACGGAAGCATTCCAGAATTGCTCGGGTTGGCTGCTGCATTGGAACAGGACAGCCTCCATCCCATCGCCGACGCAGTCCGCTGGTCATGGTCGAACTTTGACCGACCTCTCCCTAAAGTCCAACGCATCACGGTTCGCCCAGGTCAGGGGCTCCACGGAGAGACGGACGAGGGGACCGTGGCGATCGGCAACCTCGACCTCATGGACGACATGGGTTGCACGCTTGAGGATGAACACCGTGCACTGGTTTTGACTCGTGCCGCTTCTGGAGCAGGCATGGTGTTGGTCGGGCACGCGGACCGAGTGATCGGTTGGTTGGAACTCCGCGATCAACTCCGTCCTTCCTCGAAAGACGCCATTGCTGGCATGCAGGGCGCCGGATTGCAGGTCATCATGCTGACCGGGGACCAGAAGGCCACGGCAGAACACCTCGCCGAGGAAGTGGGCATCACCACGGTCATGGCCGACGTAATGCCAGATGAAAAAGGAGCCACAGTCCAGCGTTTGAGGGACGAAGGACGGCAAGTAGCCATGGTTGGGGACGGCATCAACGACGCCGCCGCCCTTGCATCGGCCGACCTTGGCATCGCGATGGGCGGAGGGGCAGGCATCGCTGTGGATGCCGCACAAGTGGTGCTGCTGCGCAACGACCTGATGGACGTTCGTGGTGCACTCGACCTAGGCCGGCACACCATGGGGAAAATCCGCACCAACCTCGGGTGGGCGTTCGGATACAACGTGGTGGGCATTCCGTTGGCCATGGGCCTCCTCTACCCGTGGACTGGATGGCTGCTTCCCCCGGCCTTTGCGGCGGCGGCGATGAGCCTCTCAAGCCTCAGCGTGGTGGCGAACAGCCTGACGTTGCGGTGGTGGTCACCGCGCCGTTGGGAGAATTGAAAACCCCGGGCCTTGGTCGGTTTACCATGCCCATGCTTGACCTCAACATCACCGGCATGACCTGCGGATGCTGCTCTGGCCGTGTGAAGCGTGCGCTCGAAGCCCTGCCAGAAGTCCAAGGCGCGCACGTGGACCACGACCGTGGCCGAGCCACGGTGGCTCTTGAATCGAACGCGAACCCGCGGAACCTCATCGAGGCCGTCGAGGCCGTGGGCTTCGGTTGTTCGCCCTGAGGTTCAGCCCATCACCCGCTTAAGGCGGGCTTCCAAGCGTGGCAGGCCTGCACCTGCCCACTGCTTCAGGACCTCGCCGTCGCGCATGAGGACGTTCATGGGGAGCATATCCACCTCTGCGACCCAAGGATGGGCCATCTTGAAGCGGGCAAGACCGGGTCGGTCCAGCATGATTTTGACGACATCGACCTCAGGATGAGTGTGTTCCCAACCTGACAGTTCATCTGCCCATTCTGTGCACGCTTGACAGGTGGTTTTCCCGAGGATGAGAAAGGCCGGGCCAGAACCCAGCGCATCCGACCATGTCTTGGCGTCGAGTTCCTTGATCTCGACCACGAACGGTCACCTCAAGCAGCGTAGTCGTCGCCCTTCTTCCAGTTCGCGCCACACAGGCCGCCGGCCATGGTGGCCTGGGCCGTACGTAGAACCTCCGCAGGGCTGCGGCCAGCGTCCATGTTGTTGATGCTGTACATCTGCACAAGGCCGTCGCTGTCGACGAGGACGCAGCCGCGGTAGCTGCAACCAAGGCCGTCGTTCATCATGCCAAAGGCGCGGCTGAGGGCGTGGGTGGTGTCGGCGAGCACGGGGTGCGTAACGCCTTCTGGGAAGGTCTCGGCATGCTTGAACCAGGCCTTGTGGCTGTGGTAGGAATCGAGTGAGCAACCCATGACCGTGATGCCGTCGTCGGCGAAATCATCCTGAAGCGCTTCGAAGCCCACGATTTCTGTGGGGCAAATGAAGGTGAAGTCAAACGGGTACCAGTAAATCAGGTACCAGCCGTCTTGGTCGCTGCTGCTGATGGTCTTCTTTTCGCCGTTGACGTAGGCCGTGGCGGTCCATTCGGGGGCGGGCTTGCCGATCATGTTGTCCATGGGGGNTGGAAGGGCACGGGGCTNTTGAATCCTTGTTGCCATNGGGGTNGCATTGATTGGCGAGGCGTAAGCCGTCTTTCTCAACGTGAACAACGCCGNGCGGAATCATGGTGCAGGGGGCAGGATTCGAACCTGCGAACCGTTGAGGAATGGGACCTAAACCCACCGCCGTTGACCAAGCTGGGCGACCCCTGCGTGGTCGTGCGCTGTTGGGCCTCCCTCATCAAGATGAGCCTCAGGAGCCATCGCTCGCAGGGCCAGAGATGGCCCGTCTTGCGACAGACTGGAGCACATAGAGGAGGGCCAACGAGACAAGTTGGAACGGCAGCAAGAACACCAAGAGCCACATGTACCGGAGCGACAACCCTGTCTCAAGCACGGTTTCGTTGATGTCGTCAGGGTGATGGTAAACCGTCACCTCATCACCTGCAGGATACCGCTCAATCAACTTCTCCGCGAGGCCAGAGGATGCGTAGCAATCCTCCATTTTGGACAATTCATCTCCTGAAAGGAGGTTTCCGTAGCCGTAGCTGTATTCCACGTAAACACAGTAATTCGTGCTGCAGCCTTCATCTCCGCAGCTGACCTCTTCNTCCACCCAACTGCGGTCCATCANTCCGGGAGTCTCATCCCACGTCCTGGTGCTGTGCTGCTCAGCCAGATCGCCGGTGATCGCCACGGTGGCCACGGCAGTCCCTCCAACCCAGAACACGGCGAAGAACAAGATGAAGAGAAAACCGCCCCAAACACCGTTTTCCTCACCGTCGTTGGCGGTGGAGGGCGTGTCTTGCACCGAAACCGGCTCCACGCGGCCACCATCAGCCTGAGGTGCTGCAGCCACGGGCGCGGCAGGAAGGATGGCCAAGGACGCTGCCTCTGATGCCGATTCGTTGGTGAATGGGACGGTTGGCTCCTGAGTGCCTCCAAGCCCCTCAGGTGCCTCGGCTGCGTCCCAAAACGGTGTCGATGCGTCCGAAGGCGTCACGCTTTGGCTCCCGAGACGTGCCCTTTGAACAGTCCGCCGAACGCCACTGGAAACCGACGTGGAAAGGACTGATACGACGCCCCCTCGTGGGCAGGCCATGGCTGAGAAATTCACCTCTCCGCTTATCGAACTGCGCGGCGTTCGTCGCGTCTACGCCTCTGCGGGAGAGACCGTTGCGGCCCTCGACGGCATCGATTTGGATTTGAAACAAGGCGANGTTGTGGTGATGCTCCTCGGCCCNTCNGGATCTGGGAAAACCACCCTGTTGAACGTGCTCTCGGCCATGGACAGTCCGACGGAAGGGACCTACCGCTTCCTTGGCGAAGACGTGCCGACCGCCCCAGACGTCGTTGAATCGACACGTTTTGCTCTCTCGATGCCTCACCCTCTGCTCCAACCGCTGGTGTGGCCNGTGGAACTCNTGGTCNGGTTGGTGCAAGGCNCNGTNCAAGCGCCNGGNCGCACCATGGCGTCCCGTCGCCGCGCCAAGGCCCTNGAAGCCCAAGCGTCCTTCCGACGGCGCAACATTGGGTACGTCTTCCAGCAGTACAACCTCCTCGGAGACCTCACGGTGCTCGAAAACGTGATGCTCGCTCAGGAAATTGCAGGAGCACGCGACCGTTCACACGCCATGGACATGATTGGGAGGGTTGGCCTGAAAGGACTTCATGACCGCTTCCCGTCCGAATTGTCTGGCGGTCAACAGCAACGTGTGGCCATCGCCCGAAGTTTGGCCAAAAAAGCACTGTTGCTGCTTGGTGACGAACCCACTGGCAACCTCGACAGCGAAACCACCCAACAAGTGATGGAAGTCTTGCTTGGCATCTGCCGAAAAGAGCGGGTCACGGCGGTCATCGTCACGCACGACGAAAGCCTGACCCAGCACGCCACACGCGTGCTGCGTCTTGACTCAGGACGCTTGCAGAGCGACGAACTCGGCGCAGCAGGGACGATTGTAGGCAAAGGGAAAGCCGCCGTGAAGGACGCCTTGGAAACGGCAGAAGACGTTGTGGACACCGTTCGCCGTCCNGTNGAANCNGCCATCCACGGGANCCTCGCGACCGCCAAGGCCCTCGGTGGTGTNGCGAANGACATCGCCGANGCCGCNCGTCCAAAGCGCAAGGAGTGAACGACATGCGCTTGCAGCTTCGCCGCCTCGCCCGCCATTGGGCACGGAACCGTGTGGTAACGGGCGTCTTTCTGCTGCTGCTGATCCTCGCAAGTTCGTTCTCAGTGATGTTCGCGGAACACATTAGAAACGCGGACGAAGTGTACGATGAGTACTACGACGTGACCAACCTTGGCGATCTGTTCGCAACCGGCCCTGACGGCTTCACATACGACGCCGAACAGCTGGAACGCGCCTGCACCTCAACGCCTGATACCTCAGGATTGTCCGTAGAGTCCTGCGAAACGCGAATGGTCATCCGTGGAGAATACACTCATTCTGAGGCACAACGCACCTTCCTTGCAGAAACCAAAGGGTGCAGCTCCTTGGCGGCATGCGACGATGAAATCCTCACCACAGGCACGCTGGTCGTCCACGGAATGGAAGTCACCGACGACGGGCTTGGACGCATCAATCGACCCTACGTGGCCGAGGGGTGGGGGCGTCACGCGGAAGGCCCAAATGAGGTGGTGCTGGATCATGCCGTGGCCGACGAAACGGGCGTGTCCCTCGGAGACACCGTCACCTTCGTGCTTAACGGCACATCGTTCGACTTCGACATCGTCGGCTTCGCCAGTCAACCTGATCACGCGTTCTACGTCCCTTCAGCCGACGTGCTGGTTTCTGTGCCTGGCAGCCTCGTGGCCGCCTACATGAACAGGACCGCACTCCTAGAACACCTTGGAGAAGACCCTGAGGTTCGGAACCGGTTGTTGGTGGACGTGGGGGGCACGCCCGCCTACGACCTTCCCGAGACGCCTGAACGCGAAGGCAAGGCGCTGGCAGGATTGGCGGAAGCCCTGGCCGCCTCCCTCGAATCGGAGGGGTTGAGCACCATGCGGGTCGGCGACAGGACGACCTTGTTTGGCGTGGAATTCCTTCGCGTTGATCTTGAAGGGAACAGGACGATGCAACCCGTCATGCTCGGCATGTTGGTCAGCGTCTCGGCCCTCGTGCTGGCCGTTTCCTTGGAGCGATTGGTCCGCCGTCAACGCCGTGAAATCGCGGTACTGCGCTCCCTTGGAACCCCCAGCCGTACCTTGCTTGTGGCCTATTTGCTTCCGCCCGTCGTCATGGGGTTGTTGGCCAGCCTTGTTGGGGTGGCCCTCGGCACGCAGATGACGGAAGCGTTCACGCCGTACTACTTCTCCGTCGTTGGAAGCGTGCCGGTCATCGACGTCATTCACGATCCCGCCGTGTGGGCCACCACCGTCGCGAGCGTCATGGCCATCGTCGTCGTCTTCACCCTTTGGCCAGCGTGGTCTGCCGTTCGTATGTCGCCGTTGGAGATTGACCGACGTGACGCCGGAGAACGCCCAGGCGCACTGGTGCATTGGTTGAGTTCCGCCTTGCCTTCGTCCCTCGCCTTGGGTGCACGAGCGATGTTCCGTCACCCCATGCGGCTCACCGTAACCGTGGTCGGGCTTGGTATGGCGATGATTTTGTCCAGCGGGTTNGCCTTGCTCGTGACNTCCATGGAAGACTCCTTCCTTGANGCTCAAGAAGCGGACACGTGGCAGTATGCCATNGCCTACAACCCGTTCGACGCGGAACCTGTTGACGCNTGGCTNGACAGCGAAGGCACTGGATGGGACACNGAACGCGCCCTNACCGTTCCTGAGATCAACGCCACNGGCGACACGCGGNCCATGACCTTGCACGCCCGGACNGCGTTCGGAACCGACGCGGNGGNTGCNATGCACCTCACGCGTCTGGTGGAAGGNCGCTTGCCTGTGGCNGGNGCCGANNTCCCAGAAGCGATGGTNGACGTNGGCGCNGCGGCNTTGCTCGAGTGGTCCGTNGGCGACCGTGTCGAAGTGCTCGTNGGCGTCACGGTGCTCGACGTGGAGATNGTCGGTATTGCCGACGAATTNGAGCGNAGCCTGTGGACCCATCACGANGACGTCGCGGAGGACATCGGCATGGCCGGCCTCTACAACATGGTGATGCTGCGNTCGGACGANACAAGCCTTGCGGCTCCGTCGAACATTGCNGGTGCGGCGGTGCTNGACCAGGAAGCCATNCGGGACGGTTTTGCAGATGGATGGGAACAGCAATCGCAAATTCTCAACGTGTTCATTGGCGTTGGCCTGCTCATCGCTGGCGTCATCTTGCTCAACACGCTGATCATCAACCTGACCGAACATGACGCTGAGTACGCCACCTTGCGCATCCTCGGGGCCTCCACATCACGCATGGGGGCCATCCTTACAGTCGAACACGTCATCATTGGCGCCTTGGCGGCTTTGTCTGGCAGCCTGTTTTCAATCTGGGCTGCGAACGCAATGATGGTCTCCTTCTCCAACTGGTCGTTTTACTTCGCATTGGACCTTGATCTGTCCGTTGTGGTGCGCTATGCGTTGATCTTGTTCGTCGCGGCTCAAGCGATGACGCTGGTCGGCTTGCGGCGATTGCGCCACATGGATCTGGTCGAGCGGTCGAAGAGTTTCGGGCAGTGATTTCTTTCACGCTTCAAAGACAGGCCTTGATATGCCGACCCATGCAGAACTTCACGTGGGTGATGAAGCAGGTCTGCATCGCTTGCCGGCCCAAATCGTGGGTCAGGCGAATCGCCTCCACCTCGTGATGCTCGTCCTGACCCTGTTGATGGTGCCCGGAGCGTTGCGTGCACTGGAACCAATCGACATGGAAGCCTACGACATGGAATCGCCTGAGTTGGCCGCCCAGACCACCATCGACGACACCTTCGCATCGTCCGAAGTCATCGTTGCTTTCCTTGTCACCGTGCGAGACCCAGTGCACATCGACCTTGAGGAAACCGTGCCACGTGCGAGCACCTCCGACGGCCAGCCGGACAGCACCACTTTCCCTCCCGTCTCGGAGATCATCGAAAGCGGCGAACCGTGGGGCGGCATTGACGCNCCTGCAGGAGGCATCCTCAACCTGACGGTGTTGCGTGAGGTCGATGCAAAGGCGGACCTGATCCGAAACCATCCGATCAACGCCACGCTGAAGCCCTTGGTCAACGACGTCACGGGCGCTCAAACGGACGGCGTGATGACCCTTCCCGACATTTTCCGAGCCTTCATGGCCAACGAATCCATCCTGACGCGCCCGTCGAAAGACACCTTCGGAAACGACGTGCCACCGGCCACCGACTGGAGCGACTGTGGCGAGCTTGAATGCCTGATGTTTGACGACACAAACCTCAGCCAAGACCACATCGATCTCGCAAGTCAACGCCTTGCTGAAGCGAGCGACAACGCCTTCCTCCGGTGGTTGTCGCTGGACCGTGGTTTCCGTGCCGACATGAACGCGATCAGCACCGGCCCGATTGGCGGTACGCTGCTCAGCGACGGGACGTGGTCAAGCGACCTCGTCGGTCAAGGGCGATGGTCGGCCAGCGCCTCNTGGTTGCTCATCCAACTGGACCGCGGCGAGATGACGGAAGCAGGTTGGACGATGTCATGGAAAGAGGCCGCGCAGGAAACCTCGCTGCGAATGACCGACGAAGGACTGGTCATCGGTGGGTTCCGTTTGGCTGAAGGGGAGCTGGTGTTGCACCCTCCGACTTACGACGAAACCACCTGCACTGCCATGGTGGAGGAAGGGCGCGGCCCTTGTTCCATTGAATGGAGCGTCATGGAACTCGAAGGCATGCTNCGCCAGCACGATCAGCACAGCATCAGCCTGCAGGTCGGCCAAGGCGTCAACGTCGAAGTCAACCGTGAACTCCAGGCCAGTGCCGGGCTCATCGCCCTGATGGGCCTCGCCATCGCCATCCTGCTCTTTGTNTCCCTGCGACGGCCCTCCGACGTGGCCATCGTGATGGTCGCCCTCGGTGGAGCGCTGTTGTGGATGCAGGGGCTCATCGGCCACCTGGTATCCGTCACCGAATGGATGGGATTCTCGTTCATCGCACGTTCACAGTTCTCGAACCTCCTCCCCATTCTGGTCATGGCGCTGGGGATCGACGACAGTTTGCACGCCTTACACCGCTACAAGGAGGAGCGCGGNCTCGGGCGAACGCCCGAGGAAGCCACGCAGATCACCGTTCGACGCGTTGGGCGTGCCATCCTTCTGACCTCCTTGACCACCACCGCTGCCTTCGCAGCGAACCTCTTCTCCGACATTGCAGCGCTGCGCTCCTTCGGCGTGGAAGCGGCATGCGGCATCTTCGCCGCCTTCCTGTTGACCGGCATCTGGGCTCCTTTGCTTCGCATGAGCGTGGACCGATGGCTCGAAANCCGTGGGCGTTCAACCGCACCACCCGCCGCGAAGGAGCGCGTCCCGCGCCTCACCGTCGTGCCGGTTCAGAGCGGCCAGTGGAAGCACGCCTTGGTCATCGCCGTGCTGGCGTTGCTGCTCACGGTGCCGGCTGCGGTGGGCATGGCTCGGCTGGAGGGTGATTTCGCTGTGGAGGACTTCCTCGATGCGGAATCGGACTTTGCCTCCGGTGTGAACCTCGTCAACGAGCGGTTCTCGGACGAAGGCGAGCCGGCCATGTTGCTCCTGGAGGGCGACGTGCTTGACCCCGAAGTCTTCGCCGGCATCGAAGCCTTCCGCCAAGCCTTGGACGACACCCCGGAGGACGTCGCAGACAAAGTGACNCGCACACCGGANGGATCCATCGACATCCTCGCGCTCGATGAGATGGTGGATTTGGCCATCTTTTCCATGCTCGAAGACCCNACACCGTTCGAAGAGGCGGGCTTGGACCTCGAGGACGACACCTACGGCATCGAATGCAACCGTGTGGGGGCGGCACGCCTGCCCGATTTGGGCGACCGGGATTGTTTGGCCTTCTTCTACGGTTTCCTGTCACTCAACGGCGTGCCCGGAAGCTCGTCCATTCCTGCCATTCCAACCAGCATCGTGGCCCTCTACATCACCCCTGAAGTTCCGCTAAACGCCTCGGCGCCTTGGATGGATGAAACGGGTGAGCCGGCGGAATACAACGTGATGCTGATTCGGTTTGGCATCACGCGACCTGAACACTTCCCAAGCCTCAGGGAAGGTTTGGAGGAGATTTGGCGTGACCTTTCGGTGTTCACCAACCTCTCATCAGGAACCTACGATGCTCCCGGTGAAGAAAGCGAGGAAGAGCCGCTGACGTGGGTGATGCTCACCGGTCGGCCNATCATTCGGTACTCCGCCAGCACCGCCATGCAGGACGAAATGCAATCTTCGCTGCTCTTGGGCACGTTGTTCGTCTTCGTCACGCTGACCATTGGCCTTCGTTCCCCTGCCCAGGCCGCGATGTCGCTTGGCCCCATCCTCGTGGTCGTGGTCTGGTTGTACGGCCTCATGCATCTGGCCGGAGCCAGCCTCAACATCGTCACGGTCACGATTGCGACCATCTCACTTGGCGTGGGCATCGATTACTGCATTCACGTGACGGAACGNTACCGTGAATCAAGGAACGAGGGTGCGTCCCACGACGCAGCCCTGCACGCCGTTGGAGGGGCGTGCGGTGCGGCCTTGGTCGGTTCTGCCGCCTCGGATATCGCTGGCTTTGCGGTNATTGCGACCTCACCAATGGGCCTGTTCTCCAGTTTCGGCACCTTCTCTGCGACGATGATCGCCCTCTCGCTCATTGCCAGTTTGGTGCTCACAACCGCCGGACTAGGGTTGCTCCATGGACCTGGAAAGACCGAACAAGCGCCGAGCGATTGAAGAGGAAGGCCNCGACCCCANCACNGTCAGGCGCAGGGGGAGACCCCCGGTCCGGCGGTGAACCAGATGACCGAGGAACCCAAGGAGGAAGACGACTGGACGGCNTACGCCACCGCCGGTTTTGGCCAAACGGATTACTCGCTGTGGGACGACGTCGAAGTCGCGGAAACCGAGGCTTCCCNAGAGGAGGACGGGTTTGACGAGGGCGACGACCTGGACGACGAAATGTGGGAAGAACCCGAACAACTCGGCACCCACACCGAGGAAGTCCCCCGTGCTCCGAATCCCGCAGGACACAAGCACATGGTCCGCATCGGATGCTGCGACACATGCCTTGGCCGCCTTGGCGGAAAGCAACGTTACGATCAGTCGATGGTCGAATCTGGCGCTGAAATCCGAGCGGCCGTGGTCACCCGTGACCCGCACCTTGCCGATGCCGAGGAACGCATTGGGCTGTGCCCCTTCTGCGAGGACCTGTTCAACGAAGTCGATCTGTTGGCCGACCTGATCACCGAAGCCCTCGATGGCCGAGAAATCGGTCGGTTGCAGGTTGGAGCGAGGTTTCCCAAGGACCAGATGGAAGAGGAAGACGTCATGCGCAAGCGCTACGGTGCAGGCGGATCGGATCCCCTCAAGTCCTCCTTGGTGAAGTTCGTCTCGGACGCCGTCAAGGCGCGCATGGGCGACGTTCGCATCGTCAGCGAAAATCCGGAAGTCCTCGCCATCATCGACGTGACGACCCTCACCGTGGACCTTGACGTCCGTTCTGTGTACCTCTACGGACGCTACCGCAAACTTGAGCGAGGCGTCCCTCAAACGCGATGGCCCTGCCGTGCATGCAAGGGGCGTGGGTGTGACCGTTGCGAAGGCACAGGTTTGCAGTACGCCACCAGCGTCCAACAACTGGTCGCAGACCCGTTGCGAGAATTGCTGGGCGCCGAAGACGACGCCTTCCATGGCATGGGCCGCGAAGACATCGACGTGCGTTGCCTNGGCCGCGGGCGTCCCTTTGTGGTGGAACTCAAGGCTCCGATGCGGCGCACCGTTGACGCCGAAGCGGCCATGACCGCCATCAACACGGCAGCAGCCGGATCCATCGAAGTCACGTCCTTGCGGCCTTCCAGCCGAAAGGAAGTGGTTCGNGTCAAGGACACGGCTGCCGAGAAATCCTACGCCATCCGCTTCCGCCTAAGCCCCCTCTCAGAAAAGGAACATGCGAAGCTGACCGCGCCGATGGACCTGACCAAAGAAGACGTTCAGGAACGCGGTGGTCGAAAGCGACGAGGCCGACGAAAGCGACGAGGAGACCGTGGTGCGCCGGCCACCAAGCCCCTGCCAGAGCCTGAACCAGAGGTCCCTGTGGTCGATGAAGCCGCCCTTCAAGCGATGAAGAAGGCAGAACTTGTGGAACTCGCCAAGGCCCAAGATCTGCCGACTTCCGGCACCAAATCCGACTTGGTCGATCGTTTGGTCAACGCCGCGCCTGCCGAGGCTGCGCCCATGCCGATGGCGAGTTCCGAGGAAATTGAAGAGGTCGTCAGAGGCCTCCGTGGGGCCATGTTGGCCCAACGAACNCCGGAACGTGTCGCGCACCGNCGNGCNGATCTTGTGCGGCGAAGAAAGGTCATCGAAACCACGGANCCNNTCGTTGAAACGATGGACGACGGNCAGACNGAGGTGGAGTTCACCCTCCGATGTGAATCGGGCACCTACGTGAAGGAAACCGTTCACGGAGACGGCGGCCGAACGCAACCCTCGGTGGCCGCCCTCATCCGTGCACGGTGCGATGTGTTGTGGCTCGACGTGGCGGACATCCATGCGGATTGAGCCGTCTCAACCTTCCGTTGCGCTTAAATGACCCACGATGGTCGGCGAGATGCCCAGAAGGCGATGACGCTCTTCACCACGGGCAGGAATTGAGGAACATGAAGCGCTCACACGGCCTCCGAGTCGGTACCCGCAGCATCCTTCGCCGCCGACGCAGCGAGCGATCCCGCATCAACATCGCCCGCGTCATGCACGACTACGCAGAAGGCGACCGTGTGGCCATCGTGCTCGACGGTGGCCAGCAGCGTGGCATGCCCCACCGCCGCTTCCAAGGCCGCACCGGCTTCATCCAGCGCCGCCAAGGCGCTGCTTGGATCGTGGCCGTCAAAGACGGAAACATGCAGAAGACCGTCATCGCGCGCCCAGAGCACCTGCGCCCGCTTGAGTGAGGTGAGACCATGAGCGACGAGGAAACCTACGCTGACTTCGCAACCGTGCGTGACCTGCTGATCGACGCCGAAGGCCGTCGCAAGCAACTCACCTACGAACAAACCGCCGCACTTCAGCACGCTGAGTGGGCCGCGAGCGACCAGCGCATGGGCTACAAGACCGACCCCAAGGTGTACCAGGANCTGTTGAACGCCGTGCTCCAAATTGACGTGTTCCAAGGCCACAACGACCTTGCCGCAAAGATTGCTGAACTCCTCCCCGAAACCGAAGAAGCCGTTCGCGCCGTGACTGCGAGCCGCCGCATCTCCGTCTCCGACGGTGACGTGCAGCAGGTCCTCGAGCTGGTCGCCCAGCACGTCGGGTTTGAGTGAGTCCGCCGTTGAGGTGAACCCATGTCATCCCCCGGCAGAGACCGTCGGGTCAACATCCCAAACCGAAAGGCGAAGGACACGTCCTCTCCGACCTCGTGGAAGGCGCCTGCCTACGGCCGACCTCAGCCTGCGCCCAAGGCGCAGCCTGAGCCGCGTCAACAGCGAGCGCCACGCCAACAAAGGCAGCCGCGAAAGGACGGCGGCGGCGGACGAGGGCGTCAACAGCGCCCACGCGCCCCGCAAGGACTCCCGAAGGACCATCCGTTGCGTGCCTCGTCATGGGCGCGCGTGGTCGAACACGACCTTGGCGACAAGGTTCTCGTTGTCGTGGCGGAACAGGACGGCACCCTCGGTCGTGTCGGTACGGTCGAGAATGCCGAGTTCCAAGCCGTCGGTGAGCGGGTGTACATTGGCGAAGATCGAAGCAAGCGCACCGTCGTGGACCGCCTGCTCGGTTTCGCCAAGGTGGAACGCCTCTCTCCTACAGCTCGTGAACAGGTTTCCACGGCCCTGAGTGAATTGGTTAGCGCCAACGCGAACCACTTCCTGAAGGGTTTCTACAACGTTGCAGGGCCAATCAACCGAAAGACGCATGCCTTCCAGTTGCTGAACGGCGTGGGTCCCAAGAAGGCGGAAGAAATGGTCGAAGCACGTGCCTCGGCTGGCGGATTTGCAACCTTTGAGGCCCTCAACGAAGCATGTGGCATCGATGGAGCGTCTGCCCTCGCACATCGCTTTGCAGAGGAGCTTCTGGACCGGAACCTCCAACCACGTCTCGTGGAGATGCTGTTGCCGGTGAAGGCATGAGGCGTGCGACCGACCTCGTCACTCGGCTTCAGGCGCGTCAGGCCAACGACAAAAGCCTCGGCCAGCATTTTCTCATCGAAGAAGCCCACCTCGAAGCCATCGTTAGCTTGGCTGGCGACTTGGAAGGGCGCGTTGTGCTGGAGGTCGGTCCTGGACCAGGGACCCTCACCGAGCACCTCCTACGCTCTGGCGCCATTGTTCACGCCATCGAAATCGATGCAGTCGCGGTGGGACATCTTCGCGATACGTTTGCGGAGGACATCGCTTCACAAGCCTTGATGCTGCATGAAGGCGATGCGTTGACTGCGCCATGGCCTGATCATATCGATGCCGTGGTCTCCAACATCCCGTATCAAATCTCATCGCCACTCATCGGCGTGCTCGAGAAGCACCGTTGGCGTCACTCCGCGCCCGAGGTTGTGGTGCTCCTCGTCCAGGAAGAATTCGCAGAACGGTTGACCTTGGCCACCCCCGCCGACCGTGGAAGTCTGGGCGTCTGCACCGCGCTGGGATGGTCGAGCATCATGGATCGGCGCGTGCCACCGGGATCCTTCCGACCTCCNCCCGCCGTGATGTCGCGGGTCTGCGTCTTACGCCCCATCGGCCTGCCAGAGGACGTGGATCACCGCTTGATCCGTCAAACGGTGCATGCAGCCTTTCACCATCGACGGCGGAAATTGAGGACGTCGCTCCAGCGCCCTCCGCGCCGGTTGTCTCGCTTGCCCGGCTGGCACGCAACCCGTTGGAAACACGCCATGGCGTCATTGGCAGAGGATGCTGTTCTGGACTTGCGACCAGAAGACCTGACGGTCGAGGCGTGGCGTGATTTCTGTCGACGCCTTGCATCCGTTGAGGTTCAAAACCTCTGACGACGTGAAGGCATCTGAGAAGGCACCTTTTCATGGGAGGGCCTTCACGCATCGCCTGCGCGGAGGGGTTTGTATGGCAAAGAAGGACACCTACTTGGCCCTGCTTCGACGCGGAATTGACGAGACTACGGCCATGCAATTGGCCGATTCTGGCCTCAAAATTGGCGACCTCAAGAAAATCGACCAAACGATGCTCGTCGAGAACTACGGCCTCAAACCCGACATTGCGGACGGTGTGCTTGAAATCATCAAGGCTGGGCCCCAATCCCACGGCAAAGAACGCTTTCTCTCGAAAGTCCTCGCCCCTGAACGCAAGCAGGAGAGCAAAATCGAGGAAATCCGTTTCCAACGCGAGCGCCGCGACGTGCTGGCGGAATTGGCTGAGCAAAAGGAACGCCTCAAGATTGCCAAGGTGGAATCGTTTCGCTCGCAAAAGTTGGTGATGAACCGGCTTGGAAAGACGGTGGAACTCATTGTGAAGCTCGAGGACAACCTCGAGGACGAAACCAAGGACGACCTCAAGGTCAAAATTCGTGACCAACTCGAAACTCGCGGCCTCGAAGCCGCCCGTGACCACGAAATGCTGGAACTTGACGGCACGCCTCAGGACATCGTCGACTACCGCCGGAAGCACGTGCCTACGCTGGTGATGCACGCCTGCCCGATCTGCGGCGAAGAGATGGACCCACGGCAATCACGGGACGAAGACCGCCCAGACGAGTATGCTCTGATGTGTTGGGATTGTGAGACGAGTTTCCAACCTGAATTGATCATCAACGTGATGGCGCGCCTCGATGGCGCAGACCGCATCACGGTCGAAGAGGACAGTCGCCCCCGGAACCCGGTTCCACCCAAGCCCGCTCGCATGGACCTCGAAAGCGTCAACCGTCTCATCGAGGCAGACCTCGAATCGACCAACGCATCGGCCGATGCCATGACCGCCCAAGTGGAGTCCAGCGCCCTCGTCGGTGGCCTGATGGACATCAACGACTGGATCGACCAAACCATCGCCGCCAAGGGCTACATCCAGGCGCAAGAAGACCGCGAGGACTTCATCCTCAGAACCGGCGCTGGCGCGACGAAGTTCAACAAGTGGATGAAGAAGGCGGGCTTGTACTTCAACAAGCAAACCGGCCGTTGGACGCGGTTCAAGGACCGCTGAGGTGCCCACATGGGTCCCTTGGTGCGCTTCTTTCGCGGCGCCACCTTGCTTGGTCAAACACCGACCAAAGAAGACCAAACCTTGGTGGAGCATGCCCTCGAAGCGGGCCTTTCGCTGCCAACAAACTGCAGCTCAGGAACCTGCGGCTCATGCATGGTCACCTTGCTTTGCGGCCGGGTTGACGTACCAGAAATCCTTCCTCCCGGCTTGGACGAATTCCTTGTCGATGAGGGCGCTCGCCTTGGGTGCATCCTGCGACCAAAAGGGGATGTCGACATCGAAATCCGGCCCCCGATTTGAGGTGATGACGTGGCGTGGGGCATCGAAGAAACCCTCTTGCTGGTCGTTAACGTACTGATTGTCGCCTTGATCGTCTGGGCTCTTCGCAGGAAGGTCCGGTTGAAACTCGATGAGGTGGAAGCACGGCACCAACGCACAGCAGAACATCGTGCTCCCCACGAAGCAGACGACCCCATGCGTTGATGAACGCCCGACGGACATGCGTCCTCATGCTCACGCCGGAGGTGCTCGGGAGCGCCCTTCCTGTGGGCCGCTTCGTGCTTGGCCTTCGACGGTTGCTCAACGAAGAGCCGACCCTTCAGCACCAGATGCTTCGTGGCGAAGTGGCCCGTTGGTCACGTGCTCGTTCAGGTCATGTGTACCTGACCTTGCGTGACGACGATGCGTCCATCGACGCCGTAATGTGGGCGGGCCGTGCTCCATCCGTGGACTTCCAAGAAGGCTCCGAAGTGGTGGTCATCGGAAGCGTTGACCTGTACCCTCCGCGCGGCCAACTGCAACTCCAGATCACTTCGATTCAGGCCGTAGACAAGATAGGTGAATTAGAAGCCGAACGCCGGCAACTCATCGCCTCGCTGAAAGCAGAAGGCGTCCTTGATCGGCCACGTCGACCCCTTCCGCTCATCCCTCGGCACGTGGCGATCGTCATTGGAGCGGGATCTGCGGCTGAGGCCGATGTGCTCCGGTTGACCGAAGACCGATGGCCAGGCTTGCGCAGGACGGTCATCGGTGTCCTTGTGCAGGGGGACAAAGCCCCCGAAGAAATAGCCCGCGGCCTCCGTGTGGCGGCGCGCCTCGCCAATCCAAACCACGCTGAAGCGCGCGGTGTTCCGCCTGTGGATGTCATCATCGTCGGCCGAGGTGGAGGGTCAACAGAGGACTTGTGGGCCTTCAACCTCGAGGGTGTAATCCGCGCCATCGTCAGCATGCCGGTTCCCGTGGTTTCGGCCGTGGGGCATGAATCGGACGTCCTGGTCAGTGACCTTGTAGCGGACGTCCGCGCATCCACCCCTTCGGATGCTGCCGAACGCGTGGTGCCGGTCAAGCATGACCTTGACCGCCGCCACGATGAACTCGCCGTGCGCCTCGAAGGCGCAACAGCACGTCGGTTGAGCGAAGTACGCCAACAGCACCGGCTGCTCCAACACCGGCTGGCTGGCGCGCCCGTGGCAGGACTCTCACGTGCACGCTCGGAACTTGCCGGCCTCCAGACCAGGCTCGACGCCACCGTCGACGGGCGCTTGAGCGAGGCATCACGCCGTTTGGCCGCCCATGCGCACGCCATGCAACAAGCCACACAGCGGCACGTGGGCGACCAACGTGCACGCTTAGCGGGCCTGGAGGCCGCCCTTCGAACAACGGATCCGCGAAACGTCTTGGAACGCGGTTACGGGATGCTCCAGCAACCTGATGGCGGTGTCATCGATTCAGTGAACGACCTCGCCGTGGGCGATGGCCTCTTGGTCCACCTCGTTGACGGCACCGTAACGACCGCCGTTGAGGACGTGAAGAGGAAGTGAAATCATGAGTGAAACACCGAGTTACAGCGAAGCCTTGCAGCGTTTGGAAGCCATCGTCGCCGAATTGGAACGTGGCGGGACCGGATTGGAAGCGACCGTCCAGATGTTCGAAGAAGGGACAGCGCTGCTGAAGGTCTGTCAATCCCATCTTGATGAGGCAGAGGGTCAACTGAAGCGCTTGCGTTTGAGCGACGCCGAAGCCGAGCTTGAGGAGCATGAAGCATGAACGGGCGACAACGGGCCTTGCAACAACGGTTGGCCAAACGCTTGCGGACGTGGCAAGATCCCCACGCCGGTACGCCGTTCGTCGAGCGCGTGGAACAGGTGGACCTTGGTGAGGACGGGCGTTGTCGCTTGACCGTGCGTCCATCTCGACCGCATTGCCCGTGCTGCTTGTACGATCTGGAAGCCCTTCGCGACGCGCTGTTGTCCGTGCGAGGCATCAACGCCGTGGAACTCCGCATCACTGGGGTGCCTGAGCCTGGGTTGTGGGAGCGGGCGTTGAACCCGAGCGCATAACCCACCATGAGCAAGGCAGGGTCCACATCACGACCGAAAGGCACCATGCCACGGCCGAACCCCACCAGACGCCGAAATTCGAAAGGGACCACATGGCCAAGCAGGCGTAGACCGCCACGCTGGTGGAACCAAGCAACATCGGACCTGCTGCACCCAGTGGAACATCCGGGCCCTGCGACAACCACAAGCCGACCATCGTTGTCAAGAAGATGGCCGGAAACACCGACGACAAACCTGCCAGCAACGGCAGCCCAAGACCCGAGAGAAACACCGCCAAGCCGATTGCTGCACCTGCAGCCAACCCACGGGACAGAATTTCCAGAGCCCCGGGGCTACGNTGGCCGGACGGTGCGGGNCTTGGTCCGCGCGCGGCCATCAGCCCCATGCCACCGAGCGCAACGGTGCCCAGAAGTGCGACGGTCGCCGGATCGACGTGAAGGAGAAGCGGGTCNAGTACGAGGAGGACCAAGGCCCCGAAAGCGCCCCACACGAGGAGCGCGGACGTGGTGGTCAGGGCAAGGGCCCCGCCACCTTGACCNGACAAACGAGGTGGAAGGAACACGTAAACCAACAGAAAGCAGCCGTTCATGAGCATCCCATACGGCACCACAGCAAGGCTCGCAGCAAGGGCTTCGGCGTCCGATGCCAGGGCCAGTCCGATTCCAGCGGGAACGATGGTCGTCGGCAGGGTGCCCACCACGCCCCCAATACGACCGCCCCAGCGTTCAATGACCAAGGTCACCGCGATGGCCACCACAGCAGACAGAACGGCGGAGAGTGCCACGGTCGTCAGCATGTCAGCCCTCCAACATGGACCACGCACGGTCGAGCGACTCCGTGGTATGGCCGTGCACCACCTCAAGGGGGGCGCCATCCAGAAGCGGGACGACGACGGGAAGCACGTCAAGATGGGAAAGAAAGGGGTATGTCGCGATGGCCTCGGTCCCTGCTTCATCGTCGAGGTGAACGAGCACACAAGGCCGGTGTGCATTCGACCACGTGGAAGCGGCCAAGGCCAGGTCCGAACATCGAACGCAACCGTTTCGCCCCACCAGCAACAACAACCGTGGTGCATCCAAGGCGGCCGTCACTTCGCCCACCTCGGGCACGAGCATCGGCTCACCCCTCAGCAAATGGATCGATGTTGACGATCTGCTCAATGTCGATGCGCCGGTAGCCGCGCTCCCGTGCTTCGTCGGCCGCAGCACGCAACATGCGCCGCATCCAACCGAGCCCCATCAGCGTCCGCATGCGGTTGATGTGCTCAAGCAAGTGGGACGGGTCTCGGCCAAAACGAGCTTCGTCCATGATTTCGGCCTCCACCTGATCGACGTACATGTAGTACAAATCGAGGAGTTCGCGAGCCGCCTCAAGGGTCACGGGCATGCCTGCATGGCTCTTCGCGATGGAGACCAGTGCGCCTTCGGTGAGCATCCCGCCACCTGATCCAACGACCACGGGTTCTGCCGCAATGACGGCTTCGGCGCCAACCACAGGTGACGGAGCGTCATCGTCCGAATCGGCTGGAGCAAGGGCGCTGAGGGCTTGTTCGAGGTGCCGATCCTTGATCGTGGCCACGCGGTCGCGTTCTGCGGCTTGCCCGGCTTGCCGAAGAAGGGTCGAAAGGTAGGACTCAAGGTGTTCAATGGCGCCTTGCACGGCCGCGGAGCCCACCGATTCCAACGCTTCGAGGCGATCGATCATCAGCTCACGGGTACGGTTGTAGTTGAGGCGCGTTCGCGCAGCATCGTCGAGGGTCTTCCGCTCCTCATCGACGGCCAGCGTGGCCGCTTCCATTTGCGGCACAAGACGGTCAAGTTCGGCACACAGGGCCTCAACGAGCATGGTTTTGACCGCGCCCGAGAGCCGAAGTTCGGTGAACCCACCGGCCACCGCCCCGATGTGCGAAGGAGAGTAAGGTTTGGCTGGCATGGGCCTTGCTGCGCCCGGAGGAACATGAACGCACCGTTGTGATTCACTCGACCAAACCGTCGGAACGGTTCATCATTTGCGCCAGTTCCCACGCGTGCAAACACTCGTGGCCGCCGATGAAGCCCCCGGCTTCACGGGCTGGTCCGATGAACTCTGCCGTGCACACCTGACAGTGGACGTGCACCACCGGTTCATTGCGATAAGTGCCGTTTGGCGTGACGCGAACGGGGATGATTTTCCCGACGTCCTCCATGGCCCAACCTTCTTGCTTCGTGCACATGTTGTCAGATTCGTTTGCTGGGTTCATGCTGTTCACCACATTGTGATCCACGGCCAGGCGCCGCCGGCCGTCAAAGGTCGAAGTCCGTCTTCGTCACGCGCCCACGTATCTTCCGAACCGATGCAACCCTCTGGATGCACCACCTTGGGCTCAATGGCCATGGTCCCGCCAATCGGCATTGGGCGATCGAACCCTTTGGCCACGACGGGAGCCTCGTCGAGTTGGAGGCCGACCGAATGGCCGAGGAACCGAGACTGGTCGGGGGCCATGCCCATCAGATGGTCGGCATGGCCGAGTTCGGTGGCCAGGGCGAGGCCTTCCTCCAATGCGAGGTTGCAGGTCTCACCACGATCGAGCACGTCCACGACCACGTCCTTGACCGCGATCATGTCCTCCAGACGTTGTTCCCAAACCTCGGGCATGCGACCCGCCACGAACATCCGTGTCATGTCAACCACATATCCACGATGCAGGTGGACCAAATCCACCAGCACGGGTTCATTGGTCTTGACTTTGGAAAAACCCGCGCCCATGCCCGAAAGCGGATGAGGCCCGACGCCTCCAACGGCGGAATCGAAGAAGGAAGACACGCCTCCAGAACGTCCGGCCACCACCACGGCACGGTCGCACTGAAGCGGATAGCGCCGCATCTCGACCTGCCCTGCGAAGCCCTCAGAGCGGCTCACGGCCTCGGCTGCAGCCACCAGATCGAGTTCTGAAACGCCTTCTCCACCGACGGCTTGGACCGCTTCGAACATCCGGACCTGCACGCCAGCAGCCTCGTCCATGCAGGCCAATTCCCATGCGGATTTCGATTCGCGCTGCGCATGAACCACCCCTGTGCCGTCGCCGGGCGTTCCAAGACCGGCCAGGGCCGTAGTAAAACGAGCAGCGAAGGAAGAAGGGATTTCTCCGAGTTGGAGGGAAGGGGCTTCGGTGACTCCACGCGCTTGGAGCGTTTCGCTTAGGGCACGCAGGCTAGGGAAGGCGGTGATCTCGTGCGGAGCATCGTCGCCTCCAGCCTCATGCACCGCACGGCGCAGGCTTCGGCGGACGTAGCCAACTGGGCCGTCACCGCCGGCGCCATTGGAGCCCCCAGCGCCTTCAGCAGGCACAAACAGGGCCCCGTTTTGACGGCCGCCTGCGTAGTAGTAGAGGTCGATGGGGTGCTGAATCAGGATACCGGGAAGGCCTGCTTCACGCAGATGGCGGGCCAATTCTCCCTGCCGTGCCTCGAGTTCAGACACCGGAACACGCCAGTCCTCACCGTCAGGGCCGAGGAGGTCTGCTGGGTCCAATGCAGGGCCCTCCATGGACCCGAACCGCCGGCATCAGGACTTGAAGATGGTCCAGAACGTTCGCCGATAGCGTCTTGATGGGGCCGTCGAATGCAACGCCATGCACGGTGGGGCGAAGTGGACCTTGATTTCCGGAGGCGCCCTCATGGCACTGGGCATCCTGTTGGTGGTCATCGGTGGGGCTTCAGCCCCAGACGAGATGAACATCGACCCCACGGAAGACGTCGTCTACAGCGGCACAGACGGAAGTATCTCAGTGACACCTTGGAACTACCTGAGCGTCTTTGCGCAAGTGGACTCATGCGACGAGATCACCATCTCGGTCGACGTCAACGGTGAGCCCTACCCCTACTTCTACGATTTCTGTGACTCCTCTGGATACGACTACGGCGGAGCATACTACCGCGCAGACGGTTGGCTCCACGTTGCGGACATCGCGCCCCTGGACGACGACACCTTCCAGGAAGGGACGATGGCCCTTGACATCACCTCCAACGTCGAAGTGTCCGTCATCAAAGACCCCACCGGCACAAGCATTGCAGCCGCGGGCTTCGGCTTCTTCGGCTGCTGCCTTGGAATCCTCGTGTTGATCGTTGGCCTCGTCTTGTGGGCCGTCTTGGACGATCCAGCTCCAACCATGACCTACACGCCCCAAGGTTACGGTCACCCTGGCATGCAAACGGTCGGGGCGGTCCCGGGCACCTACGGTGCACCTGGGATGGTGCAAGCACCCGTTCAGGCCATGCCCGATGCTGCAGGCATCCTTCCCGCTCAACCCGTTCATCCAGGGATGGGAGCCGTCGTTCCCGGCGCCGTGGTTGGCGCGTACGCTGTGCCTGTGGTGCCACAAGGCACCACGGTAGTGCAAGCGCCCATCCAACAGCCGCAGCCACAACCTATGGCGATGAACATGTCCGCTCAGGCCGCCCCCGCTCCAGTCCAACCCACGCCTCAACCCATGGCCAGCCCGGCGCCTGCCGATCCCGTCCCCGTGGCACCGCCCACAACGGAGAGTCAACCCGCGCCGCAGGCGCTCGAAGGTGAAGGGACGTTCTGGAACAAAAACGACAACGAAGAGGCCGCTAAGAACGTGGGCGACGAATTCATGTCGTGACCGCCACATCCGAGATGCTCAAACGTCGACGGCTCTTGGCCCGTACATGGGGCGCGTCCTCACGCTCGACGACGTCGAGGTCACCGGACGCACCGTGCTTCTTCGGGTCGACCTGAACAGCCCACTTGACCCCACGACGAAGGCCTTCCTTGACGACACGCGCATCCGTGCTGTCCTCCCGACCCTGAACCGACTGAGCCAAGCGAAGGTCGTCCTCTTGGCGCACCAATCTCGACCGGGGAAGGCCGATTTCACCAGCACCCTCGGCCATGCTCGTGAACTTGGGCGTTTGCTAGGGCGACGTGTCGATTGGGTGGACGACGTGTGTGGCGAACAAGCCATGGCTGCCATCGAAGCGCTTGAACCCGGGCAGGTGTTGATGCTCAACAACGTCCGTGGACATGAAGAAGAGACGGCGGTGAAAGGCAACCACGCCATCACCGGGCAAACACAATTGGTGGAACGTCTTTCCAGCGTGGTTGATCTCTACGTCAACGACGCCTTTGCCTGTGCACATCGCGCAAGCCCCAGCATGACCGGTTTCGCGCACCACTTGCCGTGCCTGACAGGGGTCCTGATGCAAGAAGAAATCGAAGCGCTGAACAAAGCCCTGCACGAGCCAGCCCGACCCTGTTTGGCCGTGCTTGGTGGCATCAAAGTCGACGATTCCGTCCAAGTCGCTGACAACATGCTCCGAGCAGGCACCGCCGATGAGGTGTGGTTTACCGGTGGCGTGGCCAACCTCATGATTGAACTCGCAGGCACGGACATCGGGGCGCAAAACCACGACTTCCTCGTCCGAGAACTCGGACCGGCTTGGCACCCAACCATCGAGATGGCCAAGGCGCTCCTGCTTGACTTCCAGGATCGCATCCATCTGCCGGTGGACCTGGCCGCCAACGTCGAAGGCAACCGGGTGGACCTGCCCCTCGAAAGCCTCCCTGTGGCCGCACCCCTCTTCGACATGGGGTTGACGTCCATCCGCCGGCTTTCCGCGGCCATCAAATCCGCTGGAACGGTGATTCTCAACGGCCCTGCTGGTGTGTTTGAGATGGCGGATTTCGCCCTCGGCACCGTCGAGATGCTCAACGCCTGTGCGGAAAGCGAGGCCTTCACTGTCATGGGCGGTGGACATACCGCCACCTTGGTCGTCAAGCGCGGTTTGGCTGGTCGAATGGGCCACGTGTCCACGGGAGGAGGGGCCTGCCTCGACTTCATGGCTGGACGACCCTTGCCGGCCATCGTGTCCCTCGAGGCCAGTGCAGCGCATTTCCAAACGCCGAGCCTTGGCACGCCAGACCAACGGTGAAACGCGCACCGCTCGCCTTATCACCGAGAGGTGCACCCCTCGGCTCGCGCCAACGTAGCTTAGCTGGTAGAGCACCTGATTCGTAATCAGGAGGTCGGGGGTTCGAGTCCCCCCGTTGGCTCCTTGCACGCCTGACTGAAGGCGACGCTTCATGTGGACGCGCGGGCTCGGGTGACTATGGCGGTGCCCGACGACCCGGTCCGATACACGGACACGGTGTTGGTCGACGATGAGCAACGCTTCCACCGTGGCGACGTGCTGTTGCACCCTGATGGGCGGTGGACCACCTCGCGTGGCGATGAGGACGTGGTCGAAACCATCGACGGTCGTGACCGCCTCATCACCCGGAGTTTGCAAAACTGGCACACGCACCTCGCCATGCAACTCAACGCTCGGGATTTTTCTGACGGGTACCCGCTGCACCGTTGGCTCGAAGAAGCCATCTTTCCCACCGAAGCCCGCCTCAACCCGATGTACGTCGAAACAGGNGCTCGCGCGGCTGCAGCAGAATTGTTGCGCACCGGATGCACCTTTGCTGCGGACATGTACTTCCATCCTGAGGTCACTGGGAGCGTGCTGAACGACGCCGGTATGCGCGGTTTGGTCGGCGGTCCAATCTCTGACCGCGCCTTGCCCTCGCACGACAGCGCAGAAGCGGCCTTGCGCGACTTGGAGCGCTTGCTGGCCAACAACGACGACGATGACCGCGTGCAGTACGCCATCGCCGCCCATTCAGTCTACTTGTGCTCAGACGAGACCCTGCTCAAGGCCGCTGAAGTGGCTGAACGCCATGACGCTCGGATCCACATCCACGTCAGCGAGACCAGGAAAGAGGTTGCAGACTGCCATGCTCGAACAGGGCATTACCCCGTTGAACACCTCCACCATCTTGGTGTGCTCAACCAAGGAACCATTCTCGCACACGCCTCATGGGTGAAAAAAAGGGAGATTCGACTGATAGCCGAAGCCGGATCGACCGCCGTGCACTGCCCGTCGTCGAACATGAAACTCGCGTGTGGTGGCACGCTTTCTTTGCCGCCTCATCTTGAAGCAGGCGTGGACGTGCGTCTTGGGACCGACGGCGCAGCCTCCTCGGGTTCTGGGCTCAACCTGTTGGCGGAAGCCCGCTTGGCCAGTCTCGTGCAACGGCATGACCACTGGGATGCAACGATGATGACCGCACAACAGACCTTCGCCTTGGCCACCAAGGACAGTCAAGATTGGGTGACATGGAACCTCGACGACATCCGAATGCATCCACGNGGCCGTTCCGACAACCGCCATTTAGCGAACTTGGTCTTCAACGGGGCGGATTGCCTCGACGTCTGGGTGGAAGGTCACGCGCTTCGGCGTGATGGAGCAACGTTGGCCATTGACGAGCGGGCTGCAGCACGTGCGTTGAACGAGGCCGTCCAATCGTATTACGACGGTGTGGAATAATCACGCCTTGGACGGCCGTACAGGATCAAAGCGACCCCAGTGAGCATCAACAANGCCGTNGGCGCACCGGCCAACTGTACGTCTGCTTCCCATGCCAAGTCAAGCGTGGCCCCTGAAGGTGTGCCTACGCTGCCGTACCCTGCCCAATGCACCCCTTCGGTGACGTCCCACACAAGGCCTTCCTCGCCGGTGCCTGGAGTCCCCAACACCTCGGCCCTCAGGTCGTTGGAAGTGCAGATGCCAAAGAAGGAGGAGGCAGGGGCGTCCCGGCAGCGTTCCCACTCGGCCTGGTCAACGACCGCCACCCACACGTCGTCTCGGTCCCACGTCACGGTGGTCTGGACACGAAACAGGGCGGGTGCGGGATGTTCAGGAAGAGGATCAGAAGCGAAGACGATGCGATCGTCCGAGGGTGGAGCGGGGATGTCGTTGAACGAGCCTTCTGTGGAATACCCCATGCGCCCGAGGCCGGCAAGCAGGAGCAGGACAAGACCACAAGCAAGGGCCACGTTGAGCCATCGNCGGTTCGTCACCCTTCACCACTCCGCGGAAGGTGGAGAATCAGTCCTCGCTCTTTCGCTTTACNGCGCGACGCTTGGGCGGTGTTCGCCGCTTTGACGCTCCACCGTCGTCGGAGGACTTTGAGACCGTGCGGCGCTTTCGAGGCGGTGAACGCTTCTTCGGCTTCGCCTCTTCGAGGGCTTCCATGAAGCCGTCCTCTTCGTCATCGTCGTCCTCATCCTCTTCAGGTNGCGAGGACTTGCGCCGCCGGCGCTTTTGCGTGGGCTTGTTGACCGCGAACGGATCGTCTTCATCGTCGTCATCGTCCAAGCTCTTACGCTCTGCNTCGGGCTCTTTCTTGGCCTCGGTNCCGGTGATGGCCGCCATGTCAAGGTCCTGTGAAGTTCCAATGAACTCGGACATCCAATCGTCGTCAGCGTCCTCGTCCCCATCGCCCTTCTTCTTGGCCTTGGGGCTCCGCATGCTGGTGATGACCACCATGAAAGCGGCGACCATGGTCAGCAGCAAAAGTCCTGCAAGACCCCAGATGATCACATAAGGGGGGTCGGTAGCACCCGGGAANACCTCCACAGGGTCAGGAATGCCTGCCACCTCGTTCTCATAGACGCACTGNGTGGTGCCGTCCGCCTTATGGTTGCAGTAATCGATGGTGAACACCACGGTCTTGGAGCGAACGTTGCCTGCAGCATCGACCGCTTGAACACCAACCTGATGCCTGCCAATGGCAAAGTTTCCTGAGGGAATCGACATCGACATCACCGCAGTTTTGTTGTCNTCCATCCAAGTGATGTCNTCGGTGTCGGTCCAAGGCAGCGACAGGGTCTCTCCGTCGAGGTTGTAGGTGATCTTGTATTGCATCCGGTCGATTCGAACGTCNTCCGTGGCGCTGGCGGTGACGGTNACCTCGTTTCCATAGAGGTACTTCGAACCNTCCTCGTCCGTCGANGANGACGGGGAGAANACCGTCACTTGCGGGGATTGCGCGTCAACGAACCATTGGTCCACGCTTTGCAACTGGTTGGTGTTGGCCGAAGCGTCCTGCACATCAACAACGATGCCAAGTGCACCGGGTGCGGTCGTGGACTGGATGGCGAAGTCGATGGAAAACACAGGGCCNTTGTCGGGGTTGTTCAGGTTGTCCTGAATCATGCTCATGATGGCGTTTTCAGAGGTGATGGCGGTGCCATCTGCGCTCGAAATGGTGATTGTGGGCACAGGCGCATCGCCGATGTCCTGACTTAGAGACACCAACATTGAGTAGTCACCTGAGACGAGAGAGGGGGAGTTGTGGGGCGCACCTGTCGCGTCGAGCATGGTGAGTTCAATGTCNGGAGCCAACGTGTCCTCCAAGACACGCTTGGTGTTGTCTCCCTCGAAGATGGTGGGGTTCACGTTGCCATAGGCGTCTTCGGTGATGACCGCGTAGTAGACTTCCCTGTCCAATCCAGGTTCCACCGCAACGTCGCTGACCAAGGTCAGACCATTGCCTTCCTCAATCGGCCCGAACATGTATTCCCAGCCCTCGTCGGTGAGGTTCGACACCACGCTTTCCGCAAAGGGGTCGCCAAAGTGCCGATAGATGTAGTAGCGTTCACCAAATTCGGTGTCCTCGTTGATCCATGTAATGCGGGCCAACAATTCGTCACCGAAGACCTCGACGGTCGTGATGTCGGGGGAACGGGGTGACTTGGTGTCCTCGTAAACGGGGCCAGCGACGTTTTGCACCAACCCAGTGTACATCGCCGGTCCAGTGAGGTGTCCGTACAAGGCTTCGCTCGTAACGTAGTAGAATGAGTCGTCGCGATCCATACCAGTTGGGACGGTGACGTTGAACACGCCAACGCCCTCATCAACGGTTCCGAGCCACGTGATCGTCTGGTTCTCAATGAATTCCGCACCGTTCAGCCGATCGTTTGCATGCCAAATGTGGTAGCGCTCGCCTGTGATGCCAAGTTGGTCAACCCATGTGACTTGCGTCGTGCTCTGGCCCAAGTAGGCCGCTTCGACCAACGTCGGTTCCTTGATCCAACTGGAGAAGGCGTCCTCGTACACGGCGCCCGTGCAACTGTTGGACGTGGTGCCTGCGTTGTACACGCCGAACGAATCGACCGTCACCACGCAGTAGTGAGCGGAACCAAACCGTCCGGTTGGAAGGGTGTATGCGAAGGCCTCGACGTCCTCAGTCACCGTACCAACAAGCGTCACGTTTGGATCTTCAATGGTGGAGAAGCTGTTTCCAGACATGTAAATCTGGTAGGATTCGCTGACTTCACCGAGCGCGTCTTCCCAATAGATCCACGTNACGGCAGTGCCGTTGTTGACGTCGCTTTGGAAGTTCGCGCTGACGCCTACCGGTGAGGCAGGGGGCGTGTTGTCCTCAAGGATGGACTCTGTCATGGCGTTGTTGGACAGGAATCGGAAATCGACGTAGTCAAACGCTGGGCCGTTCCAATTTGGCAGGTAGTAGGAAATGGCATAGTAGGCAGAGCGCTGTGTGCCTGCGTTGATGGTCACGTCGTAGGTGCTCGTTTCTGCGCTCAGGTTNGCGATGAGTTGGGCTTGGTTCGTNATCAGCATCGTGGTGATGTTNGAACGGGTGATCGGCATGTCTTCCGAGCGGTAGACGAGGATGGTGGCCGCATCTGGCCCTTCNGTGGGGATCACGTCTCCTCCGGGGAGGATGTGGTACGGGACCCACGTCAGGGTCGTCGTCGAAGTCACGCGGTCAAAGGAGCCGGCCAAGTTGTAGGGCGTGCGGATGGCTTGTGTTGACTCTTGCACACCGACGACGGTGACCGAATCNCCGGGGAGGAACATCGCGTAGACCGTTCCGTTGCCCATTTGGGTGGTTACGGTGTAGTTCACGAAGGCGTTCTCGCCGGGGGGGACGGGGTACTCGATGACGTGNCCTGGGTGGATGGAAGACGATCGGCAGTTGAGATAGTTGGTCCCGCCACCGCCACCGATGGTGTCCGCACATGCTTCGACCGTGGCCACAAGGTCAGCTTCGGCCAAGGTGTTGCTGTTGAGGGGGCCTTCGTGACGGTACACGGAGTATGTTGCATCAAGCAATTCAGCCATCCTGTTGTCAAATTCGTCGATGTTGTCCCACGTGATGGTGGTCACTTCAGTCTGAGGGTCGAACGTAGCGCTGAGGCCCTGTGCTTGGTACCAAGACATCTGGTCAACATTGGGGTCAGCCATCGCCGTTGGCGAGACAACCAACAGCGTGGACATCAAAAACAACAGGACGAGTCCTGAGGCCGTTGCGGAACGGTTTCTCACGTGCATGTCGCCACCCATCACTGAAACGTGCCACTCGGTGGTTATGAGGGCTTCTCAACACGACAGAGCATTTCGCCCGACCTGAGACCCATGTCACTCGTCCGAGACGTCAGGTTGTGGGAGCGGATCTTCAGCGTCCATTCGACGGACGTCGCCGGCTGCTTGACGGAAGCGCGTCAAGAAGGTCCAGACGCCGCCAAGCATGGAGATGAGGACCATGATGCTCATTGCCGTAATCGGCACGCCACCCAAGACGTCAACAGTCCCGAAGATGGCTGCATCGAAAGGAATCAAGGCGGCGGTTACCACCAAACTGACGAGCGTCAGCACCATGCGGTCTGCCCTGCTAAAGCCGCGGTAATTCCTCAACCCGGTCACTGCTTGGGCTTGGGTGCCCATGTATGAGCCGAGGAGGGTGAACCATGCCGCCGTCCACCCAAACGATGCATGGCCGCAAAACACAGGGTTGAGCGCCAGTGCGAGGACCCATGTTGCATCGAGGAGACGGTCGATGGTGTGGTCGAGCATGTCGCCCCACCGGCTTACTTCGCCTCTGGCGCGGGCGACAGCTCCNTCCAGGCCATCAATCAGCATGGCCAGCGCCATCAGGGCCGCTCCGCCGACGAGCATCAGAGCGCCCTGCTGATCGTAAGTGGCCGTGGCCATGAGGTAGGCACCGCCGATTCCTACGGGGAGGGCAGACCAAGTCAGGGCGTCGACGGAAATTCCGTCAAGACGACGAATGAGCGGAGGGAGTGCTCGCTCCCAACGGCTGCGAAGTTGCTCCAAGGCCATGGCACGCCTCCACCACGACGTCACATGAGCGCATCGGTCAGGAAAGCCCTCAGCCCTCAGGATGGGAGGTGGTTGGGATCAGCCAGCCAATCGATGAGCGGCTCGATTTGTCGAGCATATCCTCCGTCACGCCAAGCCAAGACCTGCGCGGCCAGAGCGTCGGGTCCAACCGAGGTTGCATCAAGTTCCAACATCGGAACATCAGCCCCTGCATCGCGAAGTTCGGCATGGACCCCACCAAGCAATTCCCATTCCGCATTGGCTTGGATTTTGGAAGCACCGTAGCCCCGTAAACGAAGGCGTTCGCTGAGGATGAGGGGAGCACAACGCAAGACGACAACGGCATCAGGGCAGAGATGGTGGCTCAGATGGCCTTCCACCAACACATTTCCTTCCAATCGCTCAACATAGGTGGAAAGAAGGGCGAGATCAATCGGATGGGCTCCATCGCCTTCGACCGTTCCAAGGGCCCCACAAGACTCCGCCAGTGTATGGACAGCGTGCACGTCGTACGCAGACATCAGCAAGCCAGCCAACGTTGTTTTGCCCGTACCGGGGGCTCCGGTCAGCGCCAGACGCACGGTCAATGCCTCCCATCGTGGTCAGTTCACGAACTCGATGTTGCGGTTTTTCAGTGCCTTCAACTGCTGCGTTTCATTTGAACCATGAATTTGTTCGGATTTCACACCGGTCAAGACAAGCATGACTCGGAGCTCGTCACCGAGTGATTCGTCGACGGCCGCCCCCCAGATGATGCGGGCGGTTGGCGCAACCTGTTGTTGAATCATCTCCGCACAGCGTTCGGCTTCGCCCAAGGTCAGGTCGGGTCCGCCGACCACGTTGATGAGCGCGCCGCGTGCATCGGAGACGTCAAGATCCAACAACGGCGAATGAAGCGCTTCCTGCGTGGCTGCTTCNGCACGGCCAGGACCGCTCGCAGAACCAAGTCCAATCATGGCCACGCCATGACCGGATTGCACGACTGCACGCAAATCTTCGAAGTCGAGGTTGACCATCCCATCGATGGTCAGCAGTTCCGTCACGCCAATGATGGACCGAACAAGCAATTCGTCACCGACACGGAAGGCCATGGCCAATGGGAGGTCACGAACGTCCTCGATTTCCAAGAGGCGTTCGTTGGGAATGACGATGATCGTGTCACAGAATTCTCGAAGACGTTCAAGCCCCCATTCCGCATTTTGCTGGCGCAACTTGCCTTCTGAGTTGAACGGATAGGTAACTACGGCAATGGTCAGGGCGCCTTGTTGCTTGGCAAGTCGGGCCACATGACCTGCAGCGCCCGTGCCCGAGCCCCCACCCATGCCGGCCGTGATGATCGCAAGTTGGGTATCGCTCGTGATTTGNCGCAAAGCCATCTCCGATTCCAATGCGGCGGCTTCGCCCTTCGTTGGATCTCCCCCTGCGCCTCGGCCACGCGCCGTGCGTCCGATGAGCACCTTCTGTTCCAGAGACGACATGAGCAAGGCCTGGGCGTCGGTGTTGATCGCGTAACCAGTGACGTACGTGTTCTCGAACAATCCTTCGTCGAACAGACGGTTGGCAGCGTTACANCCTGCTCCGCCGACGCCATAGACGCCGATCCGTGGTTGAAGCGACTCGAGCAGGGAGCGCAGTTCCTCGACCGTGGCGTGGCCTTCCACTGTGGGAGGGGCTTCCACAGGCGCCGCTTGCTCTTCCTCGGTCAATTCCAAGACCCGTTCAATGAGATGGCGCATCGTACTGATGTTCCTCCAAACAGGCTTGAAGATGCCGCTAGGAGCCCGGCCCAAGGTCCCCCTTTGCAGGGGTTCGTCCTGACGCCAATCAGTCGCGGAGNCCTTCCTCTGTCACCTGGTAGATGCACTCGCCGTCAGGGAGGTTGGGGGAGTCGACCAGCCGAGCAATCCGGCGGCCGCCCTTGGCCTTCCTCAGGTAGAGGCGGAAGGTGCTGGCGTGGGCCAACACGTGGCCACCAACAGGCTTGGTGGGATCGCCCCACATGGCATCGGGCTTGGAGTGGACTTGGTTGGTCACCAGCACGATTGCATTGTTGATGTCGGCGGTTTGCTTGAGTTCCTTCAAGTGACGGTTGAGCTTTTGCTGGCGCTGGGCGAGCATTCCACGGCCGACGTACTCTGCACGGAAATGGCTNGTCAGCGAATCGACAATGATGAGCTTCACGTTCATGCCGCGGCTGAGACGCTTGATCTCGTCCACGAGCAGAATCTGATGAGCAGAGTTGTAGGCTCGCGCCACGTGAATGCGGCCCAAAACGGCGTCTGGGTCCAATCCAAGGCCCCGTGCCATTTGCGTGATGCGCTCAGGGCGGAAGGTGTCCTCGGTGTCGATGTAGAAGATGTCGCCGTCAAGGCCGCCTTCCGACACGGGNAGGGTGCAGTTCACGGCGAGTTGGTGCCCGATTTGTGTCTTGCCAGATCCAAAGGCGCCGTAGACTTCGACAAGGGCTTGGGTTTCGAAGCCGCCGCCGAGCAGGTCGTCAATCGACTGGACCTTGGCGGAGAGCTTGAGCACCTCCCGACGGCGGTCGAGCAGGGCACCACCAGAGACGAAGCCTCCAATGTTGGCCATTTTCTTGGCGCCTGCAATGATTTTGCTCGCAACNGCTTCACCAAGTTCTGCCTGCTCAGCGAGTTCGGAAGGTGACATGACGGCGATGGCCAAGAGCTCATCGAAGCCGGCTTCCCGCAACTTTTCTGCGGTTGCGGGGCCAACGCCAGGGAGGTCTTCGATGCTGACCTTGACCTCGGGTTCTTCCGTCATCAGAAGGTCGTCTTCATCGGAGGTGCTTTCATTCTTCGTCTTGCTTGCTGCGCGCTTGGATTTGGTCGCCATGGGTTCACGTTCCTTGGCCATAGGATTGGGCGTCCACCTATGAAGGACCGATGGACCCCGAACTGTGTCTGGAAGGTGCTCAGGCACTCTTGAGGGCCCGACGTCCGCGTTTGATTCACTTTCAGTTCAGATTTTGTCCACTTCAGACTGATCGGAGGTGAACGGTTGAGCTGAGCTTTCTGACTCCTCATGAAGCACATCGATGACGCTTGTCACGGTGACTTGCTCGTCGTCTGTGTCCAAGGTGATGCGAAGCACCCAATCGCCTTCCGCCGCTTCTGCAGGTCCGCTNGAGCCCTCCCAGGTTTCCTCCTGCCCGTCGGCAATTTGTGCGCTACCCGTAGCGCGCAATCCATCGCTGCCGTCGACCAGTTCCCACGTTGCAGACACGGCGCGACCGAACACGCCACCGACGTTCCCAATGTTGGCGACTGTGGAAGACACGGCCACCCGGTCCACACCTTGTGTGCCGTCGGTCATCACCCGGATGGTGGCGTCGTCGGGGTTGGTGGTGCCCGTGTCTTGCCAGTCGATGCGAAGGTCGATGCGAACGGTGATTTCCTCCGAGGCCTCAGCTCCGCCTTCGGTGCGAGCGCCATAGGTCAAGGCGTAGAGACCGTGGGTCGCGTACTCCACATCGATGCTTGCGGTCTGGTTAGCGTCCGTGACGATCTCGTCTCGACCGTCGCCTGGCGCGACAAAGAAGGCCACGAGCGGGTCGTCTGTGGACGTGACGCGAGCAAAATCGAAGGTCAACGTGACCGATTGGCTGCCGGTTTGTTGGCCGTTTCGCCATGTCTGCTCCACTACTCCGACGGTCTCGTCGTAGTACACCTTGAGGTCGACGCCGTCCGCCGCCGCTTCGTCACCAGAGGTCCCGGTGCACCCGGCAAGGGAGGCGCTGATGAGGAGTAAGGTCAGAAGAACCCCGTTTCGCATGAGGGGGAGGTGCACGTGAAAGGACAAAAATGCCCCGCCTCGTGCGACCTGCGCCGGTCATGTTGTGGCGGTGGGTTGAAGTGGAGGGGGCTTCGCCTTCTGGTCAGCGAGGTGGGGTAGTCTGGATATCCCGTCGGGCTCATAACCCGGAGATCGATGGTTCAAATCCATCCCTCGCTACCAATCAGCCGTACTCGTAGTAATCATGCGTGGGCTCCAATGAGGCGATGGCCGCCTGGAGTTTGGCCTGCGCCTCCGCCTCATTGTTTCTCAACGACGCCCCTTCGGCTTGGAGGAGCGCATGAACCTCCGAAGCTCGACCATCCTTGCAAGAAGCCAAGGCCGCTTCGACACGGGCAAGGTCCACAGCCGATTCTGGGGCAGATGCGGGGACAAGATGGAGCCCCTGTTCGGTTTGTCGGATCGGCCTCGCTGCATGAGCCGCATCGGCCAACCTTCGCCCAAAACCACCTACGTCGCCGAGACGTTCCACGGCTTCCACGTGGGCGAGAAGATGGCCTGGGCGGGTTCGCCCAATCCGCTTCAGCGCCTTTCGAGCACCCCCTGAACGGCCAAGAGCGGCGGCGGCCCGAAGGGAGCGGAGATGGTCCTCGGCTGCTGGCGTCAGGCGTTCCAGCAGGGCAGGGTCCGCACGGCGAACCGTTCGTTCCAGCGCTCGCCGTTCGCGGTGCAAACGGCGCACCTCAGCTGCGCCATCCTTGACCTTTCCACGTAGAAGCAGCACGTCACTGAGCAGCCGCAGAGCTTTCACGAGGTGGACTTGTTCCGTGACGTCGCGCCCGCGTTTTGACCGAAGTTGCTGGACGAGGTCTCTGGCCATCACTTCCGTGATTTCCTCGCGCCCGTCGGCCAAGTAACGCTCAAGTTGGACGAGGACTTGTCCCGCATCCCCCATTCCAAACATGACGCTCGTTCAAGACAAACACGCGAAGGTCATCATTCCTCCCCCGGTTCACGAAGCCCGACGCTCAAGAGGCCAAAGGCCGCGAGCAGCCCAAGGGCAGCGATGCCAAGGACGGCTGGGGTGAGGCTGTCCTCACGAAGAGGGTCGATTGGCCCTTCGTGGTCCGGGCCAACCGCAAGCAAGTCCAAACTGGTCCACTGATCGCCGTCTTGGGCCCCGTTTCCATTGACCACGTTTAGGTGAAGTACAGCACGAACCGCTAGGTCGGTGGCGTTGGGAGCGACCCAAAGGGCCGTCCAGCCTTCACGGATTGAGGAGGGGGTCGTGTGCGTCAATCCACCCTCCATGGCCTGCGCCGTCGAGGTGGCGTTGGCGGTGAGGTTTCCGGCGTTGACGAGAAGCCGGAAGCCCCCGTTGAGGCCGTCGGGCACGCTTGCATTGACGTGGAGCGGGTAGGCCTGACCTGGCGTGTAGGTTTCCGGCCACCCGTGCACGTGAATCGTGTCTTCCAGGGATGGACCTCCATGGCACAGGCAACCGTCGTCACCCTGTTCACCGATGCCGTTCGGGAAAGCAACACCCACAGGCCCAAGCATCAGGGCGCTCATGAGCACGATGACCAGAGCAACGTGGCGCATGGTCCCCCTCGTTCGAACGAGGAGGCATGAGGTTGAAACGTGTGTCGTCGGACCTTGGGGCATGGACGACGACATCGACGTGTTCGCCGAGTTGGGCGTGGAGCCCCCCGCCCCTGCCACGAATTCCGTGGACGACGACGTGCTCGGCTTGCTTGCCGACGCACCTCAGGCCACTCAAGAGGACCCATTGGCCGCCTTGGTGGAAGACGACGAAGCCGACGCATTCACGGTCCAACCCGAGGCGCGTGCCCCTGCTTCCGAGGTGAACACCCCTTCAGCAACCGTTCATTCTACGAGAACGCTGAGCGCGGAAATGGTCGGGAAAGTCATCGCGTTGTTGGTTCAACGTGGGCTTGCCGTGGACCCACGGCGGCTTGGCCTCCCTTCAGACGCTGTCTTGGATGTGGCTCACGTTGACGTACAACAAGACGATGATGTGTTGATTGCTCGAGCCCAAGCGAGGTTGAACGGTGTGGCCATGCACCCCTTCGCCGCGGTCCGCATGAGCAACAACAGTTGGACCACCATGGCTCCACCCGAAGCCTTGCCTGAAGCGTGGCATGCGATGCATGACGTGCTCGCCAAGGCGCTGATGGAGGGTGCTCAACAACTCGATGAAGCCGTTGGCAGATCTGTGGCTCAGGCCTGATCAGGGTGAATGAATCTCCGCATCCCACGTGATCACGACGTCCCTTCGAAGGGACGTTGAAGCACTGCAGTAGGTGCTGTGGCTCTTCTCGATCAACCGATGCAGGAGCTTCTCAGGGACCTCGCCTTTGACGTGGTAGACCATGTGAATACGCGTGAAATGCCGTGGCGATTCAGCACGACGTTCCGAGTCAAGTTCAAGCCACACTTCGGTAAAAGGTCGGTCCTTGAGTCCCGTTACGATGTCGGCAATGGTGCAGGCCCCAATGGACTGTAGCATCACCTGCATTGGTGAGGGGCCATCATTCCAATCGAGGTCAAGACGGTCTTTCGCGTCGTTGAAACACGCCATCTTACTTCCGCCGGTCCAATGCACTTCGCCCTTCATGCCGTGGCGGAAGCGTGGCCCGTCTTGATGCTTCGTGAAGGACGAAGGCCGAAGCGCAGGGAGGGATTCAAGAACAGCCGACAGGTGGCCCGGTCATGAGCGAAAACGAAGGCTCCCCCATCACCCTCGAAAACGGCATCCTGTCCGTCCCTGACCGCCCCACGGTTCACTACATCGAAGGGGACGGCATCGGCATCGACATCACCCCGGTCATGATTCACGTCATCGACGCGGCCGTCGAGAAGGCCTACGGGGGCCAACGCAGCATTGCTTGGTCGGAAGTCCTCGCGGGCGAGAAGGCCTTCAACGCCACCGGAGAATGGCTCCCTGAGGCAACGCTTGAGGCCATGCGCTCAGGCCTGGTGTCGATCAAGGGGCCGCTCACCACGCCCGTCGGCGGCGGCATTCGCAGCCTGAACGTGGCCCTTCGACAGAAGCTCGATTTGTTCGCCTGTGTGCGACCCGTGCGATGGTACGAAGGCACCCCTTCCCCGGTCAAAGCGCCCGGTGACGTGGACATGATCATCTTCCGTGAGAACAGCGAAGACGTCTACGCTGGCATTGAATGGGAAGCCGGCAGCGAGGGCGTGGCGAAGGTCATCGCTTTCCTGCAGAACGAAATGGGCGTTGACAAGATCCGCTTCCCCAACACCAGCGGAATTGGCATCAAGCCTATTTCCAGCGAAGGAACGGCGCGGATCGTCCGTGCCGCCATCCAGTACGCCATCGACAATGACCGTGACAGCGTCACGCTCGTCCACAAAGGGAACATCATGAAGTTCACCGAGGGCGGTTTCCGAGATTGGGGATACCAGATTGCGAAGGAAGAATTCGGCGCGACCGAACTGGACGGTGGCCCTTGGTGCACCCTGACGAACCCGAACACGGGAACGGCCATTACCGTCAAGGACGTCATCGCCGATGCCATGCTCCAACAGGTGCTCACGCGCCCCCGCGAGTACGGCGTACTGGCCACGATGAACCTCAACGGCGACTACATCTCCGATGCCCTTGCTGCCCAAGTCGGAGGCATCGGCATCGCTCCCGGTGCGAACATCAACTACGATACGGGGATTGCCATCTTCGAAGCCACCCACGGCACCGCTCCAAAGTACACGGGTCAGGACAAGGTCAACCCAGGCAGCCTCATTCTCTCTGCTGAAATGATGCTTCGTCACATGGGCTGGACCGAAGCCGCGGATTTGGTCGTGAAGGGCATGGAAGGCGCCATCTCGGCACGCACCGTGACCTATGACTTTGAGCGCTTGATGGACGATGCAACGTTGCTCTCATGCAGCGCCTTCGGGGAAGCCATGGTTTCCCACATGGCCTGAGGAGAATTCCGACGCCCATCTACACCGGCCAATGGCCAAAGCGCCTGATGAACGGCTATGTCGTATCGAAGACCATCGACGGCTTGGCCCCTCAGCGGACAGACCATTGGTTCAGCGTCTGAGCGTTCTTGATCACACCGAAACCAAGGTGTTCGAGCATCGATGGGGCGACCAACGTGAAGTCGCTGTCTCGGGTTGCGACGAGCACTGCGCCGAAATCCTCCAACGGAATCTCTGCCAAACGCATCGCCAAGCACATGATTTCGCGGTCCTCCTTCTCGGGGTAGACCTCAGCACCTGTCCCGATCGCGGTGCGCTGCGGTGCACCGCGCTGACGCTTCATCGCCGTGACCTCGTCGTAGACGTCGTGGTGTTGNACAAGGAAGGCATCGAGGCGGGCCACGCGATCGTCTTCCATGGCTTCGTCGTCGTAACGCTCCTCCCGCTTGGCCCAGGTTTCGAAGGACGAAAGCACGTCGTTGAGCGCCTCCTCCACGTTGGTGGTCTCGAGGATTGCTTCGATGTCATCAGGGGTAGCGAAGGTTTCGCGNAGGCGATCGTTCANCACCTTCCCTCCTCGTGCAATTGAGGTCAATTCGTGGCGAACTGGATTCGGCAACATCAGTTGGATGGTACCAGAGGCCCCCAGCCGTTCGAGGTGGTGGTGCAGGTCTCGGTTGGCGTCGATGGCAAGGCCTGCGCGCACGCTCCGGCCTGAGCGTTGTATCAACCGGTCCAGCAGCGCATCGACGAGCACGTTCGTGTCCACCAGCACCAACGGAGAGAGCTTGAGATGGCGCAGGTGCCGTCGGTCCGCGACGGCAATGTCGTCCCGCTTCATGATGAAGAGCGANCGCATCGAGTTCTCGATCTGGCGTTGCTGCATCAAGCGGAACCGCTTGGAGGAAAGTGCGCGTTCGAGGAACATCAATCCCGTCAGGGCGTGTTCATCGGCCGCTCGACGAGCCAACTCGTAGACCTCCTCTGGAACTGGGGCGCTGTCCATCAGTTGAGCATAGCGCTGATCGAAATTACGACGATGGCTGCGCCGCTGACTGGAGAGGTTCTTTGCCGCCATGACCCGCCCGATGAACGGGTTCTTCGGCAGCGGGATTGGGTGTGCGTCAGGATAGGCAAGGAAGAGGTCGAGTTGGTCCTCGTTGTACCAAATGCGGGTGCGCTCCCGAACTTCTCCTTCGTCGTCCTCCTCCAGCACGACTTCGCGTTCCTTGACCGCATCACGGATGATTCGGGTGGCGTCGTCGGTGGCACCGTTGTGAGCGGTGTGAGACACGCGCAGGTACAGCAGGAACCGTTCCGTCATCGAGGTTTTCAGCCCTGGCTCCTCGTTCACGAGGTCGATGGCCCGCTTCCATTCACCGCAGAAGGCGTAGTGAATCAGAGACTTGCGGTTCAGGGCAACGCGGTGCTCGAAGTCGAAGGCGAATTCGTTGTCCTCCTCAGCATCAACGGCCCCTTGCTGCTTTGCAGCACGGCCGTACTCTTGCGCCGCACGAAGGTGCTGGCCTTCGGAGGAAGCCAGCGCAGCACGCGCCACCACGCTCCACGGGGAGCGCGGATCATGGTCCTGATACCACGCAACAAGCGAGGGGAGAGGCAAGTCGTGGTCAAACAGCAACTGCCGGATGGCGTGAATACGCCGGGTGGGAACGTTGTCGCCGGCCATGAGGCCGTCGATGAGCGTCACGGTTTGCGCGTTAGAGGTCCCATTCTGCACCTGTTGGATGGCCGCATTGAGGCGAAGTGTGGCTGTAATGGCGTTCGTCAGGCCACGGTCGATGGGGTGCAGGTCCCCCTCCTCGAGGGCTTGGTCGAATTCGTCCAGCACCTTTGCATCAACCACGCCGTCACCACCCTCGAGCAGGGCCCTGCGAATTTGCTTGTAGGCGAGGAGGCCTGACTTGGTCTGGACGATGTCTTGGAACAANTCCTCTGGCGCGTCGCCGCCCTCGAGGAGTTGAATGAGGGACGCCGTCTTCGCACCGAATGCACTCGGCGGCTCGGTTTCGTGCAGGGACGGGAGCAAATCGAGCCGGGCGGCTCGTACGCCGTGGAAGAGTTCGATGTCTTTTCGGGCGGCCAGCAGATGAGCGCACATGGTGACCAGCCAAGGATGGCGAGCAGCATGTTGGNCTTCAATCAAGATCCGGGACATACGTCGGATTTCCTGACCTTCCAACATCACNGGAATGAGGTCATCGAANGCCTCTACCGAAAAGGAAAAACCGCTGTCTTGCAGGCTGCGGAAAGCCGTCATGCGTGGACTGAAAGGCAGAGAGGCATGCACCGCAATCTGGAGGCGAGCGGGAGCTTCCATGCGCTCACANACNCNNNCCAACCANTCNGTNGCNTCCACGGNATCGATGNNNACCACNAGNTCNCCNANGGCNNNNGCGTCAACNTCNCCNTCNACNGAAAGCGANGTCANNGACGCGTCACGGCGTCTTCTTGGCGCCCTTCGTTGACCAAGGCGCCGAGGTGCCACCATCGTACGCGGTCCACCACGGGCCCTGGGGCTGAGGCGGTCTCCAGCATGGCGAGGCCTTCCTCCAACGTCACAGAGTCGAGGTTTGCGGCAGAATCATCCGGCTGCATCCACGCCAAGCGCTGACGCATCCGATTCAAAGACGACTCCGAACCTGCGCCACGGCTTGCGTTCCAATCGGACACCATGCCCTGACGGAGGTCCGCTAAATCCCGGTGCTTGTTGGCAAGGTCTTCGTCAACCGATGCGAGCGCTTCGATGGACGCTTCAGGGAGCGGCATCCCGAGAGATTGGGCGACCACAACCGGAACGGCGCTAAGGGGACCTTCGAGGTCAATCAACGCGGCGTCAAGGCTGATGCTCTTGCGAGCACGAACTTGGGCCAGCAGCGTGTTCAACGCCACCTTGGGCGCGGCTTCGGTCACCATCGGTTCAGCGGCTTCGATCAGGGCGAGCACTTCAGCTCCGTCCTCCCCCGAGATCTCGGCCAACGTCAGGTCAAGGGCTCCCACGTCGGTGACCGATTCGGTAACGGCGGCTTCTGGGAAGCCGGACATTTGAGCGAGAAGGGGGCAGCGTCGGGCGACGTCGCCCCACACAGGGTGCACGCCGTCTTTCAGGCACGCGTCAAGGCATTCCTGGAGCGGAGCATCGTGGGCCTCATCCCATTCGTCCGCCTCCAGGGTCTTTCGTGCGGTCAGCACGGCGAAGCCGAAGGCCGCGGGAAGATTTGCGTCGTTCAACACGTCATCAACAGAGGGGAGGTGGTCCAAAGGGGACCCTGAACTGCGACCGCCACGGCGGCCGCGGCGGCTGCGGGCACCTCGCGGCAGTCGAGCGGGCGTTGCAGGCCCGTCGTCGTCGTCTTCGTCAACGCCGGGCGCCTCCACCTCATGCAAAGCGAGCAGCAAGATGCCCTGCCACGGTTTTTGCAAGAGTTTGAATTCGTCCTGCCGGGTGGCCAAGGCCACGCGTTGGGGCGCTCGCATCGGCCGACTGAAGCCTGACGTGAGGCACGTGGCGAGGTACTGTTCTTGCATGCCCTCACCCCCCGTGCGATTCGGCTATGCTCGACGTCTTTCAATGCGTCGACGTGCGGCGCTGTGGGCCCGTTCCAGAACGAAAGGTCTTGAGGAAGGCTCACACTGGCTCGAAGGAGGGTCATGGAGCCGCTATCCACTGCCCTGTTGCTCGTCCACCCCTTTCTGGCGTTGCTTCTCGTGATGTGGCTCGTTCGTCAACACGGTTGGCGCAAAGGTGGCGGGACGCTGAAAGGCGAGGCAAGGAAGGAGGCTTTGGCGGAGCACGTCCGAAGCGGAGAACGCCTGTTGTTGGCCACCATTGGTCTGGTGATGGTGGCCATTTTGGCCCGTGCTGCCGCCGGTTACATCGAAGAAGGACGAATCACGGCCATGCTGCTTCCGACGAACCTCCATGGCTGGACGGGCCCGCTAGGCTTGTGGGTGCTGTGGAACACAGTACGGCACGGCCGGCAGGCCTTGGCCGCAATGGAAGCCAAAGAGAGCATTGCGGCCCCTCGTACACGCCATGGAAAGGCCGCGGACCTCATGCTAATTCTCGTCGGCGTGCACGCCTTCCTCGGTTTTCTCTACACCTTTGCTGTGCTGTCCTGAACGTTCGGAACATGTCTTCAAAAAGAACTGCAGGCGCGGACGGACATGGAAAGCGGCTCTGACCCGTCTGTGTTTGAAGACCGCCTGCTCTACAGACTCGGTCTGTTCACCCACGATCGCGCAAAACTGGTGCTCGCCGTTGGGCTTGTGTTCACCCTCGGCTTGGCCTCAATGATGGTCCTTGTCGAACCAGATTGGGCCGAATCCTTTGGCGAAGGCGACCTGGAATCGAGCGAGGTGTTCAGGTCCCTTGGTGCAGATTTTGGTGACCCCGACGCTGAGAACACGGAGACCTTCTACATCCTTGTCCACCATCCCAATGGATCACCTAGCGACACCGACATCGTCGCTGCCGTGAACAACGTCGTCGCCCATCTGGAGGAAGACGACACAGTGCATGTGGTGCGGGCATGGGACGTCGACGCGGCCAACAGGAGCGCTCACGTCTCCGACGACGGCGAGTGGTCCCGCTCCTCTGTGCAAATCACCCAAGGGCGAAGCGAGGCGAAAGCCCTGCTCAAGGAGCACTGGAAGGACATGGAGCAAGCGATNCTNGACGCNGACATGCACCTCGAAGACGAGGGTGACGTCACGGTGTACATTGCAGGACCTCTGGCCACGGACGCGACGTTCGACCTGCGGCTCAAGGACGACTTGATCAAGTCTGAGATTGGCTCGGCTCCCTTGGTGGCCGCCGTTTTGCTCATCGTCTTCGGTTCCCTCGTGGCGGCCGCCCTTCCCCTGGGCATCGGCATTTTGACCGTCATCAGCGCNTTCGGCGTCACGATTTGGTTGTCCACCCTCGACGGTGCAAACGTCAACAACTTCGCTGGGAACATCATCACGCTNCTCGGTTTGGGCGTGTCCATCGATTATTCNCTNTTCGTGGTGTACCGTTACCGTGAGGAGCAGGCCAACGGCCATGACATCCGAACGGCCTTGGCCGTGACCTCGGCCACCGCGGGCCGTGCCGTGTTCTACTCTGGAATCACCGTCGCAATCGGCCTGACTGGGTTGCTGTTCTTCGAAAACACTGGCGCGCCCTCGCTTGGCATCGGCGGCACGCTCGCCGTGACCTTGGCCATGCTGACTTCGGTCATCATGCTCCCCGCTTTCCTGGCCGTACTTGGCGACAACATCGACCGGTTCCGGGTGCCCTTTGGCATGAACCAGACCGTCTCCGAAGACGGCTTTTGGGCATGGATTGCCAACGCAGTCATGGCCAAGCCCGTCGCTGTGCTGGTGCCGATTCTCATCCTACTCCTCGGCGCAGGCGCACCCTTCCTCAACGCAGAATGGGGCGTCACAAGCATCCGTTCGCTGCCTCCTGATGACATGTCGCGCAACGGACTCGAAGAGATGGAAATCATCTGGGCCGGAACCTCGGACAAATCCCTCTTCCTTGCCTACGATGCGGCAGCACACCCACTCGACGAAGAACAACTCCGCCACGTCCATGCCCTGGGCATGACACTCTTGGAGAGAGACGACGTAGAGCACGTGTTTGCTCCGGGGTATTTCGAACCCAACATGACCGCAGACGANGTNGTCCAGTTCTGGTCCGCNCCTGCGGAGTTNCTGACGCCANAACAGGCGGGCCAACGTGAGGCATTGCGCGCCGGGTTCATCAGCGCCGACAACGCTTCGACCCTCATCCAACTGACCTTGGTCGACGATTGGAACAGCCCCGAAGCCCTCGAGGCCGTCCGCGATATCCGCTCTGAGCGTGACGGAGGAGAGTGGAATGCGTTCAACGGAACCGTCCCGTTGGTGGGTGGCCTTGCTGCCTACAACCTCGACGTCGTTGACGCTGTGGCCGACAAATTGCCCATCTCGATGGCATACATTTTCTTCGCGACGTGTCTCATTCTCTTCGTCCAGGTCCGCTCGGTCATCATTCCGCTGAAGGCCGTGGTGATGAACATCCTGAGCGTGACGGCCACCTTCGGCATGCTTGTGTTCATCTTCCAAGAAGGCGGACTTGGGCTCGACGAACTGATGAATTTCACACCGGAACCCATCGATCCAACGACCCCTGTGATGCTTTTCTGTATCGTGTTCGGCCTTTCNATGGATTACGAAGTGCTGATGCTTTCGCGCATCCACGAAGAATGGGAGCGCACCGGTGACAACACGCTGGCCGTTGCCAACGGTCTGCAAAAGACCGGTCGCCTCATCACGGCTGCTGCTGCGATCATGGTGCTGGTGTTCAGCGCCCAAATCTTCGCTTCTGTGGCCATCATCAAGATGTTCGGCATGGGCCTCGCGCTGGCGATTCTTGTCGACGCAACACTGGTTCGGGCGCTGGTCGTTCCCGCCACGATGCGACTCATGGGGCCACTGAACTGGTGGTCTCCAAAATGGATGGGTGGCGGTTCTTCACCGAACAAGCCCGAAGAAGAGTGATCACGTCAACTCGCGCAACGTAGGCCACAACTCGAGCCAACGGGCGAGGTTTCGCTCCACGTCCTCTGCTTCAACCGGACGATCTTCGGGCTTACCTGAATCGCTGAGCGCTTGCACACGGCATCCACAAGCGTTCGCGTGGCCGCCTCCTGTTTCATCCAACAGCGTGGCCAGACGCGACAGGTCGACCTTGCGTCGCCCATCGAAGAAGGAATTGGCGTAGAAGCTCGCCGACAAGGGTGGCCGGTCATCGCGGTCGACGGCTCCATCCACATGCCCATGAATCACGCAGCAGGCGTCTGCGGCCTCCCCAACGTGTGCGGTGATGAGGTAGCCGCTGGCCCGATGAGGCAATCCTTCCATCCTGCAGATGGCCAAGCGGTTCACCACCGTGGTTCGCTCACCAACGGCTTCGATGGCCGATTGCCGGTCTTTTGCGGCAGCCGACAACCGTTCAGCTACCTCCGGGTCGTTGATCAGTTCGTTTTCTGTGGCCCCCTCTGCAAGTAACCTCAACACGTGGTGCATGAAGGCGTTCTGCGAGGTCCCGAGGCAACGAGCCAAGCGGACGAGTGGCCCATCAGCAAGGAACACGTCGCGCTCAATGCCTCCTGAGTCGATTGCATCAACGAAGGGCATCAGCGTGGACAGATGCGCCAAGTCACTTACTGGGGCCACGAGGTTGTGCGCCACCCTCGCTGCAGACGGTTCAGCAGCCCAATCCAAACGACCCCCAGCCGCCATGAAGGCGCTTGCAGTGGCCTCATTGGGCCGGTTCGTCAGATGATGATCGACNTACCAGCCGCATGAAGGATGAAACGGGAGGTCCACGATGACAGTCTTGCGGTCGATTACCGCGTCGAGGTGGCCGCTGCGAACCAAAGCCGGGTGAGCGAAGATGACCTCCGTGTCCGGTAGGGCGCGTTGGAGGATGGCCGCAGCGCAGAGCCCGTCGAGGTCCGCATCGGCCACGATGCGGTGCACCTCGGGAAAAGGGGCTTCCACCATGCCGCAAGCCCGTTGATGGGGGGACATGAACGTGCCGTGGGAGGAAAGGCCATCAGCACCTCACGGATGGAGGCTCCATGGAGACCTCATGCGGTGTCGTGTTGGTCAACCTTGGAGCGGTGCTGTTGCTCCAATATCCACAAGGCCANTGGGATTTCCCNAANGGCCACATCGAAGCAAGCGATGCAAACCACAAGGCCACCGTGCGCNGAGAATTGAAGGAAGAGACGGGCATTNNCGACGTGTCCTTNGTGGAAGGNTTNCANNNNCNNACGGCNTACACCTTCACGCACAAAGGACGGCGCNTCGAAAANGAAGTNCANTGGTACCTTGCCGANACGGAANCCCTNNANGTCGTGCTNTCNCANGAGCACAGAGGCCATCTNTGGNTGGANTGGGATGCGGCNGCATCNCAACTGACCCACGATGCGGGGCTNCAGNTCCTTCTTGNAGCCCGNGCACACATGCAACGCTTGGGCCGNGATTGATCACACGCCAGCNACNTCGTCGTCGTGTTGNCGCTGCAATCGAAGCATCCCGCTGATGCCGTCTTCAGAACCNCGACGCCCGAGNGGTTTCCACAANACNTCGTCTTCGCCCAAACGAAGGGCGCACCAACGTCCCATCACAAAGCACCAATCCGACAANCGGTTGACGTAGACCAACATAAGGCTGCGAACCGCTGGCTCACCCTCGGATTCACGNAAGGCCACCAAGGTCCGTTCAAGACGCCGCACAGTGACGCGGACTTGGTGGAAACTCGCGATCAGCGGAGATCCGCCGGGGAGAATGAAACTCGTCAGCGGCGGCAATTCCTCGAGCATTTCATCCATCTCTTCGATTAGAACGTCGGCGTGTTCCTGACCCAACACCATCATGCCATCGGGCAGTCCTCCGGGCGGCGTCGCAACTTCAGCTCCAAGATCAAACACCTCGCTTTGCAGACGATCCAATGCTGCGAGGACCACTTGTCCTGTGCGACGCACGTTGGAGCGGGGCCCTCCGTCGTCATGCCAACCATCGAGGGAAAGCGTCGCAGCACGAACCGTTCCAAAAGCAGCGTTCACTTCATCGCACAACCCGACCGCCTCGAGCCGAAGATCGCCTTTTGACCGGCGGCTGCCATCGACCAAACCCGTCGTACCGTCGTCGCCGGTTCCTGTGTGGACGCGGGTGATGCGCACCATGTCCAATCCTCGGTCAGGCCTCTATCAAGGGTTTGCGCTGGAGAAAGCCCTCTGAAATCTCGTGGTACCACTCGATGTCGTCTTCTCCTTCTTCCCAACCAAAAGCCACCACACGAGCGTCAACAACACCAAACCATTGCAAACGTCCNGGGTCGAGGCTGACGACGTGCGTGCCGTGAGACTCCATCTCTGAAACGACCTCTTGCCATTCCGTGATGGTCCCTGCCGTCAGGTCCGCGACCTCCTTGACCGTGGGGTGCTCGGGAGGGAGGCCGTCGAGAAGGTGCTCGATTTCCTCGGCAAGCGCGTTGACGTCGTCGTGCAGAGCTTGCAGCACCGCGAGACTGCGCTGCCCTTTCCCGAGCAAGTCACGCGCCTCATCGATGGAGACGAGGAAGGCGTTCCGGGGCATCCCCTCACCCGCACGGCTCGCCGCCGTTGGCGGCATGGGCCGGCCAGCGTACGTACCTTCGTCCGCGTTCATGTGAGGNGAAAACCCACTGAGGGCCCTTCAAGCCATCGAGCCTTCACGCTACGGTGCTGCCCTTTTTGACAGCGGTGAACCGGTGCACGCCGCGATGAATCAGCCACCCTGCGCCGACCAGCCAGAGGAGGCCTTCGGCCACGAGCAAGGGCACGTATAGNGGGCCGAGGCCTTCGAAGAGCAGTTGAGCGTCGTAGGGCAGACCGTAGCGGCCCATGTACAGGGACTGAGAAAGGAGNTTNGCACAGAACCAAGCCACAAGGGCCATCCACACCCATCGGCCGGTGAGACGCTCCTTTGCCATGATTAGTAATCGACGTGCTGTGATATAAGTCACTGTATTTGTTGCTCATGCTTCTTCGCGGTTTGGCCACCGCTGGCGTGCATCCGGCACCACGTGAAGGATGGCGCTTTCAACGGCTTCAATCCATGCCGGGGCAACGGCACCTTCACCGCCAGAGGACACCAAGGACGCTTCCCACTCTCCGGCTTGCTGAGGTTGATCGAGCGCTGCATGAATGCGCTGAAGCGCGAGGTAGGCCATCGGATTCAGATGCGGCTCATCCGTGGCCCATCCACGTTCGAAGCATGCGATGGCCCCACGCTCCCCGGAAAGGGCCCCGCGTTGGAGCGCTACCATGCCCGCCTGACTCCATGCGAGCGGCAATTTACCGATCAACAGGCCCCTGAACACAAGGTAGGTTTGGCCAATCCCAAGCAGAACCAGGGCCAAGAAATCCACCCATTGCTCAGCGGTGCTCAATGAGGACCACGTGCGAGCCATGAGGCCCCCAATGCCGACGCACAACAAGAAGCCGGACAGAGGCGCCACGATCACGTCTCTGCGGGTACGAACAATGTGGGTGAGGCCGGCAAGAACACCAAAAGCACCGAGCACGCTTAGCAGCGCCAGCAAACCATCCACGCCCAAAGGTCGGGGAGCGGCGGTCCCCATGGCGAGCAACGCGGCGATCACAAGCAAGGTTGCACCGTAACGAAACGACGGTTCTGGAAACGGTTGCTGGCGAGATAAACGGACCAACAGGAGTCCAATCAGGCTCAGCAAGCCCAAGAGGACCCAAACCAAGGTCGCGTCGTCGGAGAAGGGGCCCACGGTGGGGCGTGTAGGGCGTCGGCTTTCAAGTCCGTTCTTCGTCCTCGACGCGCCCACGATGATAGGCTCCCCCACGGTGAATCTCGGTCGCTCGGTAGAGTTGCTCAAGCAACACCACGCTGGCGAGTTCATGCGGCATGGTCAGCGATGAAAGCGACAGCCTTGGTACACCTGTTCCCGCCTTCCCCCAGCCGTCAGGAGGACCGACCATCAGGTGCATGTCTTCACTGGACAACCCCCATGCACGTACCATATCGGCAAAGGCAAGGCTGTCGGGAGCATCGCCAACCTCGTCGAGCAGAATGCGCTCAGCGTCCTCTGGGAGCGAGGCAAGATACGTCTCGACCGAGGTCTTGGCAGGGTGGATTTGGACGCGAACGCCGCGCTGGCGCAGCCGGGTGGCGTACAGGTCGATGGCCGCACCCATGCACCGCTCCTTTGGGCGGCCGTGGAGGTGGACGGTGATGCGCCCCATGCACCGCTCATGAGCCGCTGCTGCATGGGTTCTTCGCTGGACAACCTCAAAGCAGGTCGGTCCGAACCAGTACCATGGGCTGGCGTTTGCCGTGGAGACGACGGTCCCGCCACGAGGATCGAAATCCTCCGCTTCGTCGAGACACGCGTGCTTGGCTGGCCGCATTGCGTGAGGTCTGTGAGCGCCACTTCGACCAGCCGCAAGCCGGCCGAATGCGGGTAAGGGAACTCCAAGTGGAATGGCGCGAAGCCAACACCGACGGGACGCTAGATGATGCAGGGCACCTCGGGCTAGAACGGCGAGCTTACCGTTTGCTCAACGGGGGCGATGAAGCGTGGTTGATGTGGCTCGACGATTTGGCGTTCTGGCAGCCCGGGTGGAATCCTGATGAAGTCAATGAACAGGCTTGATAGCACGGCGCCAGCAGCGGGGTCCATGGGGGCCTCGCTCCACATCTACCACACCTGCCCCTTCTGCTGGAAGGTGCGAGCACTCATTCGTCACCTGGACATGCCCGTGACCTTGGTACAGGTCAACCCATTCCGCGTGAAGAAGGAAATCGCCTTTGCCGATGACTGGGGCAAAGTGCCTGTTTGGAAGGAAGGCGATGGAACCGTGGTGGTCGACTCCACGCCGATCATGAAACACATCGATGCCACGTACAACAACGGCGGATTGTACAACGCCGAGGACGCGAGGCAAAACGAATGGATGACGTGGGTGGACACCCATTTGTCCAAGGCCACGGTACCTTTGCTGTACGGCAGCCTGGGTTCAGCGCTCTCCACCACACGACGCATTTCCAAAGTCGAGAAATTCAACTGGTTTTCCAAGCGCCTCTATGCTTGGGCAGGATTTCCTGTGATGTGGGGCATCATCGCCAAAAAGCGCGTCAAGGCTGACGGGAGAACGCCAAAACAACGCTGGCACGACCTGCTTGGGGAATTTACCGACGCGTTCGACGGCCAACCTTTCTTCGGCGGCGAGGCTCCTGATCTTGTCGATCTCGCAGCCTACGGCTACATGCGCTCTTGCGCTGATTATCCGCAATTTGACCAACTCCGTGACCACACCGCCGGAATGGCGTGGTACGACGCGGTGGCAGCCACGCTCCACGGGGCGTGATGAGGTGCAGGTCGGCCCCTTGACCTTCGTCAAGGTGGACCCGGGCACGACCTACGTCGGCGACGACAGGGGTGGATGGATTCACGCCAGCCAACGGCCGCGTCACGAAGTCCGTGTTCCAGAATTCTTCGTGCTCAAAACGCCCCTCAGCGCAGCCGACGTCACTCAACTTTCCAATCAGGACGGCCCAGCCACCCAGGCGCCGCATGAAGGCGTTGATGCTGAACTCTTGCAACAGACCTGCGCCGCGCTACGAGCCCATGTGCCTGACCATCTGGAGGTCCGACCTCCAAGTTTGGCAGAGTGGAAGCGAGCCCGCGAAGCAGGTGCGTTGAATCCACTGCCGGGGGTTCTCGAGATCCTGGCAGACGCCCCATTCTCCAACCATCGAGGCGCACCGATGGACGGTCGGCCCCGTGAGCGCTCCGCCCACGGGCCGCTGATGGACCAACTGGCCTGCATCGAAGTCCACCCTCACAAAACCACGGCCACGGCCACGTCCTCCGTCCCCATGGACCGCCGCCTTCCGGGCACAGTGCTGCGCTTGGTGCTTAGCCCAGTACGCGAGGGCCCGCCACGGACTGTACCGCAGCAAGCCGATCGCTCAGCCAACCTCCGTGTTGAGGTCATGTGCACGTTGCTCATCGGCGTTGTCCCGTCCTTTCTCATCCCGGTGTTGCGGGGATTCGGCGGTTACGCCTTGGAAGGATGGGCCAACCTGCTGTTTGGCGGACTTGTGGCCGGATTTGTCACTGGCGCCATCTGGCGCCCGAGGCGTCCAACGGTGACGTGGGAAGACGGTGCCGTTTACGAAGAAGACGAGGAGCGCAAGGTTTCCCAGTAGGAGTCTCCGCGGCACGCCTCGGCCACGCACAGTGTGGCCATGTTCACGATGTCCCGCACCTCGTCGTTCCGTGCGACGATCTGCACCGGGAAAGTGGTGCCTTCGAGGATGGGGCCAATCATTTCCGCGTCCGCCAATTTCTCGAGGAGCTTGTATGCGATGTTCGCAGCGGCAAGGTTGGGGCAGACCAAGACGTTGGCAGGCCCTTCGAAATTCAGGAAGGGATACTCGGCTTGGACCCTGGGGTCCAGAGCGGTGTCCGCCTGCATGGGCCCGTCGATAAGCAGGGTCGGGTCCAACTCTCGTGCCGTCGCCACCGCTTCTTCGAGGCGCGTGCTGCGCTGTTCCCTGTTGCTACCGAAGTTGGAGAAAGAAAGCATGGCCACACGGGGCTCAAGGCCGAAGCGTCGAGCCACCTTCGAGGTCTGGACGGCAATTTCAGCCAACGTGCGTTGGTCGGGGTAGATGTTGACGGTCGCATCGGCGAGAATGATGAGGCGGCCTGCCACGGACACCACGTAACATCCGACGATACAGTGGCCCTCTGGATGCGTTCCGAGGCTCTGAATTGCGGGCTTCAATACGTCGGCGTAGGTTCGCCCCACGCCACCTACCATGCCGTCGGCATCGCCGGCCTTCAGCATGCTCGAACCGAAGTATGGGCGGCTCTTCAGGAGCCGTTCTGCGTCCGCAAGCGTGACGCCTTTCCTCGCCCGTTGCTTGGCCAACTCTGGCGCGTAGACGCCTTTTCGTCGCTCGTCCTTTCTCGGATTGACGATGGTGTGCTCAAACTCTAGACCAAGGTGTTCGATGCGGCGGCGAATACGGTCGGGCGGGCCCAAGAGGATGGGGTGACAAATCTGTTGATCAGACAATTGAGCCGCGGCACGCAGCACGCGCTCTTGGTCTCCTTCGGGGAACACAATCCGCTTCCCTCGGCCACGAACCTGATTGATCACGCTGCGCATCAGCGCGTAGCTTTGGCCGAGGCGTCCTTCCAGTTCCTCTCGGTACTGCAATGCATCGAAATCATCGGGCGACAGGCCCGCAACGCCTTCTTCCACGGCCGCTTCAGCGACCGCGCTGGCTTCCCAAATGAGCACCCGGCGGTCGAAAGGCTTGGGAATGATGTACTCAGGACCAAAGTGCATCTCAAGTCCATCGTAGGCTTCTGAGATATAGTCCGGCACGGGCTCTCTGGCGAGTTCAGCCAAGGCGCGGGTAGCGGCCATTTTCATCCCCTGCGTGATGTCGCGTGCTCGAACGTCGAGCGCACCTCGGAAGATGTAGGGGAACCCAAGCACGTTGTTGACCTGGTTTGGGTAATCGGACCGCCCGGTTGCGATGATGGCGTCTTCGCGGACCGCCTTGACCTCGTCGGGCGAGATTTCAGGCGTGGGGTTGGCCAACGCGAACACGATTGGGCGTTCAGCCATTTTCGCCACCATGTCACCGGTGACCAATCCTCCACGGGACAAGCCGAGCATGACGTCAGCCCCAACCAGCGCATCGCTGAGGTCGCCGGCTGGCCTATCTTGGGCAAAGGGGGCCTTGTAGGCGTTGATTTCCCCCGCGTCCAAACGCGACCTCGTTACGATGCCCTTGCTGTCGCACATCGTGATGTGCTCGCGTCGAACGCCGCAGGCCACGTAGTGGTTGGCGCATGCAATGGCGCTGGCGCCAGCACCGATGACGACGACCTTGACGTCCTCGATNGATTTCCCTTGCAGTTCACATGCGTTGATCAGCGCGGCGGCTGAGATGATTGCTGTACCGTGCTGGTCGTCATGCATCACTGGGATGTCGGTCGCCTCAGCGATGCGTCGCTCAATCTCAAAGCATTCAGGGGCCTTGATGTCCTCGAGGTTGATGCCCCCGAAGGTTTTCGAGATCGCCACCACGGTGTCGATGAAGCGTTCGGGGTCCGTCTCGTCGACTTCGATGTCAAACACGTCGATGTCGGCGAAGGTCTTCAGCAGCAGACCCTTCCCCTCCATCACGGGTTTGCTGGCCAAGGCACCAATGTCACCAAGACCAAGCACGGCCGTGCCGTTGGAAATCACGGCCACGAGGTTCCCTTTGGAGGTGTAGCGGTAGGCGTCCTCAGGACGTTCCGCGATCTCCAGACACGGGTAGGCCACGCCCGGTGAATAGGCCAGAGAAAGTTCGTGCGCCGTAGCGTGAGGCTTGGTGGGCACGACCTTGATTTTTCCACGGGGCGAAGCCTCGTGGTACTCCAAGGCTTCCCGCTTGAGGCGCTCCTCGCGCGATGCTTCTGCCATCTTCCTCGGGCCCTCGGCGACACGCCCCGGTTTGAGCCTTCTGTGGTGTGGCTCCGCACACCGCCAATTCCGGTTGGTACGCTCGCCTACGGAGGACCGTTGAAGAACCGTCGCAGGCGGTTGTTGATTGTGCACAGGTCACGCGTCATCGCCACAATCGGACCTTCCTGTGACAACGAGGAGACCCTCGTGGCCATGCTGAAAGCCGGTCTGGATGTGGCTCGTCTGAACTATTCGCACGGTGATCTGCCCTCGAAAACGGCCACCATCGAACGTCTGCGGGCCGCTGAGGAAGCCTCGGGCCGCCCGCTTGGGGTCTTGGCCGACCTGCCTGGCCCTAAGCTCCGTCTCGGTCGATTTCCTGGCACCGCCCACCTGGAGCGTGGCACCAGCGTGACCTTGTGTTGCGGAGAAGAAAGGGCGGAGGACGTCAGCAACCTTGCTTTTCCTGTGCCCTACGCTTCATTGGCCCAAGAGCTCCAAGTCGGAGATCCTGTGCTTCTCGCAGACGGGTTGATCCGGCTGGAAGTTGAATCCATCATGGGCGAGACCGTGACTGCGCAGGTCCTCGACGGGGGGTATCTGAGCGAGCGAAAAGGAATCAACGTCCCCCGCACCATGGTCTCCCTTCCGGCCATCGGTGAGAAAGACGAGGCGTGCCTCAAACACGCGCTTGCCAACGGCGTGGACTTCGTGGCCGTTTCTTATGTCCGAAGCGCGGCTGATTTGGAGCCAGCACGCCGCATCATCGCTGAGTCGGGCCTGCACACATGGGTCGTCGCCAAGATCGAGCACCCTGCTGCCCTCACGGACCTCGATGCCATCGTTGATGCTTCTGACGTCGTGATGGTCGCCCGGGGCGACTTGGGTGTGGAAATTCCGCTCGAGGAGGTGCCTGCGGCCCAAGAACGAATCATTGGCATGTGCCTCGCACGAGGGAAGCCGGTCATCGTGGCCACGCAGATGTTGGAATCGATGGTGGATCATCCGCGCCCCACGCGGGCGGAGGTCAGCGACGTGGCCACGGCCATCCGCCAGTTCACAAGTGCCGTAATGCTGTCAGGAGAAACCGCCACGGGAGCCTACCCCGTTGAGGCTGTCTCGACCATGGTTCGAATTGCTGAACGTGCGTCCATGGCCATCGACGGACTTCCAAGTCCACCCGCGCTGGCGATGTTCCGAAGCACCCGAGCCATCACCGGAGCAGCGGTCAAACTCGCCGCAGACGTAGGGGCTGCCCGGCTCATTGTGGCCACACGGCACGGCAGTGCCGCCCGTTTGATGGCTGCCCACCGTCCACAACGTCCCATTCTGGCCATCACCAACCGGATGCGTGCACTACGACGTACCACGATGCTCCCTGGCGTCAGCGGACACTTGGTCGAAGAACAGCCGCGTTCACGGGACACCGTCGGTGCGGCCGTGAAGGCGATGGTCGATGCTGGGCAAATGCACCCCGGAGAGAAGGTCGTCACAGTAACCGGTTCCCCAAACGCGATCAGTGGACGAACGTCAACCATCCGTCTCGTGGGAGTCGATGAAAACGGGAATCTGCGCATGCTTGAATGAGGGACTAAGCGCGTTCCGGGTTGATGTTTGTTTAAACATGCAAACCGACTCCTTATACCTGCGACGAAGACCAAGCAAACATGGTAGGACGCATGGCAGCGGTCTCCAGTGGCGTGCGGCTGCATGCAACTGGACTTGTTGCACTCATGCTCCTCAGTCTGGCAACACCGGTCATCATGCCAAACGCCATGGCCCACGAAGACGTTGGTGGAACCGTCTGGCCGATGAACGGAAGCGAAGACACCGGCTGGGTCACGCTGGATGCCAGCTCGCCTGACGGAATCCAACCTGCAAGCGCGGATTGGAACCTGACCTTCGCCCCAGGCGCCACCCTAGACAACGTCTCTTTCCAACTCCGCGTTTCTGGCGCTGATGGAATGATCATCGACTCTCCCCTGATGATTGCGGGTGGATCGGTTGGCTCAGCGCTCCTCGATTTGAGCAACGAAGGATGGATGGGGCAAACCCTGGACCTTGACGGCGGCGACCCATTCATGGGACGCACCTCAACCAGCGGACTCTCGTCCAGTTGGACCTTGCCGGGAGGGGCCACCGTCACCGACCTTGTGATTCAAGCCTTGGCCCCAGCAGATCCGACGGTGTCCCTCAAACCATTGTCCTTCGAACCCAGGGCGAGCGCCGTTCACCCGGACGACGGTCGTCTGTGGTTGGCCGTGGACGACGACGTTCTCGTCATTGATGCGGCCATGTCCCCTCCGACCATCGACATCGTCGAAATCCCCGACGTCGTCACCATCGTGGATTTGGAAGTAGACGTGAGCCACGGCCAAGTCCTCGTGCTTGGTACCGATGCCATGCATGCATTGGACCTTGACACCGGTGCCTTAGCGCCCCTTCCTCTCAATGAAAGCACCGTTGGAAACAACGCTCCCATTCAGCGCTTGGCCACCGACGCAAGCGGCAACGTGATCGCCGTTGGAGACGCGTGCCTGCACGAGCGTTCAACCGACGGGACATGGTCGGTTTTGTCGGGGTGCACCACGAACACCTTCCCCATGTCTGCCAGCGCTGAAATTCTCGCGATGGAGGTCTTCAATGGGCTGATTCACGTCAGCCTCGCCGGCGATGGTGTGATTCGCTACGACCCTGGATCAAGCACGTCCACGATTTGGACCACGGCCAACGTGCTCCACTCTGACGTCATCACTCGAATGGTGCAGATGGGCGGACAGATTCTGTTTGCTTCGGAAGATGCGGGCATCGGCCGTTACAATCCTCAACTCAATCTTTGGCAAGCGACATGGTCCAGTGCGAATTGGTTGGCCGATGACCGGATCAACGGCCTCGAGGTCATTGGCAACGAGTTGTGGGTGCTCGCCGGCGCATCGATTCAACGCTATGACATCAACTCAGGCGTCTTCACCACCCACAATGGTCCTGCCGACCTTTCGGACGCCGGCCTTGGAGGGGACGTGCCCGTGATGATGGGGTGGCCCGCAGGAGGGGCAAGAGCGCCAAGCAATCACACCCTCCTCGTCGGAGATGGCACCGGGACCTTCCTCAGAATGGCACCAGCCGCAACCCCGATGGTTCAGAACGACCTCGTCCTGGCCACCAGCCCTCCCATCTCAGAGATGACCGCGGTGGCGGCCTATGGCGACGAAGTGCACGTCGGAGGCGACGACCTTGTGGCCGTGTACAACTCGACGCAGCGCCGCTGGACCGGTTCCACGGAGATCGTTGGAGTGCCAACCGCGATGGTCGCCACGGCCGATGCCCTCTGGGTGGCCACCGAGGAACACGGTTTGGCTCATATCGACAGCGCGGCGGGTAGCCTCCAACAATACACGCGAGATCCGAGCTGGAACGCCATCGTTGGCCTTGCTGTCGACGAGAGGGACGTCGTGATGACACACGAAGACGGAGGCGTCAGCGTCTGGAATTTGACGGACCTGGCCAACGGCAACGCGCCATGGGAAAGCGGCACGACCAGCGACGTGCCCGCGGACGCCACAGGCGAAGTGGCGATCCACAACCGCACCGCCTATCTCGCCAGCGAAGGAGGCTTACTTCGGCTCGATTTGGACGGCGGCCCTGCATGGCAGACCTCATGGGGCAGCACCGGCATCGACCAATCCTTCTACGCCTCAATTGCAGAATTCCAAGGCGTGCTCCATTACGGCCTGTACGGCTACGGTGTGGTACGCATCGACCTCGCGAGCGGAGAACTCCTCGAACCGCTGCTCGACGGAAACGGAAATGGCGCGAGAGGCGCCTTGCCCAGCGACGACATTTACAGCGTGTCCGTGACCAACGTCCGCGGTTCTGCAGAACTCGCCATCGGCACCCAATCTGGCGCGATTCTGTGGGACGGAAGCAGCGCTTACACCGTCCCAGGCGGCCGAAATTGGGACGAGCGGCCCGGCCAGCACCTCGAATTCATGGATTTGGGCTCCTACCTGTACGCCGCCACCAACCTCGGCGTGTGCAGGTGGCAACTGGACTCGTCAGGCGGGCTAGACATCGACGAGTGCCTTACTGTATACGACGGGATGCCCAACTGGGCGACCTATTCCCTCGGCCACAACAGCACCCACATCTTCGGAGGCACCCTCAGCGGCGTCGGCGTCATCGCCCAAAATTCGTTTTCGGTGGTTGACACCTGGGAAACGCTGGCAGCAGACAACGCACCTGTGGCCGTGGTCGGCGATGTAGCCTACATTGGCATGGACGGCATTGGAGTGGCACGCTGGGACATGGTCAACGGAGCATGGTTGAGCCTGTGGAAATCCAGCGGCGTTCTTGACACCAACGGCATCACCGGCCTTGTTGGAGGCACCCAAGCCAACACCCTGTGGGTGGGCGGTGACGACGGTTTCCAACTCATCGACGTCATCAACGCGACCGAACTGGTGGACATTGAGAAATCCAGTGGACTCTACTACGACAACGGTGACCCGTACGATCTCATCATGGTCGGCGACGTGTTGCACTACAACCAACGCACAGCGTCCGATCGGATTTACCGCATCGACACCAGCGACTTCACCTCCGCGGTGAATTACCTCGACATCGGTGTCCACCTCAACGAAGGTGGGCTCGACGTCGCTGGCATGGGACGCATGGGCGACATCATCGTCGCCAGCGCCGTGTCGGGACAATGGTGGAACACCGAAGGAAGCGGAGGCATCGTTCGATGGGACGCGATCAACAACAATTGGCTGCCCGACATCCTCCCCGACGCGTCCATCGAGGTGATGGAAGTCCTTCGGTCCTCAAACGGCGACACGTGGATTCAGTATGGTGACGACGGCCTGGAAGTGCTCGATGCCAACGGCACCAAAGTGTTGGAGTGGGACGCCAGTGTCACCCCAGATTTGCCCAACGGTCAAGGCGGCTATCCATACGGTGGCGGCATGGTGGAATGGGGCGGAGATATCCTGTTCGCCTCCGAAACTGGCGTCGGCGCCTATGACCAGTCCGCGGGCACATGGTCGACGTATTGGTCGTCGACGAGCACGCCTGAAGTATACGAACTTTGGACGGATGGAAGCACGCTCTTCATCGGCGCAACAAGCGGGTCCGGATGGAATCCTGATGGTGTTGTGATCATGGAAGACGCCAACGGAACACGGACGACGATGTTGTCCTCCAACAACGGTGATTTCTCCAACGCGTACCCAATCAGCATCGAAGCGTGCGACGGCATGGTCTGGACCGCGTTCTTCCAATTGTCTGGAGGTGCTCAAGTCATCGGCGTGGACCCGAACGGCGTCGCAGCGGACGTGGTCATTGATGGCCAGGACCTCGGAACCAACGCAAGGCCAGCTGCCTTGGCATGCTCAGGCACGGAACTGCACATTGGGTTCTGGTCGGTCAGCACCGGCATCGTGGTCTGGGATCTGGCCAGCAGCCAGGTCATCGACCAACTCACCAGTGCAGATGGGCTCAGCGAATCAGCCGTCTACTACGACGCCATGTCCTTGGTTGGCCCTTCCTCCTCACCCTCCATCGCCGTGGGGCACGACACCGCCAATGGCGAAGGTGGTTATTCGGTGTACAGCGTCGCCAGCCGAGCGCCTGTCGTCCGTGAACGGGGGAGCCTTGTCACAACGGTCATGAGCGACGCAAGTGGAGCCGTCGTCTACGGAATCCCCGGACAGAGTTCTGGCTTCAGCCAGGCCGGCACCTGGTCTCCAACCTCGGGTGCGTCCATCATCGGCAGTAGGATTCAACTCAATTCAGGAGCCGTTTCAGCGCTGGCAGGCTCCGGCACAACCCTGTACGCAGCCACGTACGACCCGACGGCTGGGTTCGGCACCTCTTCTGGTGGGAACGCCGTGTTGATCGGCACCGTGGCGAGCAACGGCACGCTGACGTGGACCGAAGGCCACGCCATCCCATCCAGCGCCAAAGTGAGTTCCCTCGCGCTCAGTTCCCAAGCCATTCATGCAGCAACCGCCGAAAGCGGCGGAGCCAACGGAGGTTCGATCTCCGGCCAAGGCTTGCTGACGCTTCACCTCTCAAACAACACATGGTCCAAGGCAGCCAACGGTTTGACCGATGACCTTGACGGGTTGGCATGGTACGGAAACGAGCTTGTGAGCGGTTTGGTCGGCGGAGGCAGCGGCGTGTCTGGTGTCCAAATATACGACCCAACAACCGACGCTTTCTTCGACGGCGGTGTTCTTGGTGGCCTGCCTTCTAACACCGTTCTCGGTCTGTCTCGAACCTCAGCATCAGACGTGGTTCACATCGCAACCGACAGCGGAGTGGGGCGCTTTGACCGCAGCTTGGACGGATGGGACACGCCCATCACCACCGTGAACGGCTTGCCCTCGAACAACGTGGAGGACGTCGTGACATGGTTTGATGCCGCTGGAGACGAGAACGTGCTCTTGGCCACCGACGGTGGATTGGCGCTCTGGAATGCTTCGTCTGCTCAAATGACGGCCACGTGGGACGAAGCCAGCGGTCTGCTCGAAACATCGGTCTGGGGCCTCCATCGAAACAGCACCGACGGTACGGTGTTGCTGGCCCATGATGGGCTTGGCACATCGCGCCCCGGAGCGACGGTCCTCGGCGCATCCTCCTCAGCACCTGGTGGATTCGTGATCGACGACACCCTCCGCTTCGACCAGTTGCCGTCGAACGACGTGACTGCGGTTGCCTCGGATTGGTGGGGCCTGCACATCGCAACCGAAAGCGGCACCATGACGCATTGGAACGCCCTGAGCGAGGAATTCGAGGAAGGGCTGGAGCGCACACCAACCAACCAACGGGTCCAACGAATCACCAGTGACGGCACCACGGCCGTGCTCATGACCGCAAACGGACTTGTGCTGGTCGAAGCCTCCGCTTCCACGCACGCAGAACTCGCTTCTGAAACCGTCATCGGCATCAGCGACGTTGGTTTGGACGCCTCTGGAGCCGTGTGGGCCAGCACCTTCGACGACGGTCTGGCAGCGTGGGGAGCGCCACCCGGCTACCTGCCCGTGCCCAGTGCGGCCAGCTTGCGGGCAACGCCGCTCAACCTCGGAGTCGGGACGGGCTTTGCCGACGTAACCGAGTACCTGCATCCAGGAACCAGCATCGACCTGCTTGACCTCGTGGGCGTGGACGCACTGACCCTGCCCGCAGGAACGGCTAGCGGACTGACGCCTACCGCCCTTCCCCTGGTGTTCAGTTCAACCTCACAAGGTGCGGCTGTTTGGGCCTCCACCGATCTCCTGCTTTGGAACGGAACGTTCGAGATGGCCGATGACGCCTTCGTCAATCGGCTTCAATCCGCCGTGGACACCGGGCGGATGCTCAACGGGAACTTGACCGTTGAAACGCAACTCTTCAGCCCGGTCAACGGCTCGATGGAGGTGCGCCTCATCTACGATTGGAGCCGCACGGAGACGCCCATCGAACTGCTGGACCTCTCCGACCGACCTGACGACGGTGGTGGAGCGCTCCGTGCTTCGTGGTCCCTGGTTCACGACGACGACTTCGCGCGCTACCTCGTCTACGTCAAGGAGGATGGATGGGCCACGCCTCCAACGGCTGCAGACCTCCAAACCTCAAACATCGAGCCTGACGCAGCCATCGCCCTCCACAGCCGCCTGCAAGCCGACGTGTTGACCGCAGGAGGTTCTCCCTTGGTGGACGGACGAGCCTACGAGGCAGTGATCGTCGTCGAATACGCCGACGGACGCCTTGGAACGCCTTCCATGCCTCTTGGCCCGGCAAGCCCAAGCGACGAGGTGCCTCGCCCGCCAAACAACGGTGAGGCCATGCCCTCCACCTTGAGCAACGCCGCCGATGGGGATCTCGACGTACGTTGGGAGCGATGCACTGCATTGGACCATGCCTCGACCCGCCTCTACGCCTCGACGGTGGAGCGCACCGACGTCCTTGGACTCAGTCCTGTTCTTGATCTTCCAAAGACGGAAGGAAACGAAACCCTCCTCAGCCTGCAACCCGGACGAGTGTACTGGATTGGCCTGACTTGTGTGGATGAAGCCGGTCAAGAAAACCTCAGCGACGCCCTCATCCTTGGCCCAGTGGTGCCCACCGGTGGCCTTGACGACGGTCGCGCACCTCCTCCTCTCGAGAACGTCGAAGCGGTTGACGCTCCCAACGACGAGGGTGGGCGTTTGATGGTGACATGGACGCCATCAATAGCCGTGGATTGTGCCTTCTACACTGTCTGGCTCCACGAACTCGGTGACCTCCAAAACATCGACCAAGCCGGTGAATCCGGCGGCGCGTACGCCACGCGCGTGGCGGACGCGGTAGCTGCCCTGCGCGACGGAACGCTCGTCTTCGAAGAAGCCGAAGTGGTGACGGATTGCGCTGCGAACGGCACGGTAGTGGACGACATTGGCGGTCGAGCGCTGGTGGACGGTCGGACCTACTTGGCCGCTGTAACGGCGCACGACGTGTGGCTAAACGTGGACCTGAGCCTTGGTGACAACACCATCATTGACGACGCCATCCCTTACAAGAACGTCATTGACGAGGGCGCGCCTCCCTCCCGCCTCCAGAACGTGCAGGCCTTCGATACCCCTGGCGATGACGGGACGGCTGTCGACGTGGTGTTCTCTCCGTCTGCTGCCGACGACTTTGATCACTACCTTGTCTGGACCTTCACCCAAGAAATCACCAACGTCAGCGCATGGCATCAAGGCGGCCTGCTCAGCGGTTCCAGCACCGCCTTGCGCATTGACACGCAACAAATCGATTCCGACGGGTCTCCCTTTGAGATCACCATGAACGAAGCCCTCCACCAAAACGAGGACGGGACCTGGTCCATGGTGCCCATTGAGGACGGGATGACCGTGCATGTGGCCGTTACCGTGCACGACCTTCGAGGAAACGTCCATCTTGACGACTTGGCCACGGATGACGCCCTTGCGGTGGACAACCTTGCCGACCGAGAAGCACCGGACCGAATCGAGGAATTGGTGGCCACCGATCGTCCAGATGACGACGGAAGTGCGGTGCTGCTGGAGTTCCTGCCTTCCACGGCCAGCGACGTGGACAGTTACGAGGTCTATGCGCTCAGTGCTCCGTTCAACCGGGTCAGTGAAAGCGCCACACCGAGCCTCATCCTCGGCCGTGCCCCGGTCTTCCCAGTGGTGGTTGATCGCTACTCTGACGGAAGTTCGCTTGAACCTGGAGCATTGGTGCATCTCGCAGTTGTGGTACGCGACACCAGCGGAAACGCCCACCTGACCGACCTGGTCAGCGTCTCCGCTGAGCCCATCGACGATGGCGTTGAGGACCCCGGAATTTACCTCGAACCAATCGCCGGCGTCACGGCCGCTTGGCTCGATGAAACCGACGTGCTCGTTGCATGGGATCACACCAACGACCCCTCGGTCCGAGCTTACCGTGTGTACTTCGCCTCCGAATCATATGCTGACGTGGAGGCCGCAACACTGGCTGGGGAAGTCTTGACTTCAAGCTCGTTCAAGATCACCGCTGATGCCTTCCCTCAACTTGTGAATTCGACCGGCTGGTACATCGCCGTCACACCTGTTGATGACGCCTTTGAGCGGAAGACGGTCGAGCCGGTCTTCCTTGCGCCGTTGACAGAAAGCAGCGACTCTGAAGGAGCAGTGGACGACGGTTTGGATTTCAGCACCTACCTGACCGGCCCGAACGCCATCATCGCAGGCTTGGTGCTCATCACTCTCCTGCTCGTTCTGCTCGTCTTGCGCCGACGCGGCAGTGGTGGAAGCAAGACCTACACCCTGCAAGAGGCCACGTGGGGCATCCAAGAGGACGCCTTCGGACCCATCCCGACCGGCCCTGTCCCCTCACCGCCACCTGCAGCACCTGTACCCGCTGCCCCATCTTCGGCCTTGGCGGCCCCTGAGGCCCTATCCGTAGATCTTTACGCGGCCGCTCAGCAACTCGCCCCAGCCCGCATGGAAGCCCCTGTCACGCGCTCGCCAGCCCAAACGAACGACATCGATGGGTTGCTCGGCGACCTCGGATTGGACAATCAAACCCCTTCGAAACAAGGTGGTTTGGACACCTCGTTCTTGGACGACTTGCTCTGACCGGTGCGCTGAAGCACAACGGCGGCATGCATGAGATGAGCACATGCCAGCAGGACCGCGCGATGCCGTGTTCACGACCGTCCTGTTCCAACCGGGTCGTGGCTTGGCGGACTTCGATCTGCACCTTGCACGTTTGGAAAAACATGCAACTGCGCTGAGGCTTTCACCTGCTTTGGATGGAGCACAGCATGCGATTGAAACGGCATGCAAGGGACGGACGGAGGAAGGATTGGTCCGCCTGAGTTGGTCGGACGACGCTTGGTCTTGCACCTTCCGCGAACGCAACGCCTTCACTGATGTGGACGCCATCACCATCCCAGCTCCACGTTGGGCCGGTCGCATCACCGGCACCAAACATGGCGCATGGTCATGGGCGTCGGAAGCGGCAGCACAAGGCGATGCCATGGGCGCCGATGCTGTGCTGCTGGTCCACGAACATCGCATCGTCGACGAGCGTCGCTCCACGCCCTTGTTGCTGGACGACGATGGCGTGGTCTGGGCCGCGGCCGAGGACGACGGGGGCGTGGACAGCATCACCCTCACGACCCTGATGAAGGGCTTGAGTGACGCAGGGCTCCCGCTGCAACGTGGCCATCTGAATGAGCGACGGGTCGCTCGTGCAACGGCGATGGTGCTGGTGGGCACGGGACTTGGTGTGGCTACGGTTGACACCATCGACGGCGTGCCCTTTGCATCCCCGAGTCAACGGTTGTTCGACGTGTGCTCCGCTGCTTACACGGAACACATGAACGATTCAGCCACCTGGACAAATTTCGGGGGCCCGCCGTGATGGACGTCATTCGCACGGTGGAGGGTTTGCGCCAGATGGGCCACCTTGGAGCCGGCGCTGGGGCCTTTGGCGCCCCAGACGAAGTGATGTTGTTGTCCACAGGACCTGCGAGCCATCTGGCCAAGCACTCGATGATTGCTCGGCCTCCGCGTTCCCGCGCAGTGCTTCGTCAGCCCGAGAAACTGCCTACAAGAGAAAAAGTGAGCAACCCTCTGGAAGGGGAGCCGGCGTGGAACAAGGCGGGCCCGATGACGGCCAGCGTTCAGCGTTGGAGCCAAGGAGCATGGCACGAAGATCGGACCCTTTCCGCCCCGAACTTGGCCGATCTCATGCGTGCGTTGGAAACGGCCATGCTTTCTCCAGAACCCTTCGTACAGCAGGCCGAAGGTTGGCCCCTTCGGCCGTTCCTGTCCGGTGCCTTTGCCTACGACTTGGTGCAGTGGACGCAGCCCATCAACGTCCAACACCCTCCGCATGGTGGCGCGTTGTTGGCCGTAATCTGGGCCGTGGACGGCGCTCTGCTCATCGATCATGCCACAGGGTCCGCCCATCGACTTCACACCGAAGGAGACGCATGGGCAGAGGACGTGCCTCTTGCGGATGAGCGGCCCACGCCGCCCCCGTCTGAACGACCGATGAAACCTGAGAGTTCGATGGACGATGCCCGGCACGCGGAAGCGATTGAGCAGGTCAAACAGTCCATCGTCGAGGGCAGGATGTACCAGGTCAACATCGGTCGTAGATGGACAGGACCGCTTCCAGACGAGCCTTGGGACGTCATGCGCCGCCTGCTCGAGGGAAACCCTGCTCCATTCTCAGCGTGGACGTGGGCGCCGGATTTGGACCACCACCTTCTCTCAAGTTCTCCCGAATCCCTTCTTCGAATTCATGCAGGTCATGCCACAACCTCTCCCATCAAAGGCACCTACCCGCGAGGGAACGACGCGCTGGAAGAACAAGCGTTGCGCAGGGCGCTGGCCGAGGACGAGAAAGAAACGGCAGAGCACAGGATGCTCGTCGACCTCATGCGCAACGACCTCGGTGCCATCAGCCGACCCGGTTCGGTCCACGTTCAGCGGTACGACGTGGAAGCATACGCCACCGTTCAGCACCTGGTGTCGCACGTCGGCTCTACCCTGACCGTCGACCCACCGTCCGCCTTTGCCTCGGTGTTTCCTGGAGGCTCCATCACGGGATGCCCGCGCACCGTGGTCTGTGCCGCCATCGACGCCGTCGAGCACGAGCCACGGCGCTTCTGGTGCGGTTCCATTGGATGGTGGGATCCTGACGGCCACCATGGTGCATGGAACATCCTGATTCGGACCATGCAGGTCCGCCATGAAGGCGAATGCCGCGTGGCTGACGTGGTGGCAGGCGGAGGCATCACCATCGGAAGCGTGGCGGCGCGTGAAATCGAGGAAGCGGTGTGGAAAGCGGACGCCTTGTTGAGTGCTGCCGGGTGGGGTTCACCCCGCACCAGCACACGAGGGGGACTTCGCATCACGCCGTTGAACGTCCCACACGGCGCCCCCCTTGGTGGCCGCCTTGGACAACGACGAGACCGCCCGCACGGGACCGTGGTGTTGGTTGACAACCTGGATTCGTTCACCCACAACATCGCTCACGCCATCATGCAACTCGGCCACGATGTGCACGTCATGCAGGGGCGTGGTCCGGACGGACCCCATGACGTGGAAGAAGGCGTGAGTGCCTTGCTCGACGCAGGCCCGAGCCACCTTCTGCTCGGCCCGGGGCCAGGACGCCCAGAGGAAGCGCGTTTGTCGATGCGACTGGCAGAATTGGCGGTAAACGGCGAAACACCCCCGCTTCTTGGCATCTGTCTTGGCCATCAGGCGTTGGGCCTTGCAGCCGGCGGCCGTGTCATGCACGACCCGCACGGCCCAGTGCACGGTCGCCCGGTTCAAGTGGTCCATGACGGAAGCGGCCTGTTTGCCCACGTCTCCGGTCGTGCCATGCGCATGGTACGGTACAACTCACTCGTCGTTCAAGGTGTGGATCCGCATCTCCTCCACGTCAACGCCCGTTCAGGTCACGTTACCATGGGCCTGCGTTCACCGAAGTTTCACGTCCACGGTGTGCAAGGCCACCCTGAGTCAATCGGCAGCGAAGAAGGCCATCGGTTGTTGAGGACCTTCCTCGACGCAGCGCATGGTTGAAAGGACCAAAGCCGGTCGTCGGTGTTGAGGGAGACCATGCCGCTCTGCCGATCCTGCAACGGGACCTTCGCGCGTGAGTATTTCATCCACGGGAACGGGCCACGTGCTCAGATTTGCGTGCGTTGTGCCATCGACCAAGGACTCGTCAGCAAAGAGGACGTCCCGACCTTCTTCGATGAAGGCTTGATCGCATCACGGCTCTCCGTGGTCTCGCGGCGGTGGGGGCCTTCGATTACGATCCTCATGGGATGGACGCTGTGGATATCCTTCCTCACTGGCGTCGCTCCTTGGGGAACTTACGTGCTCGTTATGCTGGGTATCGGAACCTTGCTCCTTCCAGTCCAGATCCTGTTCTACCGCGCCAAGTACACCAGCGATATGGCCCGCTTGACTCCAGCGCATGAGCGCCCCAAAGGCCACTGAGTCAGGTCTTGGCGTGAATCTTGAGGACGTCTCCGTCTTCGAGTTCGTGCTCTGCTCCGACCACGCGCCGTGTTCGCCCGTCCACACCGCGGATGAAGCCAGCTTCCAAATCTGAATGCACACGCCCCGCGACCGCCTTGGCGCTAATGCCTGCCGGAACCACCAGGGCATCTGGGAGCACGCGACCGTCGCCGTCGACCCACCGTCCTTCATCCTGAACAGGGTAAACCACGATGCGATCAAGCGTGCCGAAGACCACTGCGTCAAGCAATGCTTCGATGCCGGTGCCACCCGACGTGGACAGCGCACCGCGCATGCGTTCCAAGGCAGCACGTTGAGCATCCGACAAAGGAGCATCTTCTGAAACGAGGAAATCGGTGTCTCCCGTCCGGTAACGAATCAGGCCTGCAGCGTCCGCACGACGCAAGGCCAACTCCATGTCCGCCAAGCAGGCGGTCGCCGGAACCTCGAGGGATAGGTGATCCATCACGCCCGCCGGAGCCATGTCCAATTTGTTGACCGCGACATGCAAGGGGAACAAGCCCCGACGTAGGGCCTTGGCCAAGGTGCCCATTTCCTCATCGCCCCACGTCCATGGTTGCCCGAGGTCATGCCCTTCGTGACGCAGCGCATCAAGGGCAGAACCAATGAGAGCGTTTGTCGCGCCAAGGCCGCTCAGCCGCTCCACAAGGAATCCCTGCAGCCCGCGTTCGCCCTCGGCTTGGACACGGCGAACGCCACGGGACCAGCCGTCGGCCAACACGCCGGCAATCCATTGTTCCAATTCGGTCGTGAGAAAGGTCACTTCGTGAGCGATCGATGCGGCCGCGGCTGCTGGGTCGCTGGCGGGAGCAATCGGATTTCCCTCAACGTCGGTGGCCGCAGCACCGTCTACGACTTGAATCAAAGCGTCGCAGCCGGCCAAGTCAGCCAAGAAGGCGTTGCCGCGCCCACGTCCTTCGGAAGCACCCGGGACAAGGCCAGCAACGTCCACCAAAGCGACGGGAACCTGCCGTTCGAAGCCCTGGCATGTTCCGGTTCTTGGAGAGCAGATGGCTCCTCCGCGGTCGTCACCGGTCTCCTCAAAACGCCCCTCTTCGATGAGTCGCGCACGAAGTTCGCCGCACGGACAAGGCAGGCGAGCCCGTGGGAAGGCCACACCGACGTTGGGATCAATGGTGCAGAATGGATAGTTGGCAATGTCAACCTTCGCGAGCGTTGTCGCCGCGAAGAACGTGGATTTTCCAACGTTGGGCTTCCCAACCAGCCCGATGCGCAGGGCGGACCCCCCTCATTCTTCCTCAAGGGAAGTGCTTCGCAATTGAGCGACAGTGATATCGAGCTCGGGCAGGTTGATTTGGCCGTCGCCGTCAATGTCGATGGCGGCGATGAGACGACCCATGTCCCATGGGGGAAGGTTGGCGATCTTGGCGCTGCGAAGAGCGTTCTGCAATTCGCGGGCGTCGATGGAACCACTGTCGTCGAGGTCGATGGACCGGAAGAAGGAGAACACGTCTTGATCGGTCTCGTCAAGGAAGTCTGCGAGCATCTGGAGTTCTTCAGGAACCTCCGATTCTAATTCAGGGAATTCCGTGACCTCGTCGTTGTGGAGGTCGGCCCGGACCGCGATGACCGTCGAGCCAGAGGCGCCCTTCTCGCCGCTTCCGATGATGAGATCCGTGTCAAGTCCAACGCCCCGTCCAAGCAGGGAACGGATGCTGGTCGTGCCCATAGAAAGCGCGTAGGAGCGGATGTCGCTGCCCACCGATGCCGTGGCGTTGGAGGGAGAGAATCCAATGCGAACGCTGACCGATGCCGCGACCATGAAGCCAAGGGCGACACCGTAGAACAGGAAGGCGCCGACGAGGTCGAAGCCTGCCATGTTGGCCAACACCGCCTCAAGGACGTCTTCGTCCGAAACGCTGCGTTCGACGGCGCGAACAGCGAGGCTGGAAAGAGCGGTGGAAACCGTTGCGAGGAAGCCACCGAGGGCGACCATCCAGACGGCCGTGGACGCACCGCCGCTTTCGGCTGCAGCACGACCGTTAACCTGAGGCAAGTAGCCGATCGTTGCGGAGATGGCCAGCAGACCACCGACGGTGAAGAAGAGGCCGTGAGAGAGGGACGTGTTGAGGCCATGCAGGCTTGCTTCTCCGACCAGGGTTTCCATGCCACTGAAGTACGCACCAACGGCGTAGATGGGCAAGAGGAACATCGCCAACACACCGGCAAGGCCAGCAGGGGTGGAGAAGGCTTGAGAAGCGCCAGAGCGGACTGTCTGCAGAAGGTTGACCGAAGCCGCGAGAAGCGGAAGCATGCCGAAGGTCATCATGATACCACCGAGGTTTTCAAGCAAGACTGGGGCGTCAGCCTGTCGAACAAACACTGCGGGAACGGTGAGGAACAGAAGGGCGAGGGACACCGTCGAGAGCGAAGAGGACCAGATGGCGCGCTCTGAGGCGGCGGGGATCACGGCGTAAGCCGTTCCGAGCATCAGCGCGAGTGGCAGCCAACCCTCGAGGGCGGCTTGTGCGAGCCACACGGTTTGGGTTCCGCCAGCGAGCTCTCCACCGATGTAGAGAAGCGGGGCTACGAGCATGACCACGAGGGCGTTGAGAAGGAACCAACTGGTGTAGGTCACCGGTGCCTCGCCACGGTTGGCCAAGGTGATGAGCACGTTCACCAGCAAGGCCCCACCGACGATGCTGTGCAGCACCACAGAGGAAACGACCTTCACAAGGAGGTCTTCAGTGGCCGTATCCAGACCAAACAAGCCTGCGAGGGTTGGGAGAAGGAGGGTAAGAGCGGACAAGCTGTTGAAGGCGAGGGCCATCATCGAGGCGCTTGCCTCGCTGCAAAGCCGTCCACCAGAAGCGCGGCCCACCGCGGTCAGGGCGGTTCCGATGAAGATCATCACCAAGCCGGTGCGCAGGGTCGTGCTCACGGTGGTGGCAAGTCCGCTGCCGTCGTCGTATGACCAACCGAGGCTGGCGAGGGAGTCGAGGGCTGTGCCGTCCCAATCGTGCCATCGGGCAACAAAGCCGAGGGCCCCGGCGAGTACCAACCAAGCAAGGCCAAAGCGGCCCCACGTTTGGCCACCACGGCCTGCACTGTCGTCAAACAGGTCCACTGCGCCAGCGGGGGCTTTGATGAGCAAGAAGCGCCCAAGGGTCTGCATGGGCGTGCTCATGCCACCAATGCCGTTCTGGACGTAGTATGCGACGAAGAGAAGAGTGCCGACCATCAAGCCGACGGAAATGAAAACAGGTTCCATGTATCACACCTCCCTTATTCGGACAGTACCTCGCCGATGACCGTTGACACAATGGCCGCGGCGGCCACCATCAGGCCGATGAGATAGTACCAGATTCCGCTGCCGCCAAGGTTCCCGAGCAGCGGCACCAAGTCGCCAAGGACCGGAACGCTGTCCCAACCAAACACGTTGCTGAACAAGGCAAAGAGGCCAAGGAGCCCAACGCCGAGAAGAACGAGGACCATGCGGCTGGATTCAGGTTCGGCATCGCCGACCGTGGATTCGTGGACGATGTCTGTTGATGCCAAAGGGACCACCGGATGGTGCCCCTATGGGGCGGTTTAACCCACCTGAGGCACGGACATAAAGATTCACCACCGAAGGTGGTGTAGGCAGACAACCGAGTCAGGGTGCTCTCAGGCGTTCAGCGGCGGGGGCACGCCGCGACGGTGAGAGGCCAAGTGGAGCAGGAAGGGCCCGTTCAAGGTCCAAATCTGCCGCCCAGCGGGCCTCGCAAGCGCAGCTGAGGCCATCGAATTCCATCAAATCGCCCGATACCGCGTAACGTTCGATGGCTGCAACGACGTCCGCGTCGCACGACCCGCAGTTGTGCGAACCACGAACCCGCCCGCCTGCGGTCGGGTGAACGATGAGACGGCTGATTTGGTCAGCGTCGCCATTCACGCCGCCCTCAGGATGAACGAGAGGGTGGGCGCGTCGGATCATTTCGACCAACGACCAGAGCCAGGGTGGACGATACTGTCGGGCACGGTGCAGCCGATCGATGACGGTCCCTCCTTGGATGTTCATCGGGTTGATGGAAATCTCATCGGCGTCTTCTGCGATGGCCGCAATCCAGTCCACGATGTGGTCCAAGGCGTCGGCTTCACTCATGAATGGGGGCTTGAACATCAGGTACGCCTTGACCCGAAGACCGGCCTCCTTCAGGTTGGCCACCGCGCGGTCGTACGAACGGACGCTGAACCCTTTGTTAACGTGGAAACGGAGCACCTCGTCGTCGTAGGCTTCGAGCCCAATGGCGGCTGTGAAGTCAGGGTTGATCGACGTGGCCCAAGCCAGTTTCTTTTTGCTGAGTTGTTCAGTCCGGCTTTCGACGATCAGGTGAAGCCCTCGTTCCGCACATTCGCGCAGCACGCGTTCTTGGAAGCCCACGGGAATTTCACGGTCTTCAAGCAGGGAACCTGAGGTGTACACCTTCACCATCTGCACATCCGCAAAGCCGTTCAATTTGGCCGCAGACCAATCCCATTGCGCTTGCAAATCGGCCTCCGTCACGTCATCGCGTGTGTCGTTGAAGTAACCACAGAAGGTGCACCCGCTGGACCACCACCAATGGCATCCCTTGGTACGAAGGATCACCGTGGCCGCAGAACACGGCGTTCCGTCGGGCAACATCTCGGGCGTGGTGTACACCGTCGCCGGGCGGCTCGCGTCCCAACTGGCTTGACGTCGCNGGGATTCTGGCGTGTTGGCCGGCGCCTTCACGAGGTCGTGCACCCGTTGGGCTTTCTCGCCCTGCCCAACCAACGTCAACCGTGTGGACATGCTCCTCGACTCCGGCTGCAACGAACCCGGTTTCAACCTGCCGTGACACGCAGGCCGTCGGCCCACTCNAGCAAGCGCTGTTCGTAAATTGGCGTGTGCGTCAGCATCAAAGTCACGTGTCCTTCCACGACCTTTCCGTCGTTGGTGCTGTCAAAGGTCACTTGGCTCGATTCAAACCAACAGGTCACCTGACTTGGATCGATGGCTGCTTCTGTCGCTGCATCACACAGCGACTCGCCATGATGGATTCGAATGCGAAGATCATTTTCTCCATGGACGATGGTCATGCTTCGGTTACCGATGGCGTGAGCCCCATCGATGGGGTTGAAGGCGACCAAGTCCTCACCAGAACTGACACGCCCGGCAAAAATCCCGGCGTCCTTCAGGAAGGTGGGATACCCTCTGAAGGCGAGTTCTTCGACGATGATGTCGCCCATGTTGGAGAACGGTGAATCGAGGAACACGCTGGCCATGCGTTCTTCTTGCGCAAACGCGATGCCCACGGTGCCCGCTCCCATCGAGGCCCCCATGACACCGATGCGCTCGGCAGGCACCCCCTTCTCGTCCTGAATCCACTGCCAAACCGCNACAACGTCGCGCCATTCTTTCTGTCCGGCCGAAACCTGCCCGTCCTCGAGCGTACTTTCCCAATGATCGCGCATGTCCATCATCACAACGTTGTATCCTGCCTCGGCCAGCATTCCGCCAGGGAGGAGGACCTCGTGGTTGGCCTTGCAGGAACGNATGCCGTGGACCAAGAGCACCCACGGTTCGTTGGGGTNTTGTTCAATCACCCACGCCTTGAGGTCAATTGGCTCCTCTTCCATGGAAACGGTGGCGTTGGACCAGACCGGCATGGACCAGGTCGCAAGACCGCCCGGTGCTTCCGCCGTGATGTTGGTCGTGAGGTTGCTGGCTTCGACTTCAATCATGTCCGTTCCCCAAAGATGGGGCGTGTAAGCGGCTGGCGTGTTGTAGGGGGCGTGATCCTCGCAGGTTGGTTCAGCCAAGGTCGCGCCGCTGTAGACGATCATGCCGGCCTGAAAATACCCATACGGCATGAGAAACATCAGCAAGGCGACGGCCGCGGGAAGGGTCCGATTCACGCTCATTCCTCCGCGTCCCACAGGGGGTGGAACAAGATGGTGGTCCCGGCTTGGACCTCTTGACCGTTGGCCCGCTTGTCCATGCTCAGCAGACTGGATGCAGGCGTCCAAGCGTTGACCGGAACGCGAAGTTCCAGCACGGGAGTGGTCGACATGAAGGCCAGCCGTTGCCCGCGGCGCACCTCTTCGCCGGGAACGGCCAGCGGCGTCAGGGCGAAGCGGGGGCGGACCAAATGAACGAGGACCTCAACACGTTGGCCATTCGATTCGATGACCCATCGAAGGCGTTCGGGGAGCCCGTCGACCGCCCGACGATGCTCGCCGGCGCGAACCGTTCCTGCCATGGGCGCGCGATGGACTTGCAGGTCGAGGGGTCCAACAGCGATGCGCAAGCACCACACGTCATCCTCACCTTCGTTTTGAACCGGAGCAAAGCGTTGCTCGGTGGCGAAGGAGGAGGGGCTTGCCCCGTCAATCCATGGTCCGCCACCGAGGTTCTCGATGACCTTGTCTGGGGGCGTGTTCGCCTCAGGACGACGGTGTGTTGGGTGTTCACGACGAAGATGCACAACGGACCCGTCGATTGGCGCAAGAAGGACACCCACGTCTTGTGGGATGCGTCGAGGCGGATCTCGAAAACGAAGAAGAAGCCAAGAGGATCCACAAAGCAGAATGACGCCGAGCAAGGGACCCAACCCAAAAAGTGGGTCGATGAACGCTGATATCAGCAGCACAACGCACCCGGACACGATGGGGGCCACGACCATCGCCGAGGAGCCCTCGGCGAGCCAAGCCATTCGCTCGTTCACGCTCCGTCCCAGGGGTCCTCGCCGTCGTCCCAGGTCGCAGATTCTTCAGCGGGGGCCTCTTCTTCGGCTTCGGGTTCAGGTTCAGCTTCTTCCTCAGATTCCGCTTCATCGTCGCTGCTGCCTCGCGCGCGGACTTCGACTTCGTCGTCGTCCGTGCCGTATTCCCCGTCTGGTCCGGGAGAAATGGCGACTTCAACCACGCCAACAGGGACCACGATTTGGTCTTCTGAGGAGGTNGAGGAGGCTTCCTCGGCGATGGCGCCTTCGGCTTCTTCGATGGTCATCTCGGCCGCGCGGGCTTCCACCATGGAATCCATGCGCTCCACGAAAGCGTCGGCCTTCTGCTGGGCGGCACGTTCGGCTTCAACGGCCTGTTCGATCATCTCGTAGCGCTCTTGAATGGCCTTGTTGAGGTCCTCAAAGAGGGACATGTGCGCGACGTACCAGCCGTCACGTGCCTTCATTTCGGTCACGGCAAGTTTCAGGTCGTTGTCGAGTTCTTCGGCGATGGCGAAGACCTTCCCGAGACGATCCTTCTCACGGGTGTACTTCTCTTCCATCTTCTCAAGTTCCGGCTCGAGGTGTGAAACCAAGGTGGCGGATTTGGTGGAGGACATTTCCAATTCGCGGAGTTTGAGGTCCTTCTCCATCAGGATGTTTTCCATGGCCTCTTTCTCGATTTCACGGTCAACGATTTCCTTCTCAAGAACTTCGATTTCTGCCTTGGCGTCCAAGTACTCTTTTTCCTGCTGCTCATAGGCGGCGTAGAGCTTCTTCAGACGGTCCGTTTCGGTCTCAAGGGCCTGTTCAAGCTCGCGGATGCGGACCTCGTCGGTCACCGTGCCTTCTTCGCTCATCCTCATCGACCCGAGCCTATGCTCACATGTTCGACCGTCCACCACCCTATGAAGACGACGCTTCAGGTGCGTCGCTTCTGGCGAATGGTGCGTGGTGGAGGCAGTCACCGCTCCCCCCAAGTACCACTGGCGTGACTTGTCATTTATGGGCACAGCGGCGTGCGTTGATGCAGGCGAGACGATGGACATCGAAGCAGCATGCGATCNTGTCTACGGCCAAATGGACGATTTGTTGGAAATCTTGACCCGTTCCAAAGCGCTCCACATCATGCTGGTGCTCGATCAGAAGGGCCACCCCATGCGCTTCANNGACCTCAAGCGACGGGTGGACAGTTCCTCGACGACGGTTTCACGCCGCCTGAAGGAGCTCCAAGACTACGGCCTCATCGAACAAACAGCGGACAGCGAAGAGGCGGGGGGCTACGCGTTGACCGAGCAGGCCAGGACGCTCAGCCCAATCTTCCACGACCTGTTCAACTGGGTCGCCAATCGGCCTCAGTGAAGACCGTTCATGATCGCCACCAATTTTGCGGCGATGGGCGGCTCGGTCATCGAATGCCCTGCATCACCGATGATGTGCAGATGGCTGTGCGGAGCCGCGGTGTGCAGGTCCCACGCGCTGCGGGCCGGGCACACCACGTCGTAGCGNCCTTGNACGATGTCGATNGGAATGTCNGANANNCGNTNCACGTGGTCGAGAATGAAGTTGGACGGCATGAAAATCCCGTTCGTGAAGTAATGGCATTCGATGCGTGCGAAGGCCACGGCAAACTGCACGTCATCGGCCTTGAGTTCCGCTGAGGCCTTCGGAATCANGTANCTGGTCGCCATTTCCCANCGGGTCCATTCCCTTGCNGCGGCATGTCGAACGGCTTCGTCGTCGGAGGTCAGGCGAGCGTAGTAGGCGCGCATGAGGTCGCCGCGTTCCGCCTCAGGGATGTGGTTTCGGTACCCTTCGAACGCGTCTGGGAAGATATGGCTCGCACCTTCTTGGTAAAACCATGCAAATTCGCTCTCACGGCACAAAAAGATGCCACGGAGCACGAGGTGCTGCACACGCTCAGGATGGTGCTGGGCGTAGATGAGGGAGAGNGACGAGCCCCACGAGCCGCCGAACACCACCCATTCCTCGATGCCCAAGTGTTCGCGGAGTTGCTCAATGTCGGACACCGACGCCATGGTCGTGTTGTCCTCAAGTTCAGCCCATGGCGTCGAGCGGCCACAGCCACGCTGATCGAACTGGACGATGCGCCAATGGTTCGGATCGAAGTAACGGCGGTAATCGGGTTGGCTGCCCCCGCCTGGGCCGCCGTGGATGACGAGCACAGGCGCCCCCTCAGGATGGCCGGAAACTTCCCATGCCACGCTGTGCACGTCACTGACGTCCAACATGCCTTCGAGATGAGGTTCAATGAGGGGATAGAGCACACCGTCAAGGTCGGCCATGCATCGGCAACACGTCCGGAATTTGATGGTGTTTTGCACCACCAAGATGATGCGATGCAGCCCGAAGCCAGACGCATGACGGACGTGCGACCGGCCGTGGACGTGTTCAGTGACTGGGCCACGGAAGGCCGTGATGAGGGCATGGAGCGAGGCCATGCGGCCGCTGTAGGAGAAATGCTGGCCTTTGGGCTCAACCGCACCGCAACCCTTGGTCACGGTTTCCGTGCCATTGACGTTGGATGCGGCAACGGATGGGTGGTCCGACAACTCGCTGCGGTGCCGTTCTGCTCGCATGCGGAAGGCGTGGACGGTGCTCCGGGCATGATTGAGAAGGCCAAGCGTGTCGATCCCGAAGGCCATTACCACCACGCCATGCTTCCGGATTGGACGCCGGAGGGCCGCTTTGACCTGCTCATCTCCATGGAGGTGTTGTACTACCTCCACGACCCTGCAGCCATGCTCGCCGCCTTCCGCAACGCGTGGTTGGAACCTGGCGGCTGGGCCGTCGTTGGCGTGGACCACTATGCTGAGCACGAGGACAGCCTCGATTGGCCGGAAAAGGTCGGCGTCCACATGACGACGATGTCCGAGGCACAGTGGCTCCAAGCGTGGGCCGAGGCGGGATTCGAATCCATCGAAACGTGGCGCGCTGCTGGGGACCCTGGCACGCTGGTCATTGCAGGACGGTGCCCGTCATAGAGGGCCAATNTCCGCCCCTTCTGGTCCGCACAAACGGATGGCGCCACGTGAGTAAGGACACACCTTGCACGGTTCAGCCGCATTGGTTGGAAGGCGTGCTGGCTCGGCCACAGACTCGTAGTCCACGGAAAGCTGCACCTTCCAACGCATCAGCCGTTCTGCCTCGGACCGATGGCTGGCGTATTCTTCCTCGGTCATCTCCACCATTCGACCAGAGGCCGCTACAAGCAGCGCAGGAGGCAAGACGCGACGGCGCTGTTCCTCGGGTCGAGCGGTTTCCTGTGCTTCAAGCGCCATGGAATAAAGGGTCAACTGCAANGCGTAATGGGCCAATTCATCGCGTTCAGCTTGAGTACGGCCGTCCTCACCGATTTCACTGAGGTCCTGAAGCGGATGCCCCTTTGTCACGTCATCGGGCCGGTAAGGAGACAAGCACCCGGTGGTCTTCAGGTCTACGACTTGCAGGCATGCACCTAGGGCGCTGTCTTGAACCGCGATGACGAGGTCCATTCGACCCTCGACCTCAGCGACTGGGCGCTGCACCGTCGCCACGTCCACGCGCCCCTCACGCGTCCACGCCGTCACGGAAACCGGTCCACCAGGAACCTCGAGCATGGCGAAGAAGGGGTGCTCTGTGCGCAGCCCATCAAGGGAGCGACCGAATTGCTCGTCACCTCGTGCCAACCGGCCCAAACGCCCACGTTGAATCAGACCAAGCAGGTGAGTCATGCGTTCCGCCACCTGAGGATGGGCGGCCATCTCGAGGCCGTGCTCTGAAAACACCCGCTTGAGCACGTCCTCATCGAGCAACCTGTCCGGCTGCTCGCCGGTCCACGACGACGGAAGAGCCGGGGTTGCGGCCTCTTGAACGGGGTTCTGCAAGCCGAGCTCAACGACCCGATGGACCATGGTTCCGAACACTGTCGGTGCGGGCCATCCCGTGGCGTCATCGCCAACATCGCTGCTTCGAGGTTTGGAGTCAAGCCCTTCGCCGTCCACGGTCACGGCATGCCCGAACGCTTCGGGTCGCCAACCGCGCACACGCTCGAGCCAATGGCGACGAGGACAGGCNTTGGCGGCGTCCAACCCATGCGGCGTAATGCGAAGGCGGTGATCGACCGCTGTGGTTGCGACGGGTTCTGGTTCACCCTCATCCGCAAGGGAGGAAAGCGTGGCTTCCAATCGACCCAGCGGCGTGAGGGTGGCAGCGTCGGACGCCGCGCTGGGATCGTGCACGATCAGCAACGATGGGATCGCCTCTTCTCCAAGGCCTGCGTTCTCCAAAAGCACGGCGGGATTCAACCGCAGGGCCGCTCCTTTCTCAACAGGCACGGGGCACCATGGCGATGCATCACCGTCNACGTCTTGCCCGCGTGAAGACAGGGCTTCCATCCAATGGTCGCCGAAGGTGCGCGTGGCGGTGTCGCTGATCGGCAACATCAGGCACCCGTTTTCGTCCACGGTGGCCTTCTCAGGCGCTCCTGCGACGATGAGATGCCGCTCGACGCGNGTCAATGCGACGTAGAATTGGCGGGCACGTTCCGCCTTGGCCTGAGCGTCGCCCAACGCTTTGGCCATACGCCAAAGGCCGTCTTGCGGCGCGGGAAGCGCCCTCCACGGCCGGGGGCGAGCCACGACCAAATCAGGCAACACACGCACGTTGTCGCGGGACTCCTGGCTGGCATCTTGACGACCGGCTGAAAAGAGACCGGCCACGACCACGACCTCTCGTTCCAAGCCCTTGGCGTTGTGAATGGTCATGATTTCGACCGCACCACCCGACGGCTCGACGATGGCGGGTGGNCCGTCGCGCTCGAGGCTTGACAAGGTCGTGAGCCGTTCGTGCAGAACCACGGGGTCGTCGCCCTCTGCTTGACTCATCCCCCGCAACATCAGCGCNAAGCGTTCTGCGTGTTGGCGTTCCGCATCGGTGCAGTGGGCCACCAGAAGGTCCGATTCATCCAGAAGAAGGTCCACAACGGCATGAATGGCCCCTGATTCCGCAAGGTGCTGGCAACGNNGTGCNATGCCGCTGTGATGGCCCTCGGCGACNGTCAAGGCATCCCAGACGTTACCGGATTCGCTCAACCGAGCAAAGGCATCCGGCAGCACGTCATCAGCAAGCCCGAAGGCCGAGGAGCGTGCAAGNACCGCCAAAGCGTGNGTTGAATCGGGGCAGGCAAGGGCTTCCACGGCTGCAGCCAGCGGTCGCACCACGGGTTGCTCAAGCAGGTTGCCTTGCCGATCGACCATGACCGGCACCCCACGAGCACGCAACCGTTCGACAAGATCGGCCGAACGGGACCGAGCATGGACCAGAATCAGCACGTTGGAAGGGTCCACAGGGCCGTCGTCTGGTGCTTCTTGGCCATCACCCACCCGGATCGGGGTGCCTGACACGAGAGCTGCGACCCTAGCTGCGATGAGTTCGTTCTCGAGATGAACCGCCTTTGAGCGAGGGTCATCGAAAGGAGAAAGAGGAGTGAGCAGGTCTTCGCTCACCTCTTCAGAATCACGCCGAACGGGAAGCAGCCATTCCAAGCGGGGTGTGCCCTCAACGTTCCCAATGGGGTCCAAGCGTTGAGGATCGGCATACCACGCTCCCCTCATGCTGCGGCTTGACGGCCCGAGCACCGTTTCGAACAGACCGTTCAGCGTCTCCATGAGTGGGGGTGCGGTACGGAAGTTCTCATCCAGTTCGATGTGCCCCTCAAGGCGATTTTGGGCCACCTGATCGCTGGCGTTCACGCCCGGGCGGAGGAGACCGTAGTGCACTTCGCCCCATGGACGGCCACGGCCTCTGGAGGCGTATTCGCTGGCTTCNTGGTAGCTGCCCATCGAACCCCCGTCGCCTTCCGGTCGCGGGTCACGACCAGCNCCNTCGGTCCGGTAGGGAGCNAGNCGTGGTTCCTCGGCTTCCAGTCGATTCATCTGACGGATGGCGGTCGTGGTCGACCGCATCACACGAACGTCGGCTTGCCTGAACCGGTAGATGGACTGCTTCATGTCGCCGACCACGCACACGGTGGGGTCCCATGCACTCAGAGGCCCTGCGGGTTCTCCATTCATGCGTTGACGTGGCCCCCACAGACGAGCCAGCAGACGAAGGTGGGCAGGGTTCGTGTCTTGGAATTCATCGATGATGAAGGCACGGAATTCNCGNCGGAGNCGCTTCAGNCGGCCCCACCGACGNTGNATGTCCTCGACAAGNNCCGTGTCGTNTCCNGCCAGCACNATCGCGCGCTCGATGTGCGCGTCCGTCCATGGCCCCTCGACAGAGTCCGGTGAAGGAACCTCGAGATGATCGAGGGCATGAACGACCTCTTCTGGCCACCCTCCGTCGCGGACGGCTTCCGGACAGCGGGCCAACAGCAGGTCTGCTGCCATGCGTTGAACGTCTTCGAAATCGATGAGTCCCCGCTCTCCCTTGACGATGTTCAGGGCGCGGCCGTTTGCTTCGTGCACCACAAACAAGTCCTCCATCTGTGCTGCGGCAAAGTCGGCTCCGGTGCACAGGTCCCCTTCAGGAGGCGCAACGGGGAGGGGGTGAGCAAGAGGGGTGGGCCAAAGGTCTGCGTCGAGAGGAATGAACGTGAACGGCAATTCTGGCTCGAGTTCAACGGCCACCGTTGCAAGGGTGGCCCACCAGCGGTGTTGGGGGTCGTCGAAGAGGTCGGTCACCGTGGCCTTGCACGCTTCCAAACCATCGATGTAGGCCAACTTGGCGGCGTCGGCCTTCTTGCTGCGTTTCGGGGCGCCGCACCCCGCTGGCCAAGCCCCGTCCTTGGGCAGCGCGTTGCCTGGGAAGCAGGATCCGTACTTTCCTTTGGACAGGTTGTTGGCGCTCGTCACAATCCGCAAGGCTCCATACAACCAGCGAAGTTGCGACCAACCATCTTCGGCAGGCATTTGATCGCACCACCGCCGCAATTCGCGGAACCGTGTTTGCTGATGTCCCAATTTGGTTTCCTGCGGGGTCACGTGATTGCCAGCCCGTGTCAACACGTGGCCGTGCCACGCCAGCAAGGCGGTTCGAAGCGTGGCAAGGAAGTCGGTGAAGTCGGGCCCTTCCGCCAGCGTGGCCACCATGGTACGAAGCGCCTGATCGTCCACAGGCATGCCTGAGGTCGACGCGTGGAGCGCACGGCGTGCTTCGGCCACGAAAGCCCCGTTTCGCAGCATGGCGCTGAAAACCCGATGGGCTGCACCGTGGCCACCAAGGGAGGAGGCCAGCCGGTCACGCGCTTCGATGACCGCGGTGCCGTTGGGGATTTGGAAAGCGGTGGCATCGCTTGGGTTTCGAAGGCGCCAAACGGCCGCGATGGCCGTATCGTGCAGTGTTTCCATCCCTTCCTCTGGAACGTGACCGTCGACACGGCGTGGCATCAATTCGTCGATGTATGGAGCCACCAAGCGGTTCAGGAAAGCGTCGATGGTGGTCACCGGTGCGTCGTCCAACAGGGACGAAAGAAGGTCCACCACGCCTTCCGCACGTCCGCGCCAGCGGACGTCAACAATACCTTGGTCGTCGCCCTCGACCTTTTCACCGCGAATGGCGGTGATGCGTTGCTTGATGCGGGAGCGGAGGGATGCCGCCGCTTTCCGTGTGAAGGTGATGGCGACAACCTCAGTCGGCAGCAAGCCGGGCCACGCCTCCGGCGTCAGACGGTCCCGTGGAGACTCGAGGGATGCACCGGCGCCAGGTCGCCCAGGGCGGGTTCCCGGTGGCGTCAACAACGTCGCGCGCTGAGCGCCCGTCAAAAGATGCTGGACGTAGCGCTCGGCCATCACCGTGGTCTTGCCGGTGCCTGCCCCAGCATCAAGGACAATGTGGCGATCCAAATCCAGCCCGAGGCGTTGGGCGTGCCGGAACGGGTGATGCATCAACGAGCACCTCCAAGGAAGGCCACGCCGCAGGCTGAGGCCACCGAACACGAAGAACACGCTTTGGAAGGCGTGGGGTTCACTCGACCTTCAGCAGAAGCATTCACCGCCCGTGACATGGTCAAGGCCCGCTCTTCCAACCAACGACGGAAGGGGGAACATGGGGTTCCATCCCGAAGCTTAGCAGGGTGGGTTTGCCAAAGATGAGCGGTCACAAGACCCACGTCCATGCCATCGAGCACATCGGCCCACGCGGTGTCCAGTTCCACGTGATGGAAAGCGTCTGAGCCCACAGAGGAGATGCCGACCCCCACGACCCGGTCCCGCGGTCGCGCTGTTTCCCATGCCAAGGCGTAGGCCGCGAGTTGAACTTCGTCGTACAAGGCCCGAAGATGGCGGTCTTGGACCTTCGAACGTTCGGGCCCAACGACGCTCTTGACATCACGGAGAATGACGAGTCGCTCCGGTCCATCCTCTCCCAGCAATCCAGCCTCCACCGCACGCTTGCGGCGTGCTTCATCGAGGATCACTTCGTCGGCACGGTCGATCCTGCAACGAAGCGGTTGTGGTTCCATGCCTTCGTTGAAGACCACCTCTGGAACCTCTCCCTCGTCGTTGACGATGGCCCATTCCGCAGCGATGGGTGCCACGTCGGACAAGCCAGCATCGGCGAGCAGCAAGCGGCCCAGTTCCCCGTTCGGCGTGCTCGATGGCCCCGGTGTGATCGCCCCAGAAGGGGCATCGCCCATGGCAGCACGGCGTCGGTGCGTGGCGACGGCGTCGGTGCGACCCAGCCAGGGTGTTTGTTCGAACACGTCGGCAATCACGGAAAGCCAGTGAGCGTTCAGGTCTTCAGGGGCAAACGGAACCGAGGAAGACGTGCGCCATCCTTCTTCGGACCACGTGCCGTAAGCACGCATTGAGGTCTCCTCAAACCGATGAACGAGGTCCCCTTGTTCTCTGCGATCCACGTCTTCAGCCCCCCGGTCTTCACCGGTGACACGGAACGCTTGCTCCAGCCAAGCTCGTCGAGGGCAAGCTACCCATGCTTGCAAACGGCTGGGTGACCACGAGGCGGCCTCTCGGCCGGGTCCGTTGCTCCCCGTCACGTCGTGCAAATCCCCGTCGCCCAACAGTGGCGGGGCCAGAGGGCGGGGATCGAGGGTGACGGACACAACATTGCCGTTCAGCCGCACACCCAAGTGAGGCCAATCGTCCTGCAGGGCGACTTTCCTTGCTTTCCCGACCGATGATGGTGTGGGGCGGAGGTTCAGCCGCGAGGTGGTTTGGAAACGAGCGGCCTGCGACCAAGGCAAGACCTCGTCCGTTTCCAACGCCTGGAGTTCTGGCTGGCGCCGTGCCCGGTCCTGCAACACGTTGGGGGCGGCCGAGGCGAGCAATGCACCACGGTTCACGGGCAAGGTCACGCCCCGCCCAGCATCAAGATCCAAGCCTGTTCGTTGTCGAAGGTCCCTGCGTCGGCGCCCCGCTCGGCCTGCATGCCCGTTGCGGAAACCTCCGGGCCGTGGTGACAGCGTGCCGTCGGAATCCGTGACCCATAACCCGTGCACATCGGGTTCCTCGCCCAGAGCAAGCCATGCCGGCCGTGCCGAGTTGATGCTGTCCAAATGGCCGTTTCGCCGCACGTGCAGCAACCATTCGGCCAGCGGGGGAGACGGGCCTGCTCCATCTTCCGCAGACGAGTCAAACACAACCACGGACGTGGAAGAAGCCACCAGTTGGGCCAAGACATGGCGCCCACGTCGGATGGGGAGGTCACCATCAAAGAGGCCAAGGCTCACGCGACTGGCTCGGTCGCACCACGGCAAATCCGAACGGCGCATGGACCACGCCTCGTCATCGAGTCCTGCAAGAACGGTCAATCCGCTCGGTCGTCCAAGCGCTTCCTCTGGGGCCGCGATGAACACGTCTGTTCCTTCCGTGCCCGAGACTGGGTCCGGGGGGTGAGCAACCAAGAGTTCGAGTGCATCCATCGCGCGAGGTCCGATTGCAGACGGTTCGAGGCCAAGGGACAACCGCTCCTTCAGGTGATGAAGGCCCGCCACGCTGGCGTCAAAGCGTGACTCACGGGACCGGAGCATGTCCCAATCGGCTGCTCCAAGCATCATGTCGACCCAAGCAACCACCGAAGTTGGTGGGGAAGGCAAAGGGAGTTCCGCGCCTGTGACGGGTCCGGAGAACGGACCGCTTTCTGGAGCGTCCGAAATGGGCGCCCAGAGGGTTACAATGGCCTCCAACCACCATGCGGTTTCCTCGATTTGTTGGCGTTGTTGAGCCACGCGCCCGCGGTGTGGATCTGGCCGCATGGACCCAAGCACGCGTTGCCAGCGCCACAATGCGCCATGTCCGCCGCGGAGATGGGCCGTCCTTGCAACGGTACGCAGGAGGTCTGGATGACCCCTTGGTTGCCACGTTGGTTCAACCGGATGGCGGAGGCCCTCGACCTTCCCCACGTCGAAGCCCATGGAAGCTCCTCCGGCCAAGGCGATGAGCGATTCAACGTTCCATTGCTCGGGCCCAAGCCCTGCTTTGGCGGCACGGAGAAGGCCAGTGACCGCGCGTGAAGGCGTCGGAGAGGAGCGGTGGCTGACGGTCAACCCGTGTGATTGCAATTCGGTCACCATCGCGGCACGACGGCCTTCATCGGCGTCGACAATAATCACAGGACCTTCGCTGCCGGCCAACCGATGCTGAACGGCGAGATCAATCGCGGCCATTGGGCCATGGCTTCGGCGCTGCAAGGCCACACGTTGAACGTGCTCGATGTGCTCATCAATGACGTCCCAACCACGCGCCTCCGTAATGAAGGGAGGGTGGGGCGGCAACCAATCGGGCACGTCCTCTTCGGCCGTGATGGGGTGAACGTCTTCGAGGATGGCTCCGCCAAATCCGGTGCGCATGGCCCCTGGTGTTCGCAATACGTGAACGGCGGTAAAGCGCTCCACGGCCTTGAACAACGAGAGATGAGAACCCCCATGATCCGGTGGAGCTGGAAGGAGCAGGATGCCCTGCAGATTGGCCAACACAAACGGGGGGTCGTCGTCCTGTCGTGCGTCAAGGGCGGCCGTGACGTGCTGTGAAACCAAGCCAGGGTGAAGCCTCCCCGTAGCGGATTCGACGTGTTGAATGGCTTGAGAGAATGGGGCCATGCCGGGGTCGTCATCCCATGTCCGGTCTTCGAGCCCTTCCTCGGCCAAACGGTCGTGGAGCGTGAGCAGGCGTTCAGTCCGACCGATGCTCCAGGTGGATGCCGGGAGCAAAAAGGCACCAGCTTCGGCCAACGTTCGGCATGCTGCATCCAACGCCAAGAGATGCAAGGCAGGGTCATTCTGAGCCTCTGGCAAACCAACGTCGGCGCGTAGATGTCGCAAAAACCTTCCAAGCGTGGTCAAACGCGAAGCGTCCACGGCACCTCCGCCAAGAGCGAGACGACGGAGGTGGTGACGGCGCTGCCCTTCGGTTGCACAGACCACTAGGACGTGTTCCTGCGCCATTGCCTCTTCGACCCACACGGGAGGTGGTCCAAAAGGGACGACCTCGAGGGACGGCATACGACCCGATGGCCGGTCAGGGTTCTTGAACACCTTGCGGGACATTTGATGCTGCTTCAAAAGAGGTCATGCGCCAATCTCTTGGATGGCCATGATGCCCTGCACCATTTGTCAGGCAGAACACCACGAGGGGCAGCAATACTGCGATTTGTGCACCGCGATTCTACGAACCACTGGAGATCACCGTTGGTTGGATCTGGTGCGTCCGCCCCTGGTGAGTGAGGCCCGTGATGTCTTGCAAGGCATGACGTCGTCTCGGGCCCGCTGGGCGCATCTCAAGCACGCGCCTTGGGTTTTGGAGGCGGGGAATTGGGCCAGGCTGGAGGATCCGAGCATGGACCCAATCGCCGACTGGCACGCTGGCAAGGCGGCATTTGAGGAGGCGGCCAAGGCCGCACGGACTTCCGAGGACCTCGCGCCAGAGCACCACCGTGCTTTGGCTCAAGGCGTGACGCTGGCGACAGGGCAGCTTGTGCAATTTTCCGACGAAGGGGTGCTCATCGACGGCCGGGGTCCCTTTGCACGAGTTCCATGGAAAGACATGCTTGAACTGATGTGCAGCCCAAGCCGTCGTGGGTGGGATCTCCTTGGGCTGGCCATGGCCGCTGCTTCGGTCTCAGGGCCCGGAATCCGTGTTCCTATGCAGCCTGTGGGATTCGGCGCTCATCACGTGATTCAGGAAACTCACCCGGTTCAACCAATGCTACGTTGGTTGAGCATCCTAAAGCGGCTGCGTGCTCCACTTGACGACGTCACGTCACTGTGGATCGCCGATTTTGATCACAGCCCTCCGCTGCGATGGCAAGGGCGTGCAGCAAGAGGGCCTCAACGGGAAGCCCTGAATGAGCTCATTCGTCAACGGCCTCAACGGCTTGCTGAAGGACGATCTGAGCCCTGGGTGGCCGCATGGAACACCACCAAGGAAGTGGAGCATCGGCCTCTTCCACAGGCGTTGAGCAGTGACCAAGGACGCCTGTCGTTCAGGGTCGCTCGCCTCGCGAGAGGAGGGGATGTTCTGACGATNAAGGTCCCNCGCGATCCGCGGCTTTGGGCGTGGCTGTTCGCTTGGATGCTCGCTCCGCCTTGGTCGGAAGAGCGAGCACGCTTGCACGCTTTTGCCGTCGCATGGAACGGCGAGGAGCGCAACGAGGTGGCTCCTGCCCTCGCCCGTTCCATTGTGCTGCTGCGTGACGTCTTGAACCAATACAGGGCACGAACCCACGTCGAAGGCGAGCGCATGCTCATCCGGGGTCGCTTTGGCCACGGATACGAGATGCAAGTCCGTTCTGGAGCCCACATGGCGCCCTTTGTGGTGCGAGGAATCGATGGAAAGGGCCGCCCCACCGAGCCACCCTTGTGCATCACCGAAGACCGTACAAGCCCATCCCTCCCCCTGGGTGACGTGCTGGCTTCGGTGGTGTTGGCCCTCCTCGACGACGTGGGCACGTCCACGACCATCGAACCGTTGAATCGCTTCATCTACACCATGTCGCCTGCCTATGAAAGGGACAATGAGCCCGTCGATGATCGAGCGTTGAGCGAGGCTTTGCCCTGGTTCGAACCTGCTGGAACGGGCCGCCGCCGTACGTTTGACCCAGGCTGGTACAATGGGACAACCGCGCAAAATGGCACCGTCCTGAACCAGCAAAAATACGTCAAGGCATGGATCGATGCCACGTTGGATGGACGACAACGGCGTCAGCGACATCACACGTGGATGAACCCACCCTATGGAGGCAACAATGGGGTCGGCGGCCGGTTCCAACGTATGATGCGTGAGCACATGGACGGGCTGGGCTTGGGCGAGAGGGATGAGCGTAACCTGCCCGAACTCCTCAACCAAGGCCTGCAGGACATCAATCCCATGCAAGGTTTCGCCGCCCTTCGAGGCCGGGTGCACATTCGCGACGGTGCGGGGCAACGTGAGCAGCGGCCAGACATCCGTGATGCTCCGTTGCGGATCCGGGATCTGTATGCACGCGTATGGACCATTTTGGGTCGCTCGGCGCTTGGGCGCGAGGTGCGTTTGGGCGCTGGAACACCCTACCACGTGGAATTGCCAACCGGCTTCCAATTCACGGTGCGCAACCACCGAGAGCACCAATTCCTACGCCGATTACTGCGTTTCGCCGGGTGGGGCGAAGGTGACGATGCCCTCCATTTCGTGCGCCGGCGTCGTTGGCCCCGTGGCGCTCAAGCTCGACTGGCCCGGGAATTGAACCGATGGCAGCATCGGATCGGCGCCCAAGGTGATGTCCCATGGTGGTGGAACTACCCCCGTGAGGAGTTCATTGACGAAGGGATGCTCAACGATTGGCGTCTTCGAGAAGACCTCAGGGATTGAGGTCTCTGCGTCGAGCCGCGGCCGCGAAAGCGAGCAAGGCCAGCCCTGCTCCTGGGGCAGGTATGGTGCGTTCATTGGGTTCCGCAGGCAGCGGGATGTCCTCAACCTCGTCGGGTTCTGCGGGCGGGGACATCGTATGGACCAAATGGACCTCGAGATCATCGCCGTCAAACGCTGCGGGAAGCGCCAGGGACGTGCTGCCCTGAAGCACCGTAAAGTCATTCCAAACCACTTGATCCACAGCCGTGATGCTGCGAACGATGTGGGGGTAATCGCCTTGGCCGTTGCTGCCTTGTGGGTAACTTGCGGTGGCCTCCACGACCCAGACCTCAAGCCCAAGCGTATGTCCGGCCCATGCCTCACTCAGGGGCAAATTCACGTCCCACGTGACTGTGGTGCTACCGCCTTGTGCTGCAGTCCACGTGAAGTGGCTGGACGACATGGCAGGAAGCCCGAGGCTTTGGTTGGCCAGATCACGGTAATCGTCCAACAGGCTGTCGCCTGCTGGCACGCTCCCGATGACGTAGGTGGTGCCGTTGAAGACCACCGTTGGCGGTGCACGACGGTCGTAGCGTTCTTCCCAACGCTGATCGAGGGTTTCGGTACCAAAGGGGTCTTCGGTCTCACCGATTGAGCGATGAAAAGCGAAAATCTGGCCTCCACGTTCTGCGACCAAGTCTTCCAATGCATGCTCCACATCGACGCAGTTGGTGCACCACGTTGCAGTGTAGTCCTCCAACACTGGATTCAGATCAGACAAGGAGGCGAGGGTGCTGGAGTTGGCCGATGAGACGGCCCCCCCGTGGCTGCCAAATACCGCCCCATCGTCGACCGCAACAGGAGTGCCGGCTTGGACGTTCAGCGGAAGCAGCACGAACAAAGCGGCCAGAAGGAAGGCGACGCGGCGCATGAAAGAAGACTTGATGCCCGCGATTTCAACCTTCCACTTGGCCGAGTCAGGGAATGGCAGAGATGGCCGAAAGAACGTGGTGCACGTCCTCATCAGTCACGTGAAGGTGAATCACCATGCGGCACGTTCCTTCGTTCAGGGTGAGTACGTCGATGCCGTGCGAGGCCAGGTGCTCGAGGGTCTCTTGGCCAGTCCATCCTTCGACGCCGAAATAGACCATGTTCGTCTCCACGCCCGCGAGGTCAACCTGCCCGCGTGGGTGTTGGGACAGTGCCTCAGCAATGCGCCGAGCTCGCTCATGGTCTTCTGCCAATCGTTCCACGTGATGCTCGAGGGCGTGCAAACCTGCAGCAGCCACGATGCCCACTTGACGCATACCCCCTCCAAACATCTTGCGCCACCGATGCGAGCGAGCGATGAAGTCCGCACTGCCCACCAGCATGGAGCCCATGGGGGCGCCCAAGCCCTTTGAGAGGCAAATGGCCACGCTGTCCCACCCACGAAGCAAGCGTTCCGCAGGAATTCCCGTGGCCACCACGGCGTTCATCAATCGCGCTCCGTCAACATGCAAGGCGCATCCGGTGTCCCGACCCACCGCTGCGATGGCGTCCAGATCATCGAGGGCGTAGCATGAACCGCCCCCACGGTTGGACGTGTTCTCGACGCAAATGAGCCGTCCATCTGGATAGTGGCTTCCCGAACCTTCTGCTTTCCTGACGGCCCCTCGGACGTCTTCCGGAGCCATCCGTCCTCGATCGCCATCAACAAAGGCCACGGAACATCCCGACAACGCCGCAAACCCGCCGCCTTCGTAGAGGTAAATGTGGGCTTCCCGTTCGAGGATGATTTCGTCCCCTGGGCGCGTGTGCGTGCGAACGGCAACGGCGTTCGCCATCGTTCCTGATGGCAAGAAGAGGGCGGCATCCATTCCACACTCAGAGGCAATCCGCCGCTCAAGTTCGAGTACGGTAGGATCTTCGCCATACACGTCATCGCCGACGGGCGCGGCAGCCATCGCTTCACGCATGGCCGAAGTGGGTTGTGTAACCGTGTCGCTTCGGAGGTCGATGCGGTCGTTTGGCCAGTGGCGCATGATGCACCCACGAAGGCCTGCGCAATGAACGGTCCGGCGGCGACAACTCCATGCCCTTGCGCAGAAGGCCTTTGCATGGGCCTCCGTAGTTGGCTTCACCGCTGGACGGCCCCCCCGCCCTCGGGGCCGCTGCCCAAGGAAGCGTGCAAATTGGTGCTCGTGGTGAACCACAGCCTGAAGATGGGAAAGGGGAAAATCGCCGCACAGGTTGGTCACGCGAGCATCAGTGCCATGACGGGTATTCGGGAGAAAGACCAGGGGCGGCTTGAGGCATGGTTGGCCACAGGCCAACGGAAGGTGTGCGTCAAAGGAGACGATGCTGAACACCTCCTTGAGATGGAAAAGCAAGCGAAGGCGGCTGGGCTCCCAACAGCAACCATCCGAGATGCAGGACACACTCAGATTCCAAGTGGCTCACTGACCGTGGTGGCGATCGGTCCAGCAGAAGCTTCGCTGATCGACCAATTGACAGGGGAATTGAAACTCCTCTGACGGCGCCTCAGCCTTGCCAGAAACGGGAGGACTCCCAAGGGAGTCCAAGGGCGATGCCAATTTCAGTCAACAGCACGTAGTTCACCACGAGATAGAGGGTCACGGCGGTGAAGATTGCAGTCAGGCTGGTGTTGATGACCCGGCGTCGCTCTCGCACGGCATCATCGAGGCTGCAGATTCCGTCACGTCGGAAATGAATCACCAGTCCAGCGACGAGGCATGCCGCAGAGACCGTCAACAGGGTCGGTCGGAACCAGCCCCATCCTTCGCCCCCCCAGTACAATGTGTCTGAGAGGGCGGCGGCAGAGGAGACGCTGCTCAAACCAAACAGAACGAGTACCACTGAGGGCAAACAGCACATGGTCGCCAAGAGGGATGACCCCCCAACAGTCCCCCAGAGCCCTTTGAGCACGTGTGTTATTTTGCGGACGACTTCTTGAGCGTTGGTTCTGCGTCACAGCGGTTCGAGGTGGCCAAGAAGAACGTCCAACACGCTCTTTGGAGCAGGCCCAATACCGAGGACGGTCACGGTCCCAGGCGCCACTTCCGTGCGGCCTGCATCGGTCACCGCATGGTGCACGAGACGGTGGGTCAGCGCTTCTTCGCGATAATCCTCGAGGGTTTGAAGATCATCAACGGCCAAGACCACGATGCGCCCGTGTTCGCTTCTCCAACGATCAAACTGGGCCAGAGCCTGTTTCCTTGCCTTGAGGCTGCATCCTACGGCCGCATGAGCCACCTGCGCAGCACTCTTTCCAGCGCTCATCTCAAGATCGCGCCGCACAAGCACGACGAGGCTGGCTGCATCAGACGAGGTGGACATCTGCTTCCACTCCGGGGGTCGCCATCGCGTCGGGAACGTCCACCGGGAGCATCATGCGAAGCATCAGTGCGCCCGTCCAGAGCATGATGACCACGTTGCCAAGAGCATGGCTCAGATCAAAGGGCAACCCAGCCCACACCAAGGCGGGAAGTTGTGCGAAGCCCGTGCCTCCGCCGATGAGAGAAAGGTTGGTGATGAGGCCGAAGGGAAACGCAAGAAGCCCCGCAAAGAGGGTTGCACGACCAAGCAGAAGTCGGTCGTTTTCGATCAAGTGAGCTCGAGAACCGACCACCGCAATCGCGGCCCAACCGGCGGCTTGGAAAAGGGTCCAATACCCGTCGCCGAGGACCGTATTGGACAACATCGTCACGAGGATGGCGAACGCCATGCCCCGTCTTGCGCCGAGGCTGGCCCCAGCCAGCAGCACCGCCACGGTCACCGGCTGAACGTTGGGGAGGTTCGCCATTAGCACACGAAGTACGGCCACGATGGCCACAAAGGACAGCAGCAGCACGCCTTGATGACGCGTCATGCGCTTGTCTTGCAAGAGCAACACCGTCGCTGCCCCGAGAAGAACCACGTCGAAGAGCAACGCCGCCGTTGGGCTGAGCACCGGGCCGTGGACCCCGACGCTGGCGAACATGGTGTTGGGGACGGGCTGGGCTCCTTCAAGGTTCACTCAGGCCAAGCGCCAAACGAGGACAGAGGAAGGGGGCAGTGCCATGGCTTCTGGTCCAATCGTCGGACGAGTTCCATCGACTTCGTAGATCCAACCGTCGCCGGAGACGCCATCGACGGCAGTGACCCACTGGCCGAGGGCGTGGTCTTCGGTCGCAAGGGACACCCCAAGCTCGTTTGCGGCGGCCACGGTGGCCTCGAGGACTGTGGGGCGAGGTTCGAATCCGCCGATGGCCAAGGTCCCGTTTGGTAATTCGAAGGCCACGACTTGCCCGTCGCGCCATGCTTCTGGCCAGGCATCGTCCCATGGCGTTTCTCCTTGAACCTCAGGGGATTGTTCCGCCCACCACCCGATTAAGGCGGGCATGAGGGCGATGAGGGCGACGAGAAGAAACGGTGTCCCCCAGCGGAGGCCATGAAGGGGGCCCCGCCGGTACGCTGCAGCGGATCCTGCGAGAAATGCGACCATCAAGGCGAGGGTCCAGACGATGGGNNTCTTGTCNACGGGAGGCTCGACCTCCACAAGCGCAGGNTTGACCGTCAGGGGGCACGAGAGGCCACCTTCTTCGGGGTCGAGCACCACCTTTCCTTCGTCCTTCACCAGCAGCCAAGCATCGCCACAACGCACGGGTGGAGCGGTGCCGTATCCCTTGAGATCGGCAGGGAAGGTCACCGCTGCCGTCGTACCATCCAAACCGAACGCAAGGAAACCACCGTTCGGTCCGTTTACTGAAGCCGTCAATCGGCCCTGTTCAAGCCGAAGCGGCCCCTGCACCGAAGACGTCGAAAGTCGGGTTGTTTCCCACCCTTCTTCCGTCCAATTGAGCATCTGCACACCGCTTGCATCACCAACGGCCGCGGAGAGATGGTGAAGCACCACGGGCATGCCGGGTGAGCCCCCAGAGGCGAGGCTGTGTGCGGCCGATGCGGNCTGAGGCAGCCCGTCTTCGCCAAGAGGCAACCATTCNACGCGGCTGGTGGCTTGGGTTTGAATGTGAACAAGCAATCCANNGTTGACCAGCAAGGGCGCATGCCGAATGGCTCCACCTAGATCCATAGAAGTNGGGGATTGGCCCGGCACCCAACTCCACAATTGACCAGACTCATCGCCGACATGGACGGTTCCGTTGACCATTGTGGCGGGGTTCCTCCACCCCAAACCCGTCTCCGCGGCATGCAACACGCTACCGTCCGCAAAACAACGGAGTTCGACTCCGGTACGTGTCGTCACGAGCAACCCCTCATCGGTCACCACGGGATTGGCCGTGATTCCCCACCCTTGCACAGGAGTGTTGGCCTGCCAAAGCGGCACTCCTTCATTCGGCGTCCGGGCCTCTAAGAGGCCGCTGGACCATGCGATGATGAGGTGTTCTGGCCATGCACCACACGTTGCTTGTCCGGCCGGCACCAAGAGCACCTCGGCCATGTCCGGCTGCGTGGTCGAAGGGCCCTCGATGGCCCAACGCACCGTCCCGTTTTCTCCGTAGGCCCTGAGCATTGGAGGTGAGGTCCCGTCGAAGGTGGCCGAGGAACGGATCAGCACCGCATCGTCCACCACCAGCGGAGCGGTGGACACGTAACCTCCTGGAACGGTCATGCTCGCTGATGCAAACGGGAGGAGCGTCACGGCGAGAAGCGCGATGACGAACGTGTTTCTCACGAGAGCACCTGCTGAATGGCGGCCTTGAGACGCTCGCTNACTTCNCGTCCATCGGCGCCTTTGGCGGCGCCCATCACCACGCCCATCAGTGGACCAATGGCGCCAAAGCCCCGTTCTTTCACGAAGTCAAGGCGCTCTGCNATGATGCCTGCGATGATNCCGTCAAGGTCTCCAACCTCCTTGGGCACGTGGCCTTCGGTCTCGGCCCAGCCGCCGACCGTGGCGCGGTCGGCNCCCTCGGGGAAGGCCGCAACAGCGGCCTTCACGCCCTCGCGTGAGAGCAGACCTTCCTCGCGCTGATCGATCAGGGCGGCCAGGAAATGTGTCGGGGCAGTCTCATGCTCAAGCATGAGGCTGGCCAAGGCCTTGGCAGG
>PBMM01000008.1 GCA_002723635.1 Methanobacteriota archaeon | reverse complement strand
GATGGAGAGAAGGTGGAAGGAGAAGCCAAGGCCAAGCAGACCGGCATACACTGCAGCGAGGCGGAAGTTGTCGTTCTGATTCCGCAGCGCCACGAAGAGCGCACTGAGGAGCAAACCAGCCGCGGCTCCAGCAAGGACGACGATCGGCCGAGGAGACCATGCAACCACTTCTTCTTCGATGATGAGGAGGTTGTTATCGGCTTCATCTCCGAAGCTGGCGTAGGCTTCTGAAGACCAATCCGCAGTGCATCGCAGTTGCGAGGAACTGAGCCACCAGTCCATGCTGTCCGGCTGGATACCCCACTGAACGTTCACGGTCTCGCCGGGGAACAGCAAATCGATTGTCTCGGGCTGAGTCAGGACTTGGGCGCCTTCACAGGTGAGTTCTGGAACAACGTCGACGGCGAGCGATGTGCCGTAGTTCACCAGGTTGAGGCTGAGGTTGGTGGCAACGCCCTCCATGAGGCGGTCTCCGGTAATCGTCCACTCCCTGACCTTGTCCTCAAGGTCAAAGGCTGGATCGGCTTTGGTGTCTAATCTGTAGCGGTAGGTGGCTTCGGTGTATACGGTGTATCCCGCGTTTTCGCCGGGGTGGTAGAGGCGGAAGGTCAGGTCCCAACCGTCCCCTGGGAGGAGGTTGGGCCGATCGGGTGCATCGATGGCCATCGTCGGAGCGCCGGTGGTTTCCCACGCTTGGCGCAGAGGGAGCGAGATGAGCTCGTCCCCAGCGCAACCGCTTGAGTCGAGGTCGAGGGCGTGAGTCTGGGAAGCACCACTGCCGGTCACGAGTTCAAAGTCCCAAAGCAGGTCAGAAGCCGCAATGTTCGGTGCAATGATGCCGGGTTGAACCAACCGTTGGGCCGAACACAATTCCAACTCGTACACGGATGCAGTAGAGGCGCTCACAGGGATGTGAGTCCACATGAAGGGACGATCCTCCACGCCGTCGTCCAGACCGGGCATGAAGGTGTCCGGCTCGTTCTGGAACATCCTTGAAACGGCCAAATTTGTTTCCAGCACTGCAGAACCACTGACACTCGTGTCGACTGGAGTCAGGGTCACGCGCAGTTCACCTTGGAGGGACAGCAAGGGTTGGAGTTCAACCAATTCTACGACAACGTTGAGTTCGGTGTTGACACCACGTCGTAGGGTGATTACTTGCGACGCAGGGCTGCTCAGCACCCAATCGTCGCTTGTCTGGTTCGTGCCTGGACGGAAGAGCGCCGCGTCCACGTTGACGTCAATGTCGGCGTTGCCCACATTCTTCACCGTGGAACTGATGCCTTGCGAGAGGCCGCGATGGAACAGAAGGAGATCGGGCCAGTCGGGGCTTGAGATGTCGAACAATGGCGCAATAACCACGTCCACGGACCCGATGGTTCGCAAGGCTCCGGTGGTTGAGTCATTGACGTAAATCAGCACCTGGTGCACATCACCACGGTCCAACGAAGCGGAACCGCCGAGCGACGGAACCGCCACCGTGAGGGTCCCCATGGTTTCCTCATCGATGGCGAGTTGGGCCGTGGTCAAGTCAAGGCTGGCGCCCCAACCGTCGTCGGCTTCAGTCTCCAAGACCAGATTTTCAAGGTAGTTCCCTCCGTTGGCGAGCGTAAACGGCAGAGCAACTGAGGTGCCAGGAACCGCGTTGTGTTGAATTCCACTGCTGCCACCATCGTCATCTAGAGAGGAGGCGAACACCAGCGCCACATCATCCATTTCGCTGAGGTTGGCTTGAATCACGGCCTGGAGGACGGGTCCATCGACCACCGTGACGATGACGGTGGCGGAATAATTCATGTCCGCAGCAGCCTCTTCGGTTGGGCTAATTTGGATCTTAACGCCATCGCTGAATCCTGCGCCGATCAAGACGGATGTGCTGCTCGTAAGCGTGAAATCGACTTCATCATCAGGATCAACGATCTCCACGTTGAACTCGGCAGGCGTGTTTCCTGTGTTCATCATGGTGAGGCTGGTCAACGGCGTTTCGAAGACGCTCAAGTTCACCAAACGGTATGGGGGATCAAGGGTCGCGTCCACGAAGGCTTCCACGGTGATTGGAATCGCGGCTTGACCGAGGACCTCACCGTTGTCGGTGTTGGAAATCTCGACGTCCACGTAAGTGATGGAACCGGCTTGCGCCAACGGATCGGAGGTCACGGTGAGATCGAAGCTCGTCTTGTGGTTATCGTTGATGTCCGGATAAACCGCGACCGGCGAGGGCAAGTTGCTCACCGTTGTCATGAGTCCACCCGCGGCGCCAAGGGTAGCGGACCACGTCACTGGAAGGGTGTTGAGAAGGCTAATGGTGTAATTCGAGACGTCGTTACCCAGGTTTTGGATGCGCACGGGGAAGGTCGAAGCCACGCCCACTTGCGCCGTGAGAACACCCTCGTCGATGATTTCGCCGTCGTTGATTCCGGGGACGGTGACGCTCACGGTCCTGGTCACGGCTGCTGCACTCACGCCACCAAGGGAGTGGGTGGTGGACAGGCTTGGCGTAACGGTCACGTCAGCTTCCAAAAGACCGGCAAGAGGAAGCCCGTCGGCCGGTCCCTGAACGGAAAGCACGGCCGGATTGGTTGTCCCCAAGGTCATGTTCGTCGCGTTTTCGGGCGATGGCGTGAAGGACCAGCGTGCTGTTTCTGAGAAGCCGCCAGCGCCGCCGTGGGACGTAAAACGCAGGTCAGAGACGGCCACGGTGGCATTGACCAATTCGTTGACGTCCTGAATCAGATTGTGCCGGACCTCGAGGTCCATTGGCACCAACGCGTCGTATCCGATGCCGAAGCGGGATGCGCGCACCTCTGCCTCAGTCAGTTCGAGGAGGTCGGATTCCAACCCAGGATCCACGACAATGACAGGTGCCACGGTCAATTCTTGTTGGTCCATCACGGGGATTCCGTTGATGGCGGAAGCGCCCACCCACAGGTCGACAAGGTCGCCTTCCTGATTTCGCTCGGCCGGGTCAAGAGGTGAACTGATGTGAGCGGGCGTCACAATGGCCTTGATTCGGGTGGTTTCACCAGGATCTAGGTAGCCGGTTTGAGGGACTGAGATTTCAGCACTCCAGCCGAGGGGCGAGGGCGAGAAACCTGCGGTCAGTTGGAAGTTGGTGGCAACGTTGCCATCGTTGGTGATGTTTAGGGCAATGTCGGTGGGCAAGCCAGGGACCACGCTGACGCTAGTATTGTCGAGGTCGACGGCGGCAAGGTAGAGTTCGCCGGCCGTGATACTCACCACGGCCTGAAGTGCGTATTGCGGACTGGAGCCTTGCGAAGTGAAGGTCACCGTCAGCACTTCCGTGGTGCCTCGTGCGGCGGTGATGGGCACCTCAACGTTNGCNACAAATTCNAGGGCGTTCCCCGCNGCGATTGGNCCGGTGTTCAGCGGCCAAGAAGACGTGTCGGACCAACTCTGAAGGCTGTGGGTAGCGATGTTCCAGTTGTCAAGCTGTTGACCGGTGTTCAGGATGCCGAAGGTCAACAATTTGCTGGTCCCTGGCTGCAAAGTGCGGTCTTGAGGCACTGGGTCGAACATAGCCGCATAATCGGAGAAGATCACGTCAAAGGCTGCTACCGGAAGAACATCNGTCCACGATGGACCGGTGAATGTCACAGTCATGGTGATGTTCCATCCCCCTGAGAGACTGGTGGCGTCCACCGAGACCAAGAGAAGTTCGGATTCAGCCGGGTCTTTCAACGAGCCTGGCTCAAGCGTTGGAATCACATTCGACGTGAGGGTTTGGGCGGGCCCACCGGCCAAGGGCGTGAGGACAACGTCCATCGAGGCCCCGAGGGGGATTACGCCGTCGTTTTTGACGGCCACGGAAAGATCGTGGGTGCCGAGGGAGAGACGAGCCACGGACTGACCGGGGCTTGGTGCGGGGTAAATCGGCCCAATCGTCGTGCCCTCAAGGTAGCGGTCGACGTCAAGTTCCATCACGCGCTCGTCGTTCATCGTGTTGCCGTCTTGCAACGACGACACGCGAGCGTACAGGGTCTGGTCAGCGCCGGTTGCGGCGGTCCATGTCATCATGAAGACTGAGGGAGCCGCACCGGGTGCAAGGCTACCCGTGGACATCTCGTCCACATCGACCTCGAAGGCTGTGGGGGAACCTTGGTGGACGAGAGAGAGGGTGGCGCTGCCCGCAATGGTGCCGACGTTGGCCACCTCGATCCTGACAGTGTGGTCGCCGGGAGCAGCCACGATGGTGAACAGGCCTGCTTCGTTGATTTGCACCGAACCGTGGTTGTCTAAGGTCAGCCCGGTCACGCTGAAGTCAGGTCCTGCGCGACCCGATGTGGCCTCCGCGGCGGGAGTGGCCATCGGTACGGCGAGCGTGATGAGCAAGAGGGCGACAAGGCCCAGCGATGCTGCCCGCGAACCAAACGTCATGCGCCCGCCCTCTTGAATGCGTGAACTGCGACGGTCCGCCCTTGCCGCTTCATTTGCTCAACCAGCTGGTTTAGCAGTCGATCGTGTTCCGCGTCGCTGATGCCCAGTCGGCGGCGTTCTTCCCACAGCAACAATTGCTCGGTACGGGACAGCACGGCGTCCTTCAGGTACAGTTCCAATGTTCGCCGGTAAGCGTCCCTGTCCGAAATGGCGTATACGATGGTGTCGCCAGGGAGTCGATCAGCATGGTGCTGAATCACGTTGCCTAAGTTCAGGGCTTCGTCGTACGAAAGATGGCGGCGATCGAGATCGTTTTGGATGGAAGAGGCGATCTCTTGGAGGGCATACCGGGTCGCGGCACGCTGAATNCGCTTGAGATAGCGTCGGCAGCGACGCGACATTCGGACCGCTGCCATAGACCTCATTGATTTCTGCCGGTTCTTGAAAGAATCGCCAATAACATGGCACTTGACCCGATGTGAAAGCGATATTACCCGAAATGAATAAACAGGCACCTGAAAGAAAATTATGCGTTTTGGCAACGACCAACACTTCATACCGCCCCTACCCCACCTCACACCATGACCGACCCAGTTACCNTCGAAGCAGGACAGCCGGCTCCGCAGTTCACGGCCACCGATGCTGCAGGCACCACNTACGATCTGACCTCGACGCTGAATGAAGGNAAGCACGTCATCCTCTACTTTTACCCCCGCGACAGCACGCCTGGCTGCACCACGCAAGCCTGCGACTTCCGTGACAACATGGCTCGCTTGAACACGGGTTCCTTCGTGGTCTGGGGAGTCTCAAAAGACAGCGCTGCATCTCACGAGAAGTTTTCTCGTAACCAAGAACTGAACTTCCCGTTGCTGATGGATGAAGACGGTAGCCTGCACGAAACCTTCGGCACATGGCGCATGAAGATGAATTACGGAAAGGAGTACATGGGGTGCTCCCGTTCAACTTTCGTGATTGCGCCCGATGGCACGCTTTCTTGGGCACGGTATAACGTCCGGGCCAAAGGCCACGTGGAGATGTTGATGCGCGAACTCGGACTTGGGGCGTGACGTCCTGGGCGACGAAGCACAGCGCACGGTGGCAGCGTTCCTTGAGCGCTGCGTCGCCTATGCTGCTTCGTCCATTGATCGGAAAAACGAACGCGGCGAGGATGCCTCGGACTGGGAAGCATACAGGGCACACACCGCCTTTGCGCTTGATGAAGTCAGGGCAGGGCGCTTGGACGCATGGTTTGATGGCAAGGAATCGACCGAACCGGCACGTACCCCTCTGCGCCTCACTGGGGAACGGTTTGTGACGCGCCTTGACCAGCTTGAGCATCGCGAGCGTGCGCGNTTGTTGGCCTCGACCCTTTCNCCNCGNCCGCTTGTGCTTGTGGCAACGACGGATGCCTCTGGTCGGCACAACTTGGCCCCAATGACGTCCCTGAGCGTGGTTTCAAACAGCCCACCGTTGGTCGTCATGTCGTTGTCGAGCGACCGAGAAGGACGGGCACGGGACACCTTGCTCAACCTACGAGACCGACCATCCGCCACCCTCTACCTCTTGATGAGCGGCCCTGATGACGCCGCTTTGGTGGAGCACACAGCCCCCAACGTGCCGCGAGGTACCTCGGAGTGGGACGGCGTGCCTCACACCGTCGACGAGGAGGGCGTTCCCTATCTTGATCGGGCCGCTGCTGCGCTTCGGGTGACGATGGTCGAAGAACGAGGACTTCCCGACGCAGTGGCCCGTTTGGTGATCTTCAATGTGGACGAAGTCCACCTTCCTCCTTCAGCGCTTGAGGCGGAGGCGCTCGACGTGCTCTGTCAACACGGGCTTGATCGTTTGATGGCCAGCCCGACGGGATGGTCGCAGGTGGTCGATCATCGTTCGGCCTGAAGCACGCTCCACGTGCGTTCGAGGCCTTCCTCTAACGNCGTAACCGCCCGCCAGCCAAGGAGCGTTTNCGCGCTACGGGGATTTGGCCGACGNCGCTTCACGTCACCGGGATGGCCTTGTCCCTCCTGATGGACAGGAGCACCGGTCAAAGACGAGATGCGTGCTGCAAGGTCGATGATGGTCGTTTCCACGGTCGAGCCGAAATTGAACGATGCACCCGCCANAGAACCGCTGCCGTCGATGGCTTCGTCCAACCTTCCGAGCAGGTCCAAACCGTNCACCACGTCGCCCACCCACGTGAAACAGCGCGTTTGGAGGCCGTCACCATGCACGTCCAAGGGACGGCCATGNATGGCGCGTTCGAACATCATCGCGACAACCTGACCGTTCTTTCCCGCACTGGCCCTCGGGCCGTACGCGTTGCACGGCCGTGCAATACGAACGTCAAGACCGCGTTGAACCGCATCCTGGGCCAAGATCTCCACGAGGTACTTCGAGGCGCCGTAGGAATGACGCAGATGCTCTTCGGGCGGTGTGAAGANGGAGCGGTCATCGGTNTGCATCGCGTGAGGGTTGTCACCGAACGCCTCCGGGGAAGAGGCCATGACCAGCCGGGCACCCCATCGCTCTGCCGCGTTGATGGCCTGCAGGGCCCCGTTCACAGCCACATCGATGACTCCGGCAGCCTCGCGGTCGAAGCGGGCCGTGCCGTTGATGGCCCCCAGATGGTGGATGAGCGAGCAGGGACCAACGGCCTGTTCAACCGCTGACCAAGCTTCGGGAGAACGCACGTCCCCGTTCACGAGGTGCACGCCATCAGGACAAATCGCCAAGGACGAGCGGGAACCGTTGTCCAGCACGACCACTTCATGGCCACGTTCCAGCAAGAGGTCGACCAAATGGGAGCCGAGAAAGCCGGTACCGCCGGTGACCAAGACAGGACCCATGCCCTCACCCGTTGTTTTNTGCCCGTTCAAGGACCCGCAAGTGGACCTCGCCGCCCGCCTCACGGATCACCTCGACTAAATCGCCGTCGTTTACCGCAAGGCACGGGTCTTCTCCAAACCCGTGAGCGTACGGAAGGCCGAGCAAGGAAGCGGCAGGGAGGGACAAGGGGCAGACGTCACGGTTGACGATGGCCATGGGTCCACGGCCACGGTACATCAGCCCCATGAGCACGTAGGGTGCCACGGTGGAACCGGACCCTTTGGGATAAATCAGGACCTTCCCCTCTATGGGGCGTCCGTCTAAGGGATGGCCGCGTTCATCGATTTCACCCGTGTCGCGGTCCACATAGCCGAGGTACGTGATCGGTACGTCGGTGACCATGGCTCGTCCGACCACACGGTACGTGGGTTGGGACGAGAGACCTGCACCCGTGAGGTCACAGGTACCGTCTTGGAAGGCAACGTTGGACTNGGGCACGTGATGNGCACGNTCGCCCAGGNNNGGCCGAGGNCCCTCAGACAGTGCTGCGTCGAAGGCATGGGCCACGCATGTTTGGATNTCGGCCACGCTTGTTGGGATGCGGTTGAGCCCACTGGTAAGGTAATGCTCAGCCTTCATCGAGTTGGTCAGCAGGTGATTGAACCGATTGCGGTTGTACGGCGTGACTTCCGGACAGGTGTCTTTCAGCACCACGGCCCCGCTCTCCTCAAGCATCGCCAAGGAGCCGTCTGCCGCCGCCAAGGCATGGTTTTCCTTGCTGGTAAACATCCACAACCTCCCGTTGGGAATGCTTGAACCCATCTCAGAATGCGCACGCACCGCAGCGGCGGTCAAGCGTATCTCTTCGAGCGAGGCCTGTGGACAACCGATGACGACGAGGTCGACGGTCCCTTTGGGTGCGAGTTCCTCCTTTCGCTTCGCCAAGGCGCCATCATCGAACACAAGGGTCCCTTGCCACCCGCCTTCCGGCTCGGCCCAACCGTCGCCGTCACGCTCGAGGGGAGGGTCTGCAGAAATTCTGTTGACCCAAAGCATGGGAGTCCCGTAGTTTGCTGCAGCGGCGGTCAAGGCCTTGCGTTCTGCAAAAGTCATGCCCGACTCGAGGCCCATGATGAGCGGCATCGGACCCCAAGGCATCGACCAACCCGGCTGGGCTTGTGAGCCAATCCAGTCCCCGAAGATCGAATAATCGGCCAAGGTGGACAGCGTGGCGGTGACCTCAACCAGGATGTTGGGGTGGCGGTGTTCGTCCAAATGCAGCCCCCAACGGGGTGCAAAACCGGTCAAGGCGGTCGCCAACGCGGAAAGNCCGGATTCGCGGTTCGTCCGCATCTTGGTCCACGAGTTGGCGTAGCACACCGCGTTGGACTCGGCCCAACAAGCGATGCCTTCCTCCATTTCGTGCCCACGGTCGTACGGCGTGCATGACAGCGTGGGTCGAATGCCTAGTTTGCTGTACGCATCGACAATGCCAAGTTGCGCCTCAAGGAAGCCTTCGTGCCCGAGGTCCATCTCCTCCATTCGATCTGCATCGCAACCGGCGGAATTCAGCGTCGTGGGAATGCTGACGCCGGGACCACCGTCTTCGGTCAAGTCCTCGAGGAACCGGATCAGGCCGTCNCCGCCAGTGATGACCGACACGCCAGAAACGTGCGAGTCTTTGACTTCCACAAAGGACGAGGCCCCTGCCGTCAAGGCAAGGTCAACGACCAAACGCGCCCCCTTTTGCCGGGTCGGACCTTCCTCCCCGTCGAGCTGCGCTTGCAAGCGCGCGGGCAGGTCCATGCCCTTTGGTCGTGGAGGAAGGCCCTCAAGCCTGCCGGAGTCTTGGCGTGAATTTCGGCAGAGGTTTTGTTACCTTAGACGTCGAATGAGAGGCCATGAACAACGCAGAAATCAGCACTTCCCAGCGGCACCAAGAGGAGGAAGAAACACAGGACGGAAAAGCATGGGCCGTAATTCAAGCCGGCCTTCTGCTCTTAGCCTTAGGCTTGGCAGCGGCCGGCTTGTGGCTTCCTGAAACAGACCTGGACACGTCCTCGGTCGCGTCGGTGCTGATCGTCACCGAAGAAGCCGGTGAAGCCTGCCCGGTGTCGGGCGTGCTGCTCTCTTACGGTGAGGACGTTAACACGGATGGTGTGCTCCAAGCCACGGAACGAGAAGGAAGCATGCCGGTCTGTGACGGCGTCAGAGGCAACGCAGGGTNGCCNGGAGCNAACGGANTNAGCGTGCTCATGTCGTCCAACNCCTTGCCNCCCGGAGAGGTGTGCCCNGCNGGTGGCGTGGCCTACAAGTGGGGATTGGACCTCAACGCCAGCGGCGTGCTCGATGAGGAAGAGGTGCTGGATGCCTCGCACCTGTGCACAGGAGCAGATGGAAGCCCGGGGGTCAGCGGCCCTCAAGGTGAAGACGGCGCGGACGGGGTCGATGGCGACCATGGACACAACGGCACGTCCAGTTTGATCGTCTCNGCNCTTCCGGACGCGGGCGTGTGTCCCGTTGGCCTGCTGCTTCACATCGGCGTAGACGACGGCGAGGGTGGCCTTGCAGAGGATGGCGTCCTGCAGCCCGGAGAAGTCGACCAAACGGTGCGCATCTGTGCCACCGACCTTCGCGCGGGACCACTGTCCGATTTGAGTTCAGGAGCAGCAAACTCTGTCACAGGAGGATGTGATGCGATGAACAACATCGANGGCGACCTCTACGCCGCCATGGTTGACGGAATTCACGGGTGTGAATTGCACCGCTTCGACGATGGATGGCGGGCGCCGCATCTTGTGGCGGACCTGAACCCAGGCGGTGACGCGCAACCCGGGCTGCACCTTGGCTTGCACGACGGTGGCGANCATGCCGCCATGCTGTTCGATGCAACGGGCGCCAATGGGCATCATGACCTATGGGCGCTCAACGGAACGGGCATGGCCCCGGTTCGCCTTACCGCCGATGCTTCAGGGGACACCGTGGACAGCGGCAGCTCCATTCTCCCATGGTTGGACGGGTACATCCTCACCCAACCGGGTGGCGTTGGACTGCCGTGGTGGACGGANGGAACGCCGAGCGGGACCATGGCCCTCGACATGCATCCTGCTTTTGCCGGAGGTGAAGCCTTGCGCCAATGGGCCTCGGGAATCCAGCGGATGGGCATGGATCTGGTCACGGTCAGCGAAGAAGGCCTGTGGATGGATGCTGAAAACGCGGCTGGCGANGTTGAACCTGCACTCATCCATGCTGACGGCACGGTGCAGACCTTCGATATCTGGCCCTCCGGTTCGTCCTCGCCTGCAGACGGCGTGGCGGTGGAACAAGGCATCGTGGTGGTAGGAACGACGCCGGAAGGCCGGCAATTGATTCACCTTGACCCTGCACAACCTCCACGGCAAATCACCCATCTTGTTCGCAGCGGAAGCGGGCAGGCTCCGGTTTTCGTTGGGACCACCTTCGGACTGGTGGNGTTTGACGGAGGCGTGGTGTTCGACGCTGTACTGGACGGTGCTGACGCCTCCCTGTGGCGCTGGAATGCCTCAACGGATGAANTCCTGCGCTTGTCGACGACCGTGATGAATCCTGGCGATGACATGGGGCCGATTGAACACAACGGGCGGCTCTGGTTTTCTTGCGTCACGATGGCCAACGGAGCCGAGCCATGCAGCACGGACGGCACGGTGAACGGCACGCATGTGCATGAGATTGTGGCGGGTTGGAGCGGTTCTCTGCCGCGTGCCGCCGTGCCGTTTCTCGAAGGAGTNGCGATTTTGGCTGACGATGGGAACGGTACAGCCCTGCATCGTTTGACCATCGAAGGACACGCTCTGCTCCACGACCCCTTGCCCTCGGGAGACGCCGATTCGGGCCGCTACGGAGGGTTGCTGGTCGACGAGCAACGCTTGGTCTTCGTGGCTCATGACGGAACNTCTGGGCACGAATTGCATGGCTGGTGCCACGGTTCCATGACCCAAGCGTGGATCATCTGGCCTTAATCACGCCAATCGTGGCGCCCTGCCAAGGGCATGCGCCATCCTTGGCCGAAGGCCCGCACGCTGACGCGGGGCGCGGGAGGCATCTGCCANCGCTTGTGTTCGTTACGCCCCATTCGAGCGAGCACATCGGTCACCGTTGCCGCGTCTTCGCCACGGGCCACGATGGCCCCGTGGTCCAAACCTTCCTCGATATGCGCCCTCAGGATTCGGTCCAGGACCGGATAGGGCGGGAGGGTGTCGTCGTCGCGCTGATCCGGGGCCAATTCCGCTGAGGGTGGTTTGGTCAAGGTTGAGGCGCTAACCGGAGCAGGACGGCCTTGGGCCTCAGCGCGTGCGTTGAACACCTCGGCAAGGGCGTAGACGTCCATCTTCCAAAGGTCACCCAGTGGGGCGTATCCACCGGCCATGTCCCCATACAGCGTGCAATAGCCCTGAGAAAGTTCGGACTTGTTTCCCGTGGCGATGGCCATGGCGCCTTCGGCGTTTGCGTGACCCATCACCAGAAGCGCACGAAGCCGGGCCTGGAGGTTTTCGGCTGCAACGGCATGACCGGTGCGGAGCACGTCACCAAGCAAGTCTTCTGCAGGGCCATGCAAGGCGTCGAGATGGAGTTCTGAGAAACGCATGCCGAGTGCCTCGGCTGTCCAACGGGCATCGTCCCTGCTGTGCTGCGAGGAGTGGCGAGAAGGCAAGGCGAGGCCATGAACGGCCTCGGGACCCAACGCTTCCACCGCCACGCATGCCGCGACCGCGGAATCGATGCCTCCGGACAACCCNAGCACGATACGCTGAAGCCCGGACTTGCGGCAGTAATCCGCGAGTCCAGTGACCACGGCGTCGGCGAGCCCCTCAGCTCCGGACTGAGGTGGAGCGGTTTCGTCAGGGGCGAATGTCCTGACCTCGTTCACGCCCAAAGACAGCGCGTCGGGTGCCTTTGAAGGCGTCCAGATGCAGCCATTGGGATCCTCGAGGTCCACCGTCAAGACGCCTTCAGACCACGCGGGAGCCAGCACCACGGTGCCGTCAGGCCATGCTGCAATGGACGAGCCGTCGAAGACCAAGTCGTCGTTGCCTCCGACCTGATTCGCCAGCAGGAAGGGCATGCCCAAACGGGCCGCTGCGGTGCGTGCAACGGTCACCCTGTCGTTGATTTTCGATTGGTGGAAGGGAGAGGCCGAGAGGTTCACCGTGGCCGAGAAGGTGGCGTCCTGACGGACAAAGGTGGCCAGTTGGGCCACAGGATCTACGCCGTAATCCATCGGCGTCAAGCCAGCGGCCTGCCACGCGTCTTCGCACACGGTGATGCCCAAATCGAGACCACCCGCACCGCGCACCAAGCCGGGGCGAGCGCCGGGGCGGAAATACCNGGCTTCGTCGAAGACGTCGTAGGTCGGCAAGAGTTGCTTCAACGCCACGACCTTGCCGCGCATCCCTTCCCCGACACCAACCACGCCATTCGCAGGTGCGGTTTCTGGATCTTGACCGGGAACAGGGGTGCCGATCAGTGTGGGNATTGGGGGCATGCAGGATTGCGCCTTCTCAAAGGCCGCGTGAACGAAATCAGGCGACATCAACAGGTCGCGCGGAGGATATCCCGTGATGCCGAGTTCGGTCGANACCGCAACGTTGGCTCCGGCTTCGGCGGCCTGTTGCGCCAAGGCCAACAGCCGGTCCGCATTTCCGGCAAGATCCCCAACCGTGGGGTCGGCCTGAAGCAAGGCGATGCGCATGAGGCTCATTCCTCACTCTCGGACCCGACTCATAGGGGTGGCGGCGGCTTCAGCCGTGCCGTCGGTCCACACCATCGGCACCACGGTACCACCATGATCCGTCGTTTGGATCGTGGTACCACCACGTGCCGTCAGCACCTTGCGTCCAACCGTCGGTGGACGCGGCGGCCTCCTCTGCTTTCGCTGGCGTGCTTGCGGCTGCTGCAGCGGCTGGAATCGTCACGTCCTCTTCGTCCTCGAACTCGTCTTCGTACTCGTNCTCGTACTCGTCATCGTCGAATCCATCNTCCCAATCGTACTGGTCACGTGAACCCTGACGCGACGTTGCACGGGCAATGAGCAAGAGGAANAGACCGACCACCACTATTCCAACCAGCCCTACCGCGCTGCCCAGCAGTGGATTGACGGTTCCGAAAATGCGTTCGGACAACTCGGCTTCTTCCTGCACGCGTACATCCACCACGGGTCCGCTTGCAACGTCGCCATTCGGCAGGACCACTTCGATCCACTGGGCGCCTGCTGCTTCTGGCTTCCAATCAACAGCAACCGTCCCGACCGCCCCTTGGGCAACATTGACCGGTTGCGAACGTAGCAAGCTTCGTGTCCCATCCAACTGCACGATTTCGAAGCGGACGTCGACCTCGCCGTCGAGGTTACCCACGTTCTCAATCGCTGCTTCGACGACCGTTTGATCGCCCGTGGTCAGGCCGAGGCTGCCGTAGGTGACCGCCGTTGGAGCGATGTCGAATTGTGGCCTGTACCAGACCATGGCCCATGCACCGTCAGCGCCAGATTGACCGCGTGCGTTGAGCAGATGCACCGCTTCGTTTCCGGCGAAGTCACGTGCTTCCAAAGCCACGCTGACCGTCAAGCGCTCTTCCAACATGTTTGCGTCCAAACCGGACAAATCNATCGTGCCTTGGACCTCGAGACGGAGGCCAACGTTGTCGGTCGATTTGAGTTGCAGAGGCACACGTCCGTCGCGCAGCTGATCGCCCGTCGCGTCGTCCGTGACCCACCAAGTCATCTCAAGTGTGGTGTAATCCAAGCCGCCCTCTTCCTCCACGAGCAGGGTCACGTCGTAGGTGGTGGGCTCAAGCGCGCGACCAGGGAGAGGAGAAACAACCTCGACCACCGCTGGTCCGAGGCCATCGACGACCATCCAGCGCACGGCGGAGGCTTCGTCCGTCACGTCCAAGCCACCTTCAGGAAGACAGCCCACGCCCCAAGTTAACGGAAGGGTCCCTCCGTAGCCGGGAGCGAATATTTCGGCGGTCCAAATGCCGTTCTTTGCAACGACGGTGGTCGAACGGCCGGCCAGCGACACGTCGACCTCGCAATCNAATTCTGGGGCCTCCTCGGTGGCCGCGAACTGCAAGGAACCGGACACTTCGAACCGGCTTCCCGGGGTCAAACGGGCACCGTCGTCGAGGGTGGTGCCTTGCGACAATTGGAGCTCCACGTCCTCCGAGGGCATCTCAAGTGCTGCTGAGAATTTCCATGCGGCATCGGTGAAACCCTTGTTGGCTTCGTTGCCTGCCCGATCCGCGAGCACCAAACCCGGCACGCGCGTCAAATCACCAAGATCAGGCGTGTACCACGCCAACTGGAAGCTGATTTCCAAGGTCATGTCCTTCTCGAAGGGATGGGCGTTGAGCACCTGCCCTCGCATGCGGCAGGTCTCCACGATGACCAAATCGGTCATCGATGTGCAATTACCGGTGTCTACGTCGTAGGTCACGGCCATCGGAGAAGCGGGGCGGTCGTAGGCCAAGTGGAACTCGACCGTCGAGAGGTCGCTCAGCCCGTTTTGCTCTTCCAACGCGATGCTGGCGCTGTACACCGTGCCGGGGTGGAGCACCGTCCTTGGCCCGTCGTCGAGCATGAAGGCGTCCTCGGGGATGAAGGGAGAGGCGTCCGGACCAATCTCGTACATGAACAGGTGCTTGGTGCGTTCCCACGTGCCTCCGTCCTCGAGAACATGGCCAGCTTCGTCGGTTCCCTTCAGGTAGACCGCAACGCGTTCACCGTCCAAGCCAGAACGGTCGTCGAACAGCAGCGTGTACGTTCCTGTCGAGGCGGTGAGGTCGTCGGGTGGGAACAACGCTACGGGGGTATGTTCGCCCTCATCGGGCCATCGGTCACCGTTGTCATCATCACGCCATTCGAACCAGACCATCGCCTCGAGGTCGTCCGGAAGGAGGACGTGATCCATGACGTCAATTTCGAACCGCTGCGTGGCCGAGGGCATGCGGTGGTCGTAGGTCTCGATGTCCATGCCGAGCACGCGAGGCGCCATCGGGTCGATCGTAAACGTACGGTTGATGATGGAAATGAGGCCAGTGCCCAAGCCAGAGGTGGACACCACGCGCACCTCCCATGTCACCGATCCGAAGGTGTAGGGAGCCATGGTCGGGAAGACCAGTATGCTGCTCTCCGGTGCGTCTTCGACGGCCACGAGGTCCTCTCCGAGCCACACCTGAACCTCGGCGTCGCCAGCGAGGAAGGGTTCGGTGTTCGTCGGTGCTTGCTCCCACCCCAGGTCCACGGTGACGTTGACGGGTGTGCCTGCGATGAGGTATTCCACTTCAGGGGGAATGCTGCCCTGATCGTTGCTGAAATCGATGCCGTCGAGTACGAGGTCGTCGTCCAGTCCGGCGTTGCCGTCAGTCCATCGGTAGGTAGCGGGCATGGAATACACGCCATTTCCGTCCACCATACGAAGGTCAAGATCGATTGCGGGAGCATCGTCCCACAGCGACGTGAGTCGGAACACGACCTGGACCTCAGTCGAACTGCTGAAGCCACCGATTCCTGTACCGGATTGTACGGTGACGGGATTCTCAGGATGAAGTTCTACGAGGCCAGCGTTGCCCGACAAGGACACCGCCTCGCTGCCTCCAAGAGGAAGGAACCACGCGTCCTGTTGGTCCACTGAGGCCACGTCCAAACGGAGGGCGACGGCACCTGCTTCGTGCAGGAACGTCGCGTTGAATTTGCGCCATTCAGCGGAAGGGACCACTGGAGATGCATCGCCAGCCACCATGCTGGTGTCATGCACGGCGATCGTGGGCACCGTGGTTGCGTCAAGCAACGTCAGGCGAATGCTGCCTTCCGTGCTCGCAAGGAAATCCAAGTCGAGGGTCCCGTCACCGGTGCTGGAACGCGCGGTGTTGGCCGCCAAGAGGAGAGCGTCACTGCCGCTTGCCGCCAAGGTCACGCTGGCGCTGCTGGGCGCGGACAAGGCCCCGAAGGTCACGTTTCCTGTCGCGGTGACCTCGAATTCGACTTCTCGGTAGGAGATGCCCTGCTCAGGCAACGATGACCCACCAATAAGGGATTGACGGAGGGTGTCGATTTGATCTGGGTCAAGTTCGATGCGATGGGCTGGAGAAGGGGTGAGCGAACCGTTCAGAACGGGAAGGCCGTTCACCAGGAGTGTCCATGCGCTGACGTTCCCGTTGGCCGAACGCACCGTGAGGCCGAGGTCAAGAAGTTGGGTCGGCACCCAAAACTCGGCCGTGGCTCGACCGGATGGATTGACGGTGATCGAAGTGGTGGTGCTTCCATCGATGAAACGGTCTTGCCACCCCCAAGCTCCGATGCCCTGCAGTGTCGTGGCGGGACCCCATTCGTCTCGACCGTCGAGGCCAAGATCGAGCCGGGGAGCGGTGGGCCGTTCGCCGGCAAGGGCGTCGGCACGGACCCATGCGACCCACCATGACCTTGGAACCTGCACCCAGGTGCCGTTGGTGCTGTTTCCGGTGCTGTTGCCGGTGCTGTTACCGGTGCTGTTGCCGGTGCTGTTGCCGGTGCTGTTGCCGGTGTTGTTTCCGGTGTTGTTTCCGGTGGTTCCGTTGACGTAAACCGAATCGACGATGCCGAGGAATCGAAGTTGAACTGCCGCAGCGTNTTCGTCTGCAGCAAAGGTGTGCGGCAAGGTCACGTTGGACCAAGACGATTGCGAGGAGGTACGAACCTGTGTGGTGACGTTTTCCACGCCTGCGTCCAACCGCCATCCTTCGAGCGCCAAGTCGCTGTGAATCCAGGGCGTNGTGGCCCATCCCCCGTCGTCGCCTTCGACGCGCATGCCTTCAGAGAAATCCGTCGGCGCTGCGACGCTTCCTGGCACATCTGCGATGTTGTATTCGCTCCATCCGATGGACGCGTTCACGTCCCAACCGCTCGCCACGGGATCAGCCCACAGATGGTCCGCCCAGCGGCCGTCGAGGTGCAAGGCGTGAACGGTGGGCATCGATCCACCCGTCCCGGGAAGCATGGTCAAGTGAATGCGAATCTTGCCGTACAGGTCCGCATCAAGCAGCCCCAAGTCGACGATGGGGCCGCTGCGGTTTGTGTGGGATGCGATTGGGTTCGCGTTGCCGTCAAGGACGGTCCAGAGCAATTCAGATCCCGTTGGAAGTTCGGCCTCAATGGTGACGTCGGACCATCGGCCTTCTTCGACGTTGTTGACGCCACCGTTCCATCCGATGGCCGGCGAGGTCCATTCCGACACCAGCGGCGCAGCCAAGCGGACGTCGTCGATGAACCAATAATCGCAGCATGTGCTCGAACCTGAGGTTTGGTGGAAGCGGACTTGGGCGTTGGCGTGGAGGGCAGCGCTGGGNAGGTTCCAACTGAAGAACGTCCACGTGTTGTTTGAGGCCGGTGAACCGGACACGGTGTGAAGGTTGGTCCAGCCGCCGGACGCGGTCTTGTATTGGATGCGAAGGTCTTCGTTTGAATCGGGCTCTTCGCCACATGACGAGGACCCTTGGCGGATCATCACGTGCAACGGCATCGATGGAACGCCGGAGAGGTCGATGCTGGGCGAGGTGGCGTAGGTCGAGCCGGCATAGGTGCGAATGGAGCCGCCGGATGAGCCGTTGTAGCCGCATGCTGGAGAGGTCACCCTCGAGGCGTAGGAGTTCGAGAAGGTCCAGCCTGTCGCACCGCTGTTGAAGTCCCAGAACTGTGCTCCACCGGAGCCGACGAGGGCACCTCCGGCCGTGGAAACACCGTCGGAAATGGCGTCGGGGTGGTTCCAAGCGTCGCTTCCGGTCCACGAAAAACCGTCACGAGCGGCTTTGACGGCAGGTTCCACGACCATCTCCAGCGACGTGAGAGGGTCCTGGGTGGGCAAATCGATCCAGGCAGGGTCGGNAGACGTTGANCCAACGTCCACCTCCACCGATTGCGATTGGCCGAGGGAAAGTTCGGGACCGTTGCCGCGGGACGCTGCGGAAGGCTCCAACGCACCCTCAAAGGTCGGCGCAGGGACCATTGGGGAGAAACTAGCGAGGATGAAGAGCAGAAGCAGGGCGCAGGGCAACCCCCTCCCTCGCGCGTCATCCATAGGGCACCCGTGTACCTCACGGGACTTGAATCCTTCACCGTTGGACCAGAATGGAAAAGGAGCGGGGAGAGGTTGAAGACGAGGCCCTTGGTGCTCGGCGCATGCCTCGTCCTTCGCCTGCGGGCGACCTCGACCCGGTGGCCCTCGAAGGGGGCCTGCTGAAGCAGTGGGCCGAGGAAGGTGCGTTTGAGGCCTCCATCGAGGCACGGCGCGGCGGTGCGCCCTTCATTTTCCTNGAGGGACCGCCGACCGCGAATGGGAAACCGGGCATCCACCACGTGGTTGCTCGGACCTACAAGGACCTCGTGTGCCGCTGGAAGACGATGCAAGGCTTCGTTGTGGAGCGAAAGGGCGGCTGGGACACCCACGGTTTGCCTGTGGAAATCGAGGTGCAGAAGCGCCTCGACCTGATGTCCAACGAACAGATCGAAGCCTTTGGCATGCAGGCCTTCAACGACGCTTGCCGAGAATCCGTGTGGACCTACGAACAAGCCTGGCGTGAAATGACGGAGCGCATGGCGTACTGGGTGGACCTCGACAACCCCTACGTGACCCTTGACAACGGCTACGTGGAATCCACCTGGTGGGCCATGAAGCGCATGTTCGACCAAGGACTGCTCTACCGCGGGCACAAGGTGCTGCCGTACTGCCCGCAAACCGGGACCTCCTACTCCAGCCACGAGGTCGCCCTCGGCTACAAGGAAGTCGAGGAACCCTCGGTCTACGTCAAATTCCGACTCGTCGATGACGAGGCCTCCGTGCTTGCATGGACGACCACGCCGTGGACGCTCCCCGGCAACGTCGGCTTGGCCGTTGGACCGGAGGTCACCTATGTCCGCGTCCGCGTGACGGCCGATCCCGAATCGTGGGAAGGCGCCGGAGGCGCGACGGTTGGCGAGGAATTGATCCTCGCCGAGGACCTGATGGGCGAGGTGCTGCGGCATCACGTCGAGGTCATCGAACGCATCCAAGGCGCCGACCTCGTCGGCCGTGCCTACCATCCGCTCTTCCCCGAGGCCGTGCCACGTGGCGAATCGACCACGGCATGGACCGTGTTGTCCGCCGATTGGGTCACGACCACGGACGGTACCGGCGTNGTGCATACCGCTGTGATGTACGGTGAAGACGACTACCATCTGGGCATGGAAGCCGGTCTTCCTGCCCACCATACCGTCGGCATGGACGGNGCCTTCGTCGAAGGCGTNCACCCCGAACTCAACGGCCGCTACGTCAAGTCCTGCGACGAGGACATCATCCGCCTGCTCGCGTCCGAAGGTGGACCGGGCAACAACGGCGCCACCTCAGGCGTGCTGTACCGTGAGAAGGCCTACCTGCACGACTATCCGCACTGCTGGCGCACCGATCATCCGCTGCTCTACTACGCCATGGACAGCTGGTTCGTCCGCATGACCGCGGTCAAGGACCGCTTGCTCGCCTTCAACGACCAGGTCGAATGGGCGCCGGATTGGGTCGGCGAAGGCCGCTTTGGCGAGTGGCTTCGCAACGTCAAGGACTGGGCCATTTCCCGTGAGCGCTACTGGGGCACGCCCCTGCCGGTGTGGCGCAGCGAAACCGGCGAAATGCTGTGCGTCGGCTCGATCGCCGAACTTCAGGCCGAGGTCGAGAAAGCCAACGCCGCCGGTTTCGAGAACCCGGCCTGCCCCGACGACGTCGACCTGCACCGCCCGGTCGTGGACGCGTTTACCCTTGTCAGCCCAACAGGCTTGCCGATGAAGCGCGAGCCATTCGTGATGGACTGCTGGTTCGACTCGGGCTGCGCGCCCTTCGCCCAATGGCACCACCCCTTCGACGGCGGCGAGCGCTTCGACGCCAGTTTCCCCGTGGACTACATCTGCGAAGGCGTGGACCAAACGCGCGGCTGGTTCTACACGCTGCTGGCCGTGTCCACGACCGTCTTCGATTCGCCCGCCTACAAGCGCTGCTTATCCCTTGGGCTCATCTTGGACGCTGAAGGCAAGAAGATGTCNAAGTCGCGCGGCAACATCGTCGACCCCTGGGACCACTTCAACCGCGAAGGGGCCGANGCCACGCGCTGGTACATGGTGACGGCTGGAGCCCCCTGGAACCCCTTGAAATTCGATTCAAACGGCGTGCGGGAGACCTATGCGAAGATGTTCCTGACCCTGTGGAACGTCTACAAATTCCACGCGGATTACGCGGCCTTGGACGGCTATGATTCAGATGACTCCAAGGCCNTGGCGGTCGAAGAACGCCCGGCGCTGGACCGTTGGATCCTCTCCCGTTTGTCCACGGTGGCCCAAGCCTACCACGAAGGCTTCGTGACCTGGGATTACCACAAGGCCTGCCGGGAGTTGGAAGACTTCGTCGTCAACGACCTGTCCAATTGGTACGTCCGTCGCAGCCGACGTCGCTTGTGGGACGGCGCCCAAACCGATGACAAACTGGCCTGCCAGCACACGCTCCACGAGGTGCTGACCACCGTGTGCCGCCTCGTGGCACCCGTGGCTCCCTTCATGGTTGACGTTATTCATCGCAACCTGACCGGAAAAGCGGTGCACCAAACGGCATGGCCATTGGGCACCCCCGGCGCGCTTGAGGGCGCGACCGCTGATGCGTGGGATGCCGCGGCCGAGGCCGCGACGGCAACCCTTCCACCGCAGGATGCCTCGCTGGAAGCGACCATGGCCTTGGTGCGTGAACTTGCAGAAACGGGCCGGCGCATCCGTGTCGACGCCAACCGCCGCCAACGGTTGCCGTGCCGTGAGGGATGGATTGTAGCCGGTCCTGACCTGTCAGAATTCCACGACCTGCTCGAGGAGGAACTCAACGTCGAGGCCATTCAGGCCGAGGCGGACTTGGACCGCTTCCAGCGCCTCGTGCTCGCGCCGAACTTCCGCGCCCTTGCACCCAAGGCGCGCCAGGCGGTGAACGACATCGCGAACGCCATCAAAAACGCCGATGATCCTGAAGCAATGCTCACCGAAATCAACGCCGGCTCCTGCACCATCGAAGGNGTGGCCATCNCGCCAGAGGACGTCGAAGTTCGGCGCACGGAGCGCGAAGGCTTCGCCGCGATGACCTTGACGACGCAAGACGGAGAGGCCCAGGTCAGCCTCGTGCTTGACATGGCGGAAACTCCGGCCCTGCTCAGCCGTGGTCTGGCCCGCGACATCACTCGACGCGTGCAGGCCCGCCGCAAGGCGCTTGACTTGGCAATCGAGGCCACCATTTCCTTGCAGGTCTGGACGAAAGACGCTCCCGACCTCGCCACAGATGACCGCCAGTATATCGCCAGCGAAACCCGTGCCGCCGAGGCCGTGTTCCACGAACATGGCGATGCTCCCGCCGAAGCAGAAGGCTTCGAAGTGGACGGTGCGATGGTCCACGTGCTTGTCGCTGAGGCCTGAACGTGCGCGTCGTCAGCCTTGTTCCAAGCCTGACAGAGACGCTGTTCGATCTTGGCTTTGGCCTTGATGAGGTGGTCGGGCGCACGCCATGGTGCATCCATCCTGCAGAAGCACGCGACGTACCCGTGGTTGGTGGGACAAAGACGCCGAACCTGAAGAAAATCCTCGCTGCTCGCCCCGATGTGGTCGTTCTCGACCGCGAAGAGAACCCCAAAGCGGTGCATGATGCACTGGTCGAACAAGGCGTGAATGTGGTGGTGTCCACAGTTGAACACCCCGCTGAAGTCCCAGCGATGCTGCGAGAACTCGGTGACGCAATCGGCCGTTCAGACGAGGGAGAGCGCTTGGCGGAGGCCACCGAAACGGCACTCGCCGGGCAACCCTCAGCCGAGTCACCCGGCCCACGCGTGACCCCGATGATTTGGCACGAGCCCCTCATGGCCGTGGGGCCACGACGCTACGCTGGAGCCTTGCTCGAAGCCGTGGGCTGGACCGTGCCGGACCTTGAACCCGAAGGCAACGGGTATCCCGTGGTCACGCCGGAGTTGCTCGTGGAGCACCGCATCGAGGGCTTGCTGCTTTCCAGCGAACCGCACGCGTTTACTTTGGAGGAAGGCGAAGCCATCGCCGACGCCGTCGAAGCCCTCGGTGCTCCGAGGCCGTGGTGCAGGCTCATCGACGGTGAGGCCTTGACGTGGTTTGGCTCGCGCACGCATCGTTCCTTGGAGGGAACCGAGCTCAGCGTGTGAACGTGCAGAGGTCCAGGCCGAACCTTGGGCAAAGGAACCCGAAGTTGGTGTTGTTCATCCGAGGAGCAGGAGACTCAACTGCATCACGGCTGCACCAAACAACGCGCCAACAACCATGTGGCGCGGACGGTCCTGATTCCATGCCTGTGGAATGAGTTCTTTGCACGCAACGACCGTCATGATTCCACCAACAAAGGCAAGCGCACATCCGACGGAAAATGGCGTCAAAATTGGTCCCAAAATCAGCAATGCAAACAGGGCCCCAAGCGGCTCCGTGAGTCCAGTACCCATCGCAATCAGGGTCGCTTTCAGCCGCCCACCGCCGCCTGCTTGGATGGGAGCAGCAACCGCAACGCCCTCGGGAATGTTGTGCAAGGCAATGGCTGCCATAAGCACGAGGCCATACTGGGCAGATTCCTGAACGGCGACGCCCATGGCCAATCCCTCAGGGAAGTTGTGAATGGCCAACGCGATCGCCGTCAGCATCCCTGATGTGTACAGTTTCCTCTCATGGGACATCTCGGCGACGTCTTCCCCTTTCCGCGTGTACATGCTCACGGCAAAGACGATGAACACGCCAATACCGAACGAGGCCGTAATCGGGAGGAATCCGTTGTCGAGTGCTTGACGGAACCACAAATCGAGGAAAGAAACGAGAAGCATCACCCCCGCAGCCATGGCCAACAAAAACGCCATCATTTCAGGACTGATTTCTTTGACGATGAAAACGATCAGTCCGCCCAACCCGGTTGCAAGACCGGCCAACAGCGCGAGCACGAAGGGAAACACCCACGAGTTGGATTCTCCCTCAAGCCCTGAAATTTGGATCAGCGGTTCCTCAACGCTCTGGTGACCTCCCTGCGCCATCACGATGCGAAGCACCACCTCAACGGCGAGCGGCAAGCCGTCCTCGTTCACCACGTTGGGGACGTCCGTCTGGCGGTGGTGCTCCTCATAGGACCAGCCAAACAATCCAACCGTGGTGACGTCATGCTGGTTGAACGCGCGATGGTCGCTGTTTCCCGCATCGCTGTTCAAAGAGACGGCAGCGTTGTAACCTTCCCAACGCGCGTCCTCCAACACCGCCTCACCGATCTTGGACACCGCAGTGGCAAGGCCCTGTTCGGATGCCTCGATGCCCAAAGTGCCGAGCCCTTTTGTTGGGTCAAGGTTTGTTGAATCGAGGTTGATGTAGAGGTCCAAGTCCTCGATTTCGTCCGGATAGGCCTCGATGTAGGCTTGGCTGCCCAGCAGTCCCAATTCCTCACCACCCCATGTGGCAAAGGTGACGGTCGATTCGAGGCTGAGGCCTTGCAACTGCGAGGCGACCTCGAACATCTGCGACACGCCAACGGCATTGTCAACCGCTCCGGGACTGATGTACACCGAATCGTGATGAGCGCCAATCAAAATCTCGCCGTCGCCTTGTCCAGGCAATTCACCTGTGACGACTTTCACAGATCGCGTCCCGACGTTGTTGCCTTCCCAGAAACCGTCCAGCGAAGCGTGCAAGGTTGGGTCATCCTCAGATTGCTCGATGAAATCGTGGAACATCATGGCCACGCTTTCTGAAATGTAGATGTACGGAATCAGGGCGTCTGCGTATTGCCCACCGTAAGCATCTGGGAAGGGGACGGTTGCTCCGTCCTCTTGCACGGTCACCGAACGGAAGGGAGGTGTTTCGACGCCCACCGTGTAAATCATGACCACGCCCGCGTTTCGGTCGATGGCATCTCGGTAGATGTCCGCAAGGCTCCTGACAGAATCGTATTCAATCATCACCGCAAGGTCGGTCAAATCTCCAACGTTGGCAAAGGCTTCAGAGGAACCGTTTCCGAGGAACGTCAGTATGTTGTCGTGCTTGTGGTTGGCACCAGAGTAACCGAGGAATGTGAAGGATTCAATGTGATTGAGCGACCCAGTTTCGTCGATGGCCACCCGTCCTGAACCGGCTGTACCGTCAGGGAGGCCCGGACCGTTTTGGACGCCCGCCTCAAGTTGGGCGTGCATCAAAATTTGATGTTCATCCGGATCTGCGTCGACAAACCAAGCTCCAGTTACGTCGAATTCTTCCACGCGAACGTTTTGCAGTCCGATCTCAGTAAACCGTTGACTGATGTATTCCGTTGCCAGAGTTTCTTCGGCCGAACCGGCCACCCTCGGGCCAAATGAGGCGAGCCGGTCAACGTCTTCCATCAAGACGTCTTCAGCGATGATGAAGGAAACCTCCTCCTCTTCGTGAAGGAGGAATTCGTAACCGAGACTCACCACCAAAACAAGCGCAGATATGACGCCAACGGCCGTCAATGTACGGCTCTCGTTGGCGTCCATGTGGCGCCCACACAGCCCCCCTTCATAGATTTAGGGCGCCCTAAAGGATTGGACTCGCCCTGCTTTCAAGAAGGGTTTCACAGACGATCAGAACTGCACATCATGCCCTTCGCGCCAATGCTTCCGACACACCTCTGCCCCGTGCTGCTTGCCTTTGGTGCAGCCCTCCACGATGCATTGGTGGGCGGGTTTCCCGTCGGGTTGCGCGTCGAGCCCTTCGTTCTCTTCTGGGTCAGGTTCTTGCGCGAGAGACGCCTGTGGTTGTTGGCCAATGGTGGCTTGGAGCTCAGCAAATTTCGTGGGGCTTTGCACCTTGAGGAACTCAAGGTAATCCTCTGTGGTCTCAAACTCGATCGGCATCGAGAAAATTTCCTCGCATTCCTGACACTGGTAGCGTTGGCCGGTCATGAAACCCATGTAGGGGTAGACCTGAACACCGAAGCAATTGGAGCAAATTCGGAACGAAGCCATTGGGTCACCCGACCTGCCCACATCGCACACGGCCTATCTA
>PBMM01000007.1 GCA_002723635.1 Methanobacteriota archaeon | reverse complement strand
GTGTGTTCCGCCAGCGGTTGTGGATCGGAGGTCACAATCAGGCCGTGTTCCGTTTCACCCATCACGAGCGGACTTCCGTTTCGAGCGCAAACGAGCTCATCATGGTCGAGGAACAGAGCACAGACACCCCACGTGCCACGGAGTCCTTTCAGGGCGGTCCGCATGGCTTTGAGGGGGGATTGACCTTTGTCGATGGCCTGTTCCAAGCGGTGCGCGATGACCTCCGAATCGGTTTCAGACCGGAAGGCTGCACCCTGCCGTTCCAAATGACGACGGATGCGGGTCGCGTTCTCGATGATTCCATTGTGGACGATCACCACACGCCCTTGTGGGCCGAGGTGAGGGTGTGCATTTTCATCCGTGACGCCACCGTGTGTAGCCCAACGGGTGTGAGCGATGCCGATGGTGCCGGGCATTTTTGCAGGGAGGGATGATTCGAGTTCAGCCACCTTCCCCGTCCGCTTTCGGACGTCAAAAGAAGCCCCTCTGATGGCCAATCCCGCGCTGTCGTACCCACGGTATTCGAGGCGGCGTAAACCGTTGACGAGGATGGGTGCTGCTTGCCGCCGACCATGGTAGGCGATGATTCCGCACATGCTTCACAGCTCCACACTATCGCCGCAAATTGGGCAGGGCACCGTTCGGATGGTCAGGTCACGAATCGTGAACGATGCATCACAGGAGGTGCAGGTTGCTTCACGGCTTGGAGGAGGCAGATTTGGCAATTCCGGCAGCGGCAACGGTGCAGCCGTGAGGGGCGGCAGGTCGCCAAGGTCAGGAAGGGGAGGAGCAGGAAGCGTCAACGTGGCTTCAGGTGCCTGCAAATCACCGGCAAGGGCTCGCCGACGCCGACGCTCTTGCCGTGCGTTGACCGGTTCTGGGCGTACGGTTTCCTCCTCTTCCGATTCCTGTTCTTCGATGTCGTCATCCATGACAGCGTGGATGACTTCAGGCTCATCGACCACGACATACGGTGAATCGTCGGACTCTGGAGTGATCATCAGCATGACGTCTTCCTCGTTGATCTCTTTCTCGTCTTCCTCCTCAGCCGTGCGTCGAAGGGCGCGGCGTGCGGTCAGGACCATCGCGAGCAGAAGGACGACGACCACGAGGCCAGAGCCACTGAGGATGAGCATCTGCATGTCGCGATCTCCAGGGAGGGGGGCCAGCAGATCGTCGATCCATGAGCCACCGGTGTTGTCTGGCCCCTTGGGGTCGGCGTCGGCCAAAATGCGGAGGTCGAGCGCACCGGTGGTGGAGGTGAACCCAACCACGACGTCCACAGATTCTCCGCTTGCTCCGAGCAGCCGGCCGGTCTCGAGGATGTTTGCCAAGGCATAGGCGTCAGTTCCTTCTCCAGCCCCCAGCAGGCCAAACCGAACCACAGGTCCTCGGACTGAGATTTCGTCATACAGCACCATCAAGCCGTGCTCGCGCTGGATCATGCTGGTGCTCAAGGCGCCCGGAGCGTCCAAGCAGGTGGGCTCCTCTAGGCTCCACCCTTCGTCGGTGACCGCCGTGCAAACTTGAGCGTCTTGTCCCTGACGTTCGATCCAGATGCCGACCAAGCGTCCGTCCTTATCGATGCCAAGATGTTGGTCTGAAGCTTCGTCGCCAACGGCCGCTAAGAAATCCCATCCTTCTTCGTTGCGTTCGCCATGGGTGTAGAGCAAACCAAGCCGCTCAATGCCCGTAACGTCATCGCGGGAGGTTTGGAAGAGAAGGTGAATCCGCTCCTCGCTGATGGCCACAGAAACAGGGTCGCCTTGGGAGGCCAGCACATCCACGTCTGCGTGGACGATGAATGGGCCGTTCCAAGACCCGGAGAGGTCTGGCCGTTCGGAAATCATCGTGAAGATGCTCGTGACGTCGAGCCATGAGCCTCCAGTGGAAATGTCGCGGTGGTAGCCTGCAACGACCACTTCGCCGTTGCGTTCGGCGACGTCGAGACCCCAGTAGGTGCCTTCGGACAACTTGAGCGGGGTCAATTCACGCTGCACCGGCGTCATCTGCCCTGTGGTGGTCAAGGCCGCGATGCCGAGGTCTTGCAGCGTGTATCCGTCTTCACTCATCGTGCGACGGGTCCAAGCCAATTGGATCATACCGTCGCTACGGACCGTGCTCGCAATCTCGCCGCCCCAGTTTCGTTCCACGAGCACGTCGCTCGTGACCACCATCGAACTTGACAGGATTCGGGCGTGGAGTTCACCATCTCGGGTCGTAAGCAGGACTCCGCCCTCTTCCCCGCCGATGAGGTCGATCGGTGTTTCTCCGTCGTCCATCGAGAGGCGAATTGGGGATCCAAGGGTGAAGGTGTCCACCACCACCGTGAACCGGTGTTCGGCGTGCTCGGCTTCCACGCCGTTTCCGCTGAGCAAAACGCGGTACTGATGCCCACCGATGGCGTTGACTTGGTCGAGGAAGCGTGCCGTGGCGTATCCAGAAGAGGAACTTCCTCCATTGACACGTGCGATGGTAGCCGATTCCACGCTAAGCCACCCGTCTTCAGTCCACCTTTCGAGGTTCATTGTCAACGATGTGGCTTCGTTCTGACCAAGGTTGTCAAGCCGGACCGAAAGTTCGAACGGCTGGTCTGGGACTGGAATGAGCGGCATGGTGGTGACAGCGCCTTGGAGGAAGCGAAGGCTTGGCTCCACAGGCCGTGGTTCGATGGTGAAGGTGAACCGGACTTCGTTGTCGGTCCGGTCCACGTCGCTCAGGCGCTCTTCAGGATCGACGGTGATGACCACCTCGTGGGTGCCAGGTTCGGTTGCCCACCACCACAGGCTGTACGACCGGCGTTCCCCGGGTTCAATCGAACTGACGACGCTTTGGCTTGGGTAGACTTCTGACGTTGAGCCGGGCGCGTCCAACACGAGCCCGACGTTTTCCGCGGGCGCGTCTCCGTCGTTCAGGAACTCGAACCGTACTTCGAGGATGGAGCCAGCCACGGCCGTGGTCGCGATGAGGCCTTGGTCGTAGACGTTTGAAATCCCACTGAGCGCCACTTCAGGCGCTGCAGGGAGGTTGTCCACTTCGTAGGTTCGACGGAAGGGTTCGCTGACAGACCCGGACTGATTGACAAAGCGCACGGCGACGTAGTGGTCACCGTCTTCGACCGAGGTGGAATCCCACGTCCATGTCCACTCTTGGAGCACGAAATCTTCGTCGTCCAACGTGGCAACCTCGTTCCATGGCCCGTTTCCGATGCGGGCTTCAACCGCGCTTGGCTCAGGGCCTTGGGCGGTTCCGCTGAAGGTGACGCTGCCTTCGAGCACGGTTTGTGCCGAAGGCGAGGAGATGCTGGCCGACATGCGTCCAAGATTCATCCAACGAACGTCTGTCGCAGACACATCGCCAGCATCGGTGCGCGCGCGAGCCAAAATCAGGGTGTAATCCTCGTCCTCGTCGACCCAATCGTCGCTGAGAGTGACGTCGAGGAACCAGGCGCTTGGGTCACCGCCCGCATTGCGCCAATCGAGGAGCTCAACAGGGTTGCTGGAGCCGTCTCTGTACTGTTCAAGACGGACTTCCACTTCGGTGTAGGTGCGGTCAGCCGTATCCTCCACGCTGCCTTGGAAGCGCACGCGGTCTCCAGCCAGCAGGAGGCTGCCGTTCTGATGGGAGGTGATGTCCACGTGATTTCCATCGCCGTCACCGACTGGCGGTGGTGCGATGACGGTCCCGCCGGTCAGCGAGGTGCAGGTGCGTTCCAGGACCAAATCCACGGCACATGAAGCGTCGATGAGTCCCCAGCCCCACTTCTCATTCCAGTGTGGGTCGATTGAGGGTTCGCTGGCGCTTCCTTGGCGTTCTGCGGAGTCATGAAGGAATTGCTTCACCTCATCTGGCGTCAGCGAAGGATCGGCTTCGAGCATGAGGGCAACAACCCCCGAGGCAAGAGGCGTGGCCATGCTCGTCCCGTCTTTCGAATCGTAACCGCTGTCGGCCTTCGCTCGGTCGGGCTGGCCGGGGAAGGTCGTGCCCGTGGCCGCGCTGGCGCTGGTGATGCCGGTGCCATAGGACGCCAAATCGGGTTTCAGTTCGTCCAGGTCATCGTCGTCACCGTCATCGTCGCGTGGGCCATAGTTCGTGTAACTCGCCGTGGAATCGTCGGTGCGGTTGATGGTGCCCCGGTCGTTGGCCGCAGAGATGGCGATGCCCTTGTCGGCGCTGGCAGGAGAAGGCACGCGTCGAGCGCCATCGTTGCCCATGGCAATCACACAGATCACGCCGGCCTCAACGGCATTGTTCACCTGCCGCGCTTCAGCGCTCGAACCGTTGTCTCCGGTGTCGTTCGGGTTGAGTGGAGAACTGGCCGAGCCGAAGGACATCGACGCGATTTGAATTCCCTTTGCGGATCCATTGTGACCCCAATCCGTGTTGGCGTTGTTGATCACCCATTGGATGCCGTTGATGGAATACTCTGAGTTGCTGCTGGAAAATCCCGCATCGGTCAGCACCTTGACGTCAACAAGGAAAGCACCGGGGGCTGTTCCCATGTGTTGCCGGGAGGAATCACCCGTGCCAAGTGCACTGCCGGCAACGTGCGTACCGTGCCCTTGTCCGTCGTCTGGGTCTTGTGACCCGTCCGGGTTCGATGAGGAGGACGTGGCGTCAAATCCTGCGACCCACTTGTGGTCGTCGTAGGAAAGCGGATCCAAATCGGGNGCNTCGCCAGAGTCGTCGAANTCATTGAGGCTCCGGTGCTCGTTGTCCACGCCGGTGTCGAGCACCGCGATGACCACGCCGGCGCCCGTCAGCCCGGTNGGATGAACTTCGCCGGCATAGACCTCGCTGTCGCGTGCTCGGATGGCTTTTGAGGCCACGTCGTTGGTGGGTACGAGGACGTTCTGCATCTCAACCACAACAACGCCCTCGAGGCGCCAAATGTCCAGAAGGGCAGAAACAGGAACGCGGTCAAGGACGACNGAATCCAAACTCTCTGGGAGGTCAAACCACGCGCCTCCTTCCTCGCCAACCCATCCATGGGCGTCGAGGATGGCGCGGAGTGCAGCGACATCGGCCTCGCTAGGGTGCCATGCGAAATCAACCACAACGGCGACCGTGAGACGTCCGTCCGCACCCTCAATCGCCGTCGGAGACACAGAAGGGGCGCCGTCGAGGACGCGCTGAAGGCGGTCGTCCATGCCGTTGCCGTCAAGGTCGGGTCCGTAGCGGTGCCACCAGCCGTAGGCTTCCTCGGCCTGACGTTCTGCCCGGTCAGGCCAGCGATCAGGTGCTGCACAGAGGTCCTCTCCGCACATCAAGGGAGGGACGCCATCGACCACGTTGACGCGCGGTTCGGCTTCGGGAAGCAAGGCCTCACTGCCCGCTGCGGCCGGTCCTGTGACCATCAGAACGAGAAGAAAGAGGGCAACGCGCGTGCCGCGTGCACCCTTGTCCGCGCTTCCGCCCATCAAGGAACGGTCCATTCGGACACCTTTGAGCCTATCCCGTTGCCTCTTCACTAGGGGGCCAGTCGAGGTGCTGAGGGTCGTTGGCACATTGCAACCGGGGACCGTTTTTCCGCTCGACCACCCCGACGTCTCCGTCACAAACCGGGCACTGCACCATGTTTGCCAATTGTTCGAACCAAGCCAATCGGGTCTCTGGTTCATCCGACGCATCCAACAACGAGGCGAGGACGCCGCGTGCGCGTTTTGGCACCGGCAGCCCTTGGGCCGTCCACGGGTCGTCGACGTNCCTCAGGTTGGTCATGCTGCTTCGAATGGCATCACGACGGCCATGGAGTGTGGACAATCCGCTGGGCCCTCCATCGACCACGCCCCTCGGCACTGGGCCTCCGCGTGCGATCAACGGCAGCGTGAGGTAGGTCGCAAGGAATCCACCCAAATGGGCCATATGAGCAACGTTCCCAGCTGCCCCGCCTTCTGCAGCCCACCAGCGCGCGATTTCAAGGCCGAAGTACAGGAGAGCGATGAGGCTGACCGGCCACGGCCGAATCAAAATCAACGGGAAGGGAATTTCATCCCGTGGCCAACCGGCCAAGTAGGCGCCGAGCAGGCCGAAGGCCGCTCCGCTCGCACCCCATGCTGGTGTGATGCTCTGCCAGTTGGCCAGCGTCCACGCCAAAGATCCGCCAATCAGACCGATGGCGTACACCGCAGCGTACCGTTTGGTTCCAAGGCGTTGCTCAAGGGGCACGCCAACAAGGGCCAAGATGACCACGTTTCCGAGCACGTGCATCAGGTCGAATTGGGCATGAAGGAATCCTGCGGTGATCGCGGTGTGCCACCAACGCGGATCGTTCATCCGGCCAGGAATCAACACCAGATCGAACCAGAGCACGAAGTCCTGAATCAAGTCCATGCGGTACATCGCACCGATGAGGGCTTGCATCACCGAACCAAAGAGGACAGCAAGCACGATACCCAGAGACAGCGGCGCCTTGGAACGAACAGCGTACGCCATAGGTACGATGACGGCCAAGCACCACCCTACAACGAGGAACTGTTCGAGCAGCGTGAGCGACGGCCACGCGAACGGAACCGTGGCCATGTGGTGACGTTGGTGCCCTCTGCTTTGACGCTTCGCGGGTCGGCGGCTTCTTGGGTGGGGGTCCAATCGCCTCGGCATGGGCGCGGTGCTCGAAGCACGCGGACTGGTGGTCCGTCGTGGGCAACAGACCGTCCTGAGAGGCACCGACCTCACGCTCAATACCGGAACATGCACCCTTTTGCTGGGTGAAAACGGAACTGGGAAGTCCACCCTCATCGAGGCGGTGCTTGGATTGCACCCGCTCGAGGAGGGCGAGGTCCGCGCTCAAGGGAAGGTCGTTCGAGACGCTGACGGTCGGCACGCACGACGGCCCCATCTCCCACTTGGCGTGCTGCTGCAAAGCGATGGAAGCGTGCGTGATCAAAGCGTCCGTCATCATTTGGAGGTCTGCGCCTCAAGTGCCGGTGCATGCATCAACGACGAGGAATTGGCCGCTTTGGCCCAACGGATGAACCTTCGGCATCGTTTGGATGACCGCATGCTCACGCTTTCAGAGGGTCAGCGAAGGAAGGTGAGCGTCCTCGGATCCTTGCTTCCTGGTCTCGTGAACGACGGCGAGCGACTCCTTGTNCTCGACGAACCCATGGCGGCCCTCGACGAGGGTGGCCGGGCCACCGTCGCCGCGTTGGTGGCTGACGTGGTGCGTCGAGGTGCGACGGTGCTGATCGGCACGCACCATCCAGAGCAGTTTCCTTCCGTCACCCACGCGTATGAGTTGGAGGAAGGCCAACTCCATGCGGTTGAACACGACGCTACGGAAGCACAGACGGATGAGTCATGGCCCAAGCTGTCTGCGGGTGCCTCCCGGCCTTCGGCATGGAGCCTTGGTCGCAGGTATGCGTGGTCGGGTGGAACGCCACTCTCGGGATCCGTTCTCGGGGTGCTNATGGCCTTGGCCGTGGGCGCTCTCCTCTTCGACGCTTCAAGCGTGATGACCCTGTCGCCCACGGCCATGCTTGGGCTCCTCCTCCTGCCTTCCCTTGTGGCCGGTTCAGCCGGCGATGCTGCTTTGCTCACGCTGCGACGAGACCGTGCTTTCAGCCGGTTGATGGCCCTCGGTCTTCGGCCGCGCGACCCATTCACGCCGTTGGTGTTGGGGGCGCTTGGTCCGCTGCTGATGGGAATCCTTCTCGACGCCAACGTTGGTTTGGACGTGGTNCTCGCCGGCGCAGGCGTTGGTCTCCTTCTCAGCCAATGCGTGGCCGCAGCAGACGCCCTCGGCCTCCGGTTGGCGCGACCAGAAAGCATTCATCTGCGTCTGCTGATGCCCATTGTGGTGCTCCCATTCGGTCTTCTGTTGGACCTGCTCGCATGAACATGGTTCAAATCCCGCGTGCTCAAGGTGANGATATGGGGGAGGGCAAAGAGGAGGNTCGTTCCCTTTCCCTTTACATTGCGGGGGGCCTGGTTTTTCTCCTCGCTTCGCTGTGGTTGCCCACCGTAGTCTTTGATTCTCATGAGGCGCAGCAATCGTTCTACCTCTTCCTACCAAGCGTTTGGATGGTCGCGTTCGCCTTCTGCGTGATCTTTGTCGGTGGCCAACACAAGGGCCGCATGTGGTTGGCCTTGGGCTACATTGGAGCAAGCGCCGCTCTTGGGTTGGCTTTTCTTTGGGTTCCAAGCGTGCCCAACGATGCCTTCGAATCGCCGGATGCCCAGCGTCTCTTTTACTGGCACGTGCCAAGCGCATGGATGGCCATGATCGCATTTGGCGTGTTGTTTGTCGGTTCCGCACTTTGGTTTGTTCGAAGGTCTGCCCTCGGCTGGCGCTTGCATGTGGCAGGGAGCGAGGCAGGCCTCGCAACGGGGCTGATGGCCGTCTGGTCAGGTTGCCTGTGGGGTGCTGCAGAATGGGGGGTTCCGTGGGATTGGACCGACGTGCGCTTGAACAGCTTCGCGCTTCTGACCTTGCTGGCCTTGGTGCTGGTCCTTGGCCGGCGTGCACAACCNGATGGAGTCGAATCGCGTGACACCTTTGCCACGGCAGGGCTGTTCGGATTCGTCCTTGTTCCGCTCACGTACATCGCCACACGAATCTGGCAGATCCGCCATCCGGGACCCGTCATCGCATCGGGTGACGGTGGCGGTTCGTTAGCGCCCGAAATGGGTGCCTTGCTCGGCTTCGCNGCCCTCTCGTTCACCGTGCTCATCGTCGGTCATCTCGTGGAAAGCGTTCATTTGACCTCGCTCGAACAGCGGCTTGACCGCCTGCAAGGCAAACTCGACGTGGAGGCGACAGAATGAACGGTATGATCGCCTTGGCACTTGGCTATCTCGGGATGCTTACGGCCTTGGGCGTGTGGACGTGGACGGTCATGTCCCGTGCTCGCGACATCGAACGTCGGCTTGCTTCCACGGAAGCGGCGCTTGGGCTCAACGACGGCAATGTGGACCCTGTGCTCGATGACGAGCGCTAGCCTGAAGGGAGACGCGCCGACCGACATGGTATGGGGGTCGATCTCGGCGGGGCCTTTTGCCTCGTGTGTGGTGCAGCACCGCCCCTGTTCACCGACGGGATGTGCGAGTCCTGTTCGAGGGAACGGACAACCTTGATGCGGGCACCCGACAACATTCCGTGGACCCGATGTGCCCGCTGTGGTGCCACCGAGGTTGAGGGGCGATGGACCTTCATCGAAAATGAAGCACTAATGGACGACCTTGTGCAACGTCACGTCACCTTCCACGAGGATGCAGAAGACATCTCCATCGGCATGATGGCTCAACCGATCACCGATCGCCACACCCTGCTTCACGTTCAGGCCGAGGGTGTCATCAATGACCTGCTGTACACCGAGGAGCACACGGTCCGGGCAAGGATGAGCAACGGCGTTTGCTTNACGTGCACGCGACGGGCTGGGAATTACTTCGAGGCCACCGTTCAACTTCGCTCAAGCGGTCGACGGCTCGATGAAGTGGAATTGACCACGCTTCGAGGCACGCTAGACACCGTGGTTGGCGACATGCCTGAAGATCCGATGTTCTTCATCACCAAAGAGGGGCCCGTACAAGGCGGTTACGACGTTGTTCTGGGATCCAAGGGCCTCGCCCGTGCGTGGGGCCGCCATCTCGTCCAACACCACGGTGGTCAGACCATCGAAACCAATTCGACCGTGGGTCGGAAAGACGGCGTTGACGTGACTCGTTTNACGCTGTTATACCGTATGCCCGGTTATGCGCTCGGCGATGTGGTGCGTTGGCGTGACGCCATGTGGCGGCCAACGTCGTGGACAAAAGATGGGGTGATTTTGGAGCGCGTCGAACGCCACGAACGCACGGGTGCGTCGTGGCGTGACTTGGAACATGCCGTGGTGATGTGCCGCCATCGGGACTTGGTCGTGGCTGACGTGTTGTCCGAAGACTCCAGTGCAGCGGAGGTCCTNGATCCTCTGACGTGGAAGGTGGAGGCCGTCGCTCTTCCATGGGATCACGAGAGCGGCTCCCGTTTGGTGCTGGCTCGCGTGGAGGGCGAATGGCTCGCCTTGCCCCATGTTGGTCAAGATCGGGATTTGCTGACGAAGGGTCCATGAGGACCCGTGCCTCCACACGGTGCATGGTCGAGGGCCCGCTCCCGCTTCCCGCTCGCGTCAATGCGCTGGACAGCGAGGACATGTTTGGGTACGTGCGCAGATTCGTCGATGACCTCGATAGCGCCTTTGGAGCGGTGAACGAGCGAACATGTCCTTGGTTGGCTGACCTCCGCGAGCGTCAGTTTTCCGGCCTTCTGTGCCTTGGCATGGGCGGCTCGGCGGCCGGCGGCTCTTTCCTTTCGGCCCTTGCGGACCACAACGGCAGCGTGCCAGTGCTGTCTCACACGGATGCCTTTCTCCCTCAATGGGTCAACCCAGATTGGTTGGTCCTTGCAACCTCCTACTCAGGAAACACGGCGGAGACCCTCAGCGCGACCCGGATGGCGATTGCAAAGGGCCTGACGGTGGTGGTGCTCGCCACAGGGGGGGAACTCGCAGGTTTGGCGGAAACACATCACGACGTTCATCTCCTCGGCGCCCCCGGAGGCCAACCTCCTCGGTCTGGATTTGGCCACATCTTTGGCCGCCAAGTGGCCTTGATGCGCTGCCTTGGTCTTCTCCCGGAAGGGGAGGACAACGCGGGGATGATTGAACGTCTTCGGGCTGCTTCAGCACGTCTCGACCCCCTTGCAGGGACCGAGGGTGGCGTCGAAGCATTGGCGGAAGCTTTGCTCGACCGTTCAATGGCCCTCCTTGGCCCGACGGAATTGGCTCCAGTTCTGACGCGATTCAAGAATCAGGTCAACGAAAATGCCGCTCGTTTTGCCCGCGTTGGCGTGGTTCCTGAGATGAACCACAACGAACTGGTTGCATGGGGTGGAACGGGCGGAGTCGCAGACCCTACCGTCCCAGATCAAGCGGTGCTTTTGCTGTCGTGGGGTGGTTTGCAACCTCATGTGAAAGCACGGAACGCATGGATGGTGCAACACCTTGAGACAGAAGCGGCGTGGCAGTTGTTCGGCGAGGGAGCCACCTTGCTTGAGGCCATGCTCTACCATTGCATCGTGATGGATTGGCTCTCAGTGACCTTGGCCGTTCTCGCTGGAAAAGACCCTACGAGCATCGGTCCAATCGCCTCCTTGAAGGCCTCCTTGGCCGATCACGCATGATCGCTCAGTAGAGGCCACCTGCGACCAAACGTGGGTCAGGATAGGTGCGCAAAGCCTCCTCTCGGTCCTCAGGTCTGACCACTCCAGGCATCTCGATGCCATCTGTTGCTTCCGTTGCTAATTGCAGATGGACGTGAGGAGCCCATCCACCGTTTTCATGCGGCCCTCCAAGGTGACCAACAACATCGCCTTGTTCAACCGCGTCGCCGACCTTCCACCGCTCCAGGTCGGACCGAGCAAGGTGCCCGTGCAGGACCCAGATGCGTTGAGGCGTGCCCGCCCAAGGGTGGTTCACGTGCGATGGGAGATTGATGTCGTGTACGGTGACGATTGTCGAACCGTACCCTCCGTCGTCCTCTTCGTACCCCACCGCATGGATCGAACCTTCTGCAAAGGCATGCACCGGCGTTCCTTCAGGGCCGCCAAGATCCAAGCCAATGTGCACGTGCCGTTCCCCGCCGAACAGGGGCGTGTCGTACATCCATGGCCGTGCCTCGTCGTACCGCCCTACCGTGAACGGGAAAGGCGCCTGCCAACCTTCGACGGGCTGGCGCGTCAAATCCAGCACCCAATAGCCGCCTGGCATGTCCATGACAGGATGGAACGGCCAATCGTCCATGTTCGGGCCAAGGCGGCCAGCGTCATAGGTCTTCGTCGGCAAGGCTCAACCACCTGCGGCCTGAGCAGGGGTCATGCAGGCCTTGCTCGCCCTAAGCCTGCTGACCGTGCTTCCGGGACTCGGCCTTGCCATGTGGCTGGACGCCACAGGGGGCCGCCTTCGGACGTGGTGTGCCGCACCCGCGCTCGGCTTGGCGGCCCACGGCGGGGCCTTCGGGGCCTTGGTTCTCATCGGAACATGGTCCTTCAGTACGGCGTGCTTGGTCACCATCCTGCTCCAAGGACTCGGCGTGGTGTTGATTCGCAGCGCTTCGAATCACACCGCGTCGTCTGACCGTTCCGATTGGCTTCGTGCGCAACGCTCACCACGGCGGACGTGGATTGTTGGAATCCTCATCGCTTTGGCGTTGCTTCCGGTGTTCAACGCCGACGTCTCGCAAGGGGTTGATTGGGTTGGATTTACGGCCCTTGCGCACCATCTGGTGGAACGCGGTTCCTTCTCTTCCGCCCTTGGTCACGCTTGGCTTTACCCTCCCGGCTTGCCCGCGATGTTGGCCTTCGTGTCACAGTTGACTGGACTGGCGCTCCCTGCCGTGGGCCTTGCCGTTGGGCAGTTCACACTGGCTGCGTTGATGCTTGGAATGATGTCGGCCATGGACCGCCACGGAGCCGGAGCCGAAGCGGTGCTGGCGATGGTCCTCGCTATCGGTGTGTTNTCGAAAATTCTCGACAGNGGTTGGCCTACCGTGGCTTCCCTCGCCCTCGTTCCAGCCAGCATTGGCATGGTGTTGGACGANGAGGGTCCACGCTGGCAAAAACGACTGACGTTGCTTGCCGGAGCGGTGGTCGCCTCGATGATGCATCCTGCGGGTGCGCTGATTCTTGTGCTTCTCTTGGTCGCCGACGTGGCCTGTGCAGGCCTGTCCAAGGGATCCTTCGCTCGTGTCCGGCTGGACGTGCTGGTCCTGTTTGGACTCACGCTCCTGTTGCTCGGCGTNGCTTCATTAAGCCAAGACGTTCGTCTTGAGGCGCCCTTTGCTGAGGACGGTTGGCAGGGCGGATGGCCGATGCTGGCCTACGGCAGCCCCTTGCTGATCTTGGCTGGTTTCGCTGGATGGCGGTTGCGAGGGCACNTCGAATCGAGGGTGCTCGTGGTCTGGTTGGTGTTGACGTGGATGCTGAGCCTGGTCCATCTTCTCCCAGAAGGGGCCCGAGGGCCCGTGATCACCAACCTCGGCGCCGGTCTCTATGCGATGGGCATGTACGCCTTCCACCTGCCTGCGGCAGCATTAACGGCGTTGTGGTGGTCAGATTCGACAGCCCTNCGCACCGACGGGTNATCGCCAAAGTTGTTCGTGGTCGAAGGAGATCCTTGCGCTCCTCGTTCGGTCGCCGTCGGCTTGGTCGTGCTTGTTTGCCTTGGGAGCGTGCTGGCCACGGGTGCCATGGTTCGTCTTTGGGAGCATGAGGAAACCTTGGCCGTCGCACCAGGCGATTTCGACGTGGCTGAACACCTTCGTGATGTCGCAGGGGACGCCCTCGTTTACGCAGAACAGGCCCCTTGGGGCGAGGCGATGGTGCTTGCAGGTCTCAACCTCACCGTAGGGGTGGACCTCGGTGTCCATGACGGGCAGCATGAGGTCCATCTCAAGGCGACTCAAGCGGTGTTGACGGATGACGTCGACACCCTCGAAGCCTTGGGCATTGGTTGGGCCATCTCAAGTCCGTATGGGGCGCTGGGCTGGGTGTTGGAGCGCTCGTCGTGGTGGGAAACCGTGCATGAGGTCTCAGGGAGCAGGGCTTGGGCGCTGCGTTCAGAACCCGTTGAAGACTTCCTTGGCTCAGCCAAGGTTGCTGATGCATCATGCGCAANCGCTGCGTGCGTCATGCGACCGGACCCATGGTCCGCCCAGCGTTGGAACGANCCTCACGACCTCGGGTCAAAGCGGGCGGTCATTGACGCTCCAGCATCGGTCAACGTGGCGTTCATGATGCCGCAGGGCCTTCCTGTCGAGCCNGTTGAGGTTTGCATTCACGTCGAGAGGCTTGGTGCGCTGGATTCGGCCCAGGTTCAGATTGGCGCATGGTCGGCGGACCTTGCCGGACCCGCTGGTCATGACCGTCTTTGCGGAGAAACGGAGCCATCCAGCGAGGCGCACTTCTCCTTGGACGACCCCTCGACACGTTGGGTGAATCCCGCAGGGGCTTCGGGGCGCAGCGACCGACTTCTCGATGCTGCGGGGCTGAGGGTGCANGCCATCACCTTCCATCTTGCGCCGTCCAAAGCATGAACATCAGGGCCGCTGAGGGAGGCTCATGCGGGCCTTGCTCGTGCTGCCGACCCTCGATGAGGAAGCGGGAGTACGCGAGGTTCTCGAAGACGCTTTGGCGCATCACGAACGCTTTGACGTGCTCGTGGTCGACGGTCACAGCCAAGACGCCACGGTGTCGATGGCCGAGGCGGCCGGCGTGCATGTGGTCCCACAACGAGGACGAGGAAAAGGAGCCGCCATCCGAACGGCCATCGATGTCTTTCTGGCTGGCTCTTGGGATGCTCTGGCCATGATTGACGCAGACGGAACCTATCCTGTGGACGCGTTGAACGGCATGATGACAGAACTTGATCAGCACGCTGTCTTGGTGGGCGACCGCCTTCGTGGTCCGCTGGAACATGACGCCATGAGCCGCCTCAATTACCTCGGAAACCGCTTCTTGAGTGCNGTCGCCACGGTCGTGCACCGTGCAGATGCAGCGGACGTGTGCTCTGGATGTTGGGTCATCCGTCGGGATGCAGTCGAACGCCTGCGCCTCAACAGCATGGGGTTCGAATTGGAAGCAGAATTGTTTGCCAGCTTGGCCAGTTTGGGGCACGCCCCACGTTGGGTCTGCATACCGTACCGCTCCCGGAAAGGAGAAGCCAAACTTACCTCGGTGCTGGACGGCGTCCGAATCCTCCGGAAATTGCTCGTACGCAAAGTCATGGGTGCAAGGAAAACGCACCTTTGATGCACTTCGTCGNNGTCCAACGAAATAGAGGACGTATCTCATGGTGCGCGGGGCGGTGGTGTTGGGCGCTTCGGGCCTTGTCGGCCAACGGCTTCAGCAGCGGCTCGCCAACCATCCCATGTTCGAGGTCCGAGCACTGGCGGGTTCGGCACGGACGGCTGGAACGAATCCTGCAGACCTGACATGGGGTCTCGAAGGGCATGCGCCCGCCCTCGATCTCCCCCCCGTGCTCGACGTTCAAGATCCCGGTTTGGTCGGAAAATTGCATGATTTGGGCGTGACGTGGGCCTTTTCTGCAGTTCCCTCTGACGTGGCGTTGTCCTTGGAAACGCACCTTGTCGACGGCGGATTCCGCGTCTGTTCAAACGCCAGCGCGCATCGGAGGCGCGCCGACGTCCCTCTTGTGGTCGCGGACTTGAACCCCCANCACCTTCGTGTCCGTCCAGAGGGTGAATTTCTCCATGCATGCGCAACGAACTGCACGTTGATTCCGTTGTTGATGCCCTACCTCGCCCTCCATCGTGCCTTTGGGGTGGTAAACTACCACGCCACCAGCGAACAGGCCCGCTCAGGCGCCGGGTACGCTTTGTTGCGAGGTGAGGTATCGTTGACGCCTGACATNCCAGGTGAGGCGGAGAAAACCATGGCAGAGTTGACGTGGATCACCGGCCGTCTAGCCCAAGGGAAGATCGAGCCTGCCACCATCGACGGCCGCATGAGGTGCCAGCGCGTGGACGAGGCAGATGGCCACATCGTTGACGTCGTGTTTGAGTTGGCTCAACCAGTGGCTTTGCAGGACGTTAACGCTGCGCTTGACGCCTTTGCGCCACATCCTGATGCCGTAGGGCTGCCCTCGGCTCCTCTCAAACCGCTGATGCGCGTTGAGGGTTCTGTACGTAGGGAGACTCACTTGTGGGCCGACGGCCTTGGATTCCCTGCAGAGGTGAATCCTGCGACCGACCTCCAAGCCGGCATGGCCGTGGTCGTCGGAGACGTCGTGATGGAGGGACCTTCTCGCGTGCGCTTGCGTTCTTTGTCNCACAACACCGTTCGTGGGGCTGCAGGTGGCGTGGTCTTGTTGGCGGAATTGGCTTCGACTCAGTGGTCCTAGACGTCGGAATCCATTCAAACCCCAAGGCATGTTCGATGACAAGGTGAGGGCATGGGCGTCACGGCAATGATACCAGACGCGACCATTGGACAACTCCTCGCCGAGGCCACCTCGCGTTGGGGTGCCATCTGGGATCCTGCGGCCACCCGCACCCGCGTTCTGATGATGATGCCTCGCAAGGAGCGCAAGTTGTACGAGATGCACGGCGACATGGTCGAGCATGGACAACCCGTGATGTCGATGTTTCATCGCCCACGTGCAGAAGCTCCTTTGCTCCAAGAGCAAGGTCTCGATCCACGGTTGGCTTCCTTCCTCTTCGTTGACCTCGCTTCATCGGATCTTGGCGCATGGTTGCAACATCTGGTCACGCGAGAGGGTTGGCTGCGCAGCACGGTCGAAGTCCAACCCGTCCCGTTTTCCATGGGCTTGCCAAACCAACGTCGTTTCGAAACAGAGCGATTGTTGCTCTTCCGTCACCCGGATCTCCCTTCCATTGACCGTTACCACCTGCCCTTTTCTGTGGCCTCTTTGGCTGGAAAATGCTACGTGAGTCTGCCAAAGCGAAAGGCAGCAGAACACGCGCGGCAGCAAGCGGAAGTGCTTGGTGTGGGGCGTCTCGAACGCCCGACGCCACAACCGGTCGTTGAGGCCGTTGAAACGCCGCCTTCTCAACACGAAACAGAGGCCCCTGACGTCCCCTCAGAGGACCCGGCCCCTGCACCCACNGGCGAGGCAGAAGGGNCCGTCGCTGAAGAGGTGCCTGTGCCGCTCCCAGACNTGGCACAACCCGATCGCCCCGAAACCTTGCTCGAGAACGTTAGCCGTCGTGTGGACGAAGCCATGGAAGAAATGGTGGCTGCTGAGGTCGAGACGGTGGCCCTTCCAGGGGCGCCCATGCCTCCTTTGCCACCAAGTCCACCCCCAGAATCTGCCTCAGAAGTTCCCGCCATCGAAGCCGTCGAGGAAGCGCCTCCTGCGCCCGCCGGCCCAGAGATGTCCCCAATCGAGTCAGAATTCCGGGCCCTCATTCAGGAGTTGCTTGACGCAGGTGTGGAACCTGGCGACATGATGGACGACCCGCGCTGGGAGGATCTCAACGAACGTGCCATGGCCGCCGAACTCAATGCTTGGGCGCTTTTCGTTGAGATGACAGGGCAGCAAGGTTGAAGCCGGTCATGCCGACCTCAGGGCATGGGATTCTGCATCAACTGCGGGCAACAACATCCCGACAACATCCGCTTCTGCCGTTTCTGTGGTNCTCAACAACCGGGCGAGCAATTGTTGGCGCGGCTTCGCGCTGAAGCAGAACAGATTCGAGCGATCATGCAGCAGATTCAGGCCCAGCAAGGCTACGGTCAGGGTCAACCGCCACGCTGGTGAATGCCGTGCGCCTNCGGCACGTGGCGATGGCTCTGTCTTCGTTGGAAGACCATCCCCTGCTTCGCGCTGATTTGGAACAATACGCNACNGAGGGNGATCTGGCTGCTCGCTGGTTGGCAGCGGTGTCTGGCTACGGGGATCTCGAGGATCGGTATGTGGTTGACGTCGGAGCCGGCAACGGCATCCTTGGTTTGGGGGCGCACATGTTTGGCGCCCGCTCGCTTTGCCTCATCGAAGCAGATCCAACCGTGGCAGAGGTTGCGTCCAGGAACGCTGCACACATGGGCGTCGAAGCGACCGTCAAGNTCGCAACGGTCCATGGCGTGGNGGACCTCGGTCCAGTGAAGGGTTGCGTGCTCATCAGCAACCCTCCATGGGGCGTTCAAACAACAGCGGCGGACCGACCGGTACTCGAGGCCATGTTCGCCAGCGACGCGGAGGTGGTCCACCTCATGCATCATGCCGAAGCAGGTCATGTGGAAGCCCTGGCCTCCGACCACGGCTGGACGTCCGAAGTTGTGCTGCGCGCTCCATTCCGTTTGCCCTTGGTTCACGCCCACCAACGAAGCGGTCGACGCGACACGGAGGTCATCTGCCGCCGTTTCGTCCGCCTCCCGGCTGAGGAACGCATTCAAAAGGAGGGTCCGTGAGGCCCGCACGCGCCACCTCGGTGTCGCACGACGTGATTTCATGACGACGAGCCTCGTCACCCCCGGCGCCATTGTCGGGGCCCACCCTGCCCAAACCGCTGGACCCGGCACAGCCGTACACGGCAACGACCTCATCGCAACCGTGCTCGGACACGTCCACGAAGGGGACGGGACCGTCAGCGTGGAAGCGCTGAANCACGTGCTTGACATCAAAGTCGGTGACGTCGTCATCGGCATCGTGGACAAGGTCAACGAAAAGAACGCTGAATTGGTGATCGTCAGCCTCGAAGGCCAAAACNTCCCTCCGGTCGCCAACCAACTTCGTGCCCAACTTCGCGTTACGGATATCGTCGATCGCTACCTCCACCAGGTCAGCGACGCCCTCCGCCGTCGCGACGTGTGCCGCGCCGTCGTCACCGCCGCCTCTCCAGTGCTCCGCGTTGACATGCGCAATGACCCTGCTTCCGGCGTTCTTCACGCCCTCTGCCACCATTGCGGATCGATGATGGTCCCCGACCAGAACGGCGACTGGAACATGCAATGTCCGACGTGCGACGAGCGCACCTTCCGCGCTCTCGCGGACGGCTACGGTACCGGCGAAGGCCATGCTGCGCTGAACGGTGCAGGCAAGCGCTGGACCGGCGCCACCGAGGCTCACTTTGCCAAGGGTCCGGCCGCGCGTGCTAGCTTCCTTGCAGAAGACGTCCGTGAAGACGGACGTCCTCGGTCCTATCCACGGTTCGACACAGGTGGCGGTGGCGGTGGACAACGCCGTCAGCGTAGCGCGCCCGGATGCCGCCTCTTCATCGGAGGCTTGGACCGTGGCGTGGACACCGACAAACTCCGAGAACTCTTCTCCGCGCACGGTGACATGACCGATTGCGTTGTGATGACCGACGATGCCGGCACTTCACGCGGCTTTGGTTTCGTCACCTACGGTGACAAGGCGCACGCCGATGCCGCCATCGCAGCGTTGGACGGCAAGCGCATCAACGGCCGTCGCATTGGTGTTCGCGATGCGGACCAGAAGCGGGAGCGTGGGGAGCGNAAGCCTCAGCCCAAGGGCACCAAACTCTACGTGGGCAACCTTTCCTTTGACACCGGTCTGGACGCGCTGAAGTCCCTCGTCGCTGAACACGCCAACGTGGTTGGTGCCGACCTCGTCATGGACAACGGTCGCTCGAAGGGCTTCGGTTTCGTCTTCATTGCCGAGGACGCCGACGCCGCCAAGGTCGTCGAGGCGATCAACGGCAAGGAGGTCGACGGGCGCAAGATCCGCGCTGACATCGCCAAGCAGGGCGGTGGCGGCAAGCGTGGCGGTGGCGGAGGAGGCAATCGCCGCTCCTCTCGCGAAGAGCGTGCNAAGCGTGAGGAAGCCGAAGGCGGTGGCGGAAAGCGTCGCCGTCGTGGCCCAAAGCGTTCCTGATCGACACCGATGGTCAGGCGGATTTCATCCGCCACGAACCTCGCTCATCCTGAACCGGTGACTGCAGGCCAGTTGCAAGGGTACCCTTCGCTCGAACGGGTGACCAAAACGGGCCCTGCTGCTCATTCGTTTTGACCAACTTGAGATTTCATGATTGTAGGATGCCGCCAAACACCACCACGAGCATGACTGCGGCCAGGGATGCGATGAGTGAATGTTTTGCTCCCTTTCGTCGGTCCTTGTTTCCATTCGAATTGTAGTAGAGCATGAAGACGAGGGAGATGAACGGCCAAACCGTCATCGTTGAACCGACTGCGGCAACCGCTCCCCAAGGATCATCGGCAGTCAACGTTCCAACGACCATGAAAAAACAGAACATCGCAAAGAACGGCATCAAGAAGCCATTGACGACTTCTTTTGTGCTGCTGACTGCCTCTGTCATCTGCAAAACCCTGCACTGAAGTCAACTTTCGACGACGGGGTCGCGTCCTGAGCGCCATCCGATGATGAAACCGCCGACGATGGACCCGAGCGGAATCAAGTTGCAGGCAAAGATCACGCCAGGGTTCCATGTTCCGCTGGGCTGACCAACCAAATACCACACCAAAAGGCCAACGAGCATGCCCGGGATGGCCAAAACGCCTGCAAAGGACAGGGCACTGACGGTGCGCATGAATGTTCACGCCTCCCGGGGACGCTTCAACCTTCGTCGCCACGCAATCGTGCGGCCATCGCTTCTCCACTGAGCGTGTTCAAGACGTCTTCAGGTCCAAGCCAACCGCGGCGCGCGGCCATGACGCCGTACGCCATGTCGGTCAGGCCGCGGACCGAGTGCGCATCTGGATTGATGACGACCGGTACGCCAAGTTCCTTGGCTCGCTTGCAGTGCCGCCAATCAAGGTCGAGACGGTAGGGGCTCGCGTTGAGTTCCACCGCTTTGAGCCGACCATCGGCGTTGTGTTCTGCCATGTGGTCGAGCACGGCCATCAAATCCACTTCATAGCCGTCCCGCCCTTGGAGAATCCGTCCTGTCGGGTGGCCGAGCACCGTCGTGGCAGGATGGTCGATGGCTTTCAGCAGCTCTTCCGTGTTGGTCTGCTCATCCCGTCCACGCCACCGACCAAGCGCATGGACGCTCGCGACGACATAATCCAATTCGTTGAGCACTTCGTCTGGGTGGTCAAGCCTTCCATCCTCTAAGATGTCTGATTCAACGCCGTGAAACAAGCGGAATTCCTTCCCCTGTGTGGCCCATTCCTGATTTGCAGAACGCAACGTAGCACCTTGCGCAAGCAGATCTTCGGCCGAAGCGCCATTGGCGATGACCAAGGTCGGTGAGTGGTCGGCAACGCCAAGCCATGACCATCCCATGCGTTGNGCAGCATCGGCCATGACTTCGAGGCTCGCTTCGCCGTCGGAGAGGTTGGTGTGGTTGTGGAGGCTTCCCCGTACCATGGTGGAGTCGAGCAAATCTGGGAGGCGCTGCTCCAAGGCTGCCACGACCTCACCCATGTCCTCACGAAGTTCTGGAGGGACATACGCCAAACCAAGGTGGGCGTAAATCTCCGCCTCAGAGCTTGCTTTGAGCGAATGCACGGCGGCGTCCATGCCTTTGAGATCCCCCGCGAGCGCTTCGGGGATGAGTCCAAACTCGTTGAGGCGTAATCCGAGATCGATGGCCCTTTGACGCATGGCGATGTTATGCTCCTTGCTCCCAGTGAAGTAAGCAAGGGTAAACGGGGCCACGTGTGGAGGGACAAGTCGGACCTGCGCGTCGATGGTCCCGCCCGCTTCCATCGATTCGTATTCTGCTCCTCCGATGGCGTCCAGCACGTTGGCGTCCAAGTGAGGAAGGGCGAAGGCGTCGTCGAAAATTTCCGTGTCGAGGATGAGGCTGATCTTCGAGGATCCCGCGCCCTTCACGTCGGCAATGCCAGGAAGGGCAAGGATGGCTTCTGCCACCGCGCTGTGGTTTTCCTCCTCAACGGCGACGACGAGGTCGAGGTCGCCGATGGTTTCGCGTCGTCGGCGTGCCGAACCCGCCAACGTGGCGTGTAGGACGCCATCGATGGTGGCCACCCTGCTTTGGAAGGCCTCACCGTACATCAGGCCCACGTCAAGCCGTCGTCGAGAACGGAAGCGGGCTAGCAGGTCGATGCCGTCGAGAAGTTTGGTTTGGGACTTGGCTCCGAACCCCTTCAGTTCCGCCACTTGACCGGATTCACAGGCGGTTCGGAGGTCCTCAATCGACGTGACCCCCAAGGCATCGTGCATCATCCGGATGCGCTTCGGTCCAAGGCCGGGGATGTCCAACATCTCGAGCATGCCTGGCGGTGTGTTTTCATGCAACTCCACCCAGTCCTTGGGCCACGCTCCGTCCCGCATCGCTTGGTCGATGGCAGAGGCCAGGCCCTTCCCGATGCCTTTGATCTCCACTAAGCGACCTGTTTGGACCAGTTCCCAGAGATCGTCCGTCAAGGTGCCGAGGGTTCGTGACCCGTTTTGATAGGAGCGAATGCGGAACACGTTGGCATCGGCCAACTCCAGCAATACACCCACCTGGTGCAGGGCCGAAGCCACTTGATTGCGTCCAAAGTACGGTGGCCCTCTAGGGCGCGGGCGAGGGAGACTGAATCCTCCTCCGCCCATGCGGGAACCTTGGCGCGGCGCATGAGAACCTTACGACCCTCTCGGACACTTCATGAGGCAGCGCCTGTAGCATGAAGCATGGTTGAGGTGACCCTCATTGAGACCTTGGCCGAATCCCTCTGTGGGGTGGCTGCGGTGTTGTTCACCTTCATTGCCACTTTGTCGCGCTCACCTTCTGCAGAACGGGTGGCTCAGAACATCATCGCGGTCGTGCTCGTGATTGCAGCGGGGGTCTTGTGGTGGCTTTCCTTGGCCGGAGGTGAGCTGTGGGGCTCAAATTACCTCCCTCGTCCCTTGTCGCTGTTTTGTGTGCTCATCGCCGTCGCAGCCAGGATGAACATCAAGGGCACCAACGTGAGTTTTGGAGCCAACCCGCACAGCATCGGCCGAGTGGACGACGAGTCGGAGTGACCGTTTCAGATGATTTCACCCATCGGTTCTCCACCGTTGGCTTCTGCAGCCATCCGCTGATCGATGAAGGTCCGCATGTACTCCGGCAATTCTCCGTTAACGAAGACGACGTCGTCAACGGCGTCGAGTTGCTTGAGTGCATAGTAAATCTGCATCGCGGTCATGGGTGTTGAGGAACAACCAGTGCATCCTCCATCAAGGGAGAGCATGACCACGCCTCCGCTGGTGTCGAGCACATTGACGATGCCATCGTGCTCATCAAGCACCGCTTGGACCGGGCCAATCTCGGCGAGGACCTCGTCCGCGGTGATGGCCATGGAGGTCTCTTGTGGCCGTGGTGTTTCAAGCCTCGCTCTACACGAGATGGGTTCAAAGTGAACCAAGGACTCAACCGTCCATGCCCCGGCCGAACCGGATCGTCGTTTTGACGGGGGCTGGGATTTCTGCCGAATCCGGTGTGGCCACCTTCCGTGGAGAGGACGGTCTGTGGGAAGGCCATCGCATCGAAGAGGTGGCCACTCCAGCCGCTTGGTGGCGTGATCCGGACACCGTTTGGCGTTTCTATTCACTTCGTCGAAAGGCGCTGTTGGACGTCGAACCCAACGCTGCCCATCACGCATTGGTTCGGCTTGAGCGTGAAGGGCCCGAGATGTTGCTCATCACGCAAAACGTCGATGATTTGCACCAGCGCGCAGGTTCGTCCTCGCTCCTCCCCATGCACGGGCAACTTCGTATGCTGCGTTGCGAACGAAGCGGGCGTCATCAGGAACGCATGGGTGAAGCAGACCTCGATCCCTCCACCTTCGTGGATTGCACATGTTGTTCCACCCCCTCGCGAATGAGGCCAGACATCGTGTGGTTCGGTGAGGTTCCCATGGGAATGGACCGCATCCATGCGGCCATCGATGCGCTCCGGATGGGAGATTTGTGCTTGGTCGTCGGAACGTCAGGGCACGTCCATCCGGCTGCCGGCATTGCTGCTGCCGCACGAAATGTGGGAGCCAGGACGGTGTTGGTCAACCTCGAAGCGCCGGTTAACCTGCACGACTTCGACGAGGTGCACCTTGGCCCAGCAGGTGGCACGCTACCCGGCTTGGTCGAGGCTTGGCTCGAGGAATGGAACGACGCTTGAGGCCAACTCCTGAAACGGGTACCTGAGGTCCGAAAGCATGGGGAACCACTTATGTAAGGTCCTCAGGTCGACGGGAGCGAAGAGGTGCCCATTATGTTGGAGAACATCCCCCTGATTGCAGCCGCCGTCGCCCTAATTGGGTTGATTGTGGCCTTCATCCTGTACCGCCAGAACGACAGCATCGAGATCGACAACGAGAAGGTTGCAGACATCACTGAAGAAATTCAGAAGGGTGCGATGGCCTTCCTGACCTCGGAGTACCGGTACATCGGTGTCTTCGTCGTCATCGTCTCCGTGGTGCTGTTCCTCATCAACGGCAGCGACGGTGGCATCGAAACCGTTGTGGCCTTCATCCTCGGCGCCGCAGCAAGCGTCGCTGCTGGGTTCTCCGGCATGCGCTCTGCGACCTCGGCCAACGGCCGCACCGCCATGGCCGCCAAGAACGGTGGCCAGCCCGCCGCCCTCGCGGTGTCCTACAACGGCGGCGCCGTGATGGGTCTCTCCGTCGGTGGACTCGGTCTCCTCGGGATTTCCATCATCGCCTTCTGGCTCGGCAACGCCGACACCGGCGCGGCCTACACCGGCTCCTCTCTGCAATACGCGGCCGGGTTCGGCATGGGTGCCAGCAGCATTGCACTCTTCGCCCGTGTTGGCGGTGGNATCTACACCAAGNCNGCNGANGTNGGCGCNGANCTNGTCGGCAANGTCGANGCCGGTNTTCCCGANGACGANCCNCGNAACCCCGGCGTCATCGCCGACAACGTGGGCGACAACGTGGGTGACGTGGCCGGCATGGGCGCGGACATCTTCGAGTCCTTCGTCGGTTCCATCATCGCTGCGATGGTCATCGCTCAAGGTTCGACCGAAATCGACGCCGCTGGCGACGTGAGCCACTACGTGCTCCTGCCCATCCTCCTCGGCTTCGTCGGATACGTGGCCTCCATCGTNGGCATCTTCTCGATGGCCGTGCTGAAGAACGGCAAGGACCCTGCTGCCGCCCTGCGCAACACCACCTTCATCGGCGCNCTGTTGTTTTGGATCGGTGGCTTCCTCGCCATCAACGTCCTCGAACTCGATACGGGCTACGAACCGATGTACGCCGTCATTCTTGGAAGCATCATCGGTATCCTGATCGGCTTGGTCACTGAGTACTACACCGGCATCGAGCCCGTGTTCGGCCTCAAGCCTCGTGCCATCCCCAAGATTGGACAAATGTCCAAGTCCGGTCCGGCCACGAACGCTATCGCCGGTCTTTCCGTGGGCATGATGTCCACCTTCCTCCCAATCATCCTCATCGCCATCGGTATCTACGGGGCCAACGAAGCCATGGGCGGTGGAGACCTCGGCCTCTACGGCATCGCCATGGCNGCCATGGGCATGCTCGGAACTGTGGGTGTGACCATGACCGTGGACGCCTACGGTCCCGTGGCCGACAACGCTGGCGGCATCGCCGAGATGTCTGAACTTGGTGACGACGTTCGCGCCATCACCGACGCCCTCGACTCCATCGGGAACACCACCGCGGCCGTCGGCAAGGGCTTCGCCATCGGTTCCGCTGCGCTCACAGCNCTCGCCCTCTTCGCGGCCTTCAAGACCGCCGTGGCTGCATCGGGCGAAAGTATCGACCTGACGCTGGACGACCCCATGGTCGTCATCGGCCTCCTGATTGGTGGCTCGTTGCCCTTCGTGGTCGCGGCCATGACCATGGATTCCGTCGGCAAGGCTGCAGGCGACATGGTTGAAGAGATCCGCCGTCAGTTCCGTGAGATTCCCGGCCTTCTCGAAGGCAAGGAGGGCGTCAAGCCCGACTCCGCCACCTGCGTTGACATCTCGACCAAGGCGGCGCTGCGCGAAATGATGCCTCCAGGTGCTCTCGCCATCGTCGCCCCCATCGTGGTCGGCTTTGTGTTGGGCGCTTCCGCCCTCGGCGGTCTTCTGGCTGGCGCACTGGTCACTGGTGTGCTGATGGCCCTCTTCATGGCCAACGCCGGTGGTGCGTGGGACAACGCGAAGAAGGCCATTGAGCAAGACCACATCGAAGGTGCGGCGAAGGGCGACGACGCTCACTCCGCTGCCGTGATTGGCGACACCATTGGTGACCCGTTCAAGGACACCTCGGGCCCCTCGCTCAACATCCTGATCAAGCTCATGTCCATCGTGGCGGTCGTCATCGCCCCGAGCCTGAGCGCCACAGGTTTGCTCTGAAACCCGCGTCGGGTTCATCAATACGCCCCGTGGTGGGGTAGGCATGCGAGCCGCGGTTCTGGTCGCCTTGCTGCTGCTCCCAGCCCTCGCTGGTTGCCTTGAAGGACCAAGGACGGACGCAGAAATTGCGGCCGAGGAAGGCCTTGTGGCCCCTCCCTGGGAGGTTGGCGATTGGTGGCTCTACACCTTTGTNACCCCTGAATTCGGCGAAGATTCCGCGCGGTTGGTCGTGGCGGANGAGGACCCTGTGGAAGAGCAATGGATGCTCGGCATTTCCAGCGAACGTGAGGCGATGCGCCACGCGGTCGTGAACCACAATCCCTTCTTGGGACGGGTGACCATGGACGCCCTCAGCGTGTACGAAAACGGCGAGGCCCAACAGGTGTTCTCCTTCCCCTTCGAACGTGACGACTCCTGGACNTTCACGCTCCTTGGTCAAGATTGGACCGCCACGACCACGCTCGTGGACCGCGGTGTGGCTACNGTTGTGGCCACCTCCTCCGACGGTCACGACCTTCGGTACACGATGGACGGGGGCGTCGGCTTCCTTCGCGATCTGACNTGGACGGACCCTGCAGGAGTCGACCGCCTTCGCATGGTGCTCGCTGGGTCGGGTGAAGACCACGCCGGGCAGGTGCATTTCTTGCGTGCCACCGACCTCTTCGTCGACGTGTACACCGACAGCGACGCCGAGTTCCGTGACAGTTTNCTNGACGAAGGGCACCCATCTGGAGCAGGATTTGACCGGTTAATCTGGTACCTCGACGTTGACATCGCAGCCGGTGGAAGTGGCTCGCTGGTGCTCCGTGACCACACCAGCGCTTCCCCATTGAGCCGTGCTTGGGGCGCGGGTTCCGCAGAACGCGGCGCCGTGGGTTCCATCCCTTCCGTTTCCGGAGANTACCAGCTGACAGCGACCGTTCAGGGCGGTGGCTCCCACGTCGAGGTTCGTCTCGCAGGCGCCATTTCACAGAGTTGGACCCTCGGGTGACCGCATGCCAACCCTGCTAATGATGCACGGCATGACCGGCACGGCCGCGATGATGCGCCCCTTTGCCGAAGCCATTCTTCCTGACGGCTGGACCTTGCTCGTTCCCGAAGGCCGATTTCACCACCCACGTCGAGGCTTTGCGTGGTGGCGCTACGAGGATTGGTCAGCATCACCCACGCGACGTGCCAATTTGAGCCGAACAGAGCTGTTCGATGTGGATGCTTCGCTGGCTCAATTGGAACAGGTGGTGGCTCGTCATGCTCCCGCTGGACCGCTGGTGGTCGGTGGTTTCAGCATGGGAGGGGCGATGGCCCAGGAAATGCTGCACCTTCCGTTAGCGGACCGAATCGTTGGCGTNATCGCGCTCGGAACCCGTCTGATTCGTCCGATGGAACTTCGCCTTCGCCTGGAAGAAATCGAGCGCAAGCACCTCTTTTGGATGCACGGTGAGCGCGACGTCCGTGTGCCCATCGAGGACGGTTGGGCCATTGCGCATTTGTTTGAGGACGCGGGATGGGCAACGGAACTCATCGAGCACCCAAAGGGACACATGATNCCAACCGAGCATCATGCCGCGGTGAAGGAATGGTTGGAGGCCTTGGCCGACGGCTGGGACGTGGCCACTCAGGCAAGGTAGCGGTTGGTTTCGTCAAATCCACCAATGAACATCGGCTGTTCACCACGAAGGTCGAGAATGACGGGCACGGTGCGGTGTCCCGTCTCACGGACGATTTGACCTTGCATGCCACGGTGTTGATCGAAGTTGATCTCTCGGAAGCTCAGACCCTTGCTCTTGAACAGACGCTTGGCGGCCACGCAATAGGGGCAGAAGGTGCTCGTGTACATCAGGAAATCCTCGTCGGTTTCGCTGGCGTGCTGGAGCACGAGTTCGTCCATGCGACTGGCCCACGTCGCTGTGCTTTGAACCCTGAGTCCGGGCGACCTTTCAAGGACCGAAGCACAAACCGGGACGCATGGCCTCCATCGCGATNATCGCCGCCACCAGCGACAGAAACCTCTCCCTCGCCCAGCGCTTTGCTGGCGTGTTTGAGGCGGAGGGTCACAGCGCCGACGTGATNGAATTGGCAGAGCTCAATCTGCCGATATTCACCACCTCGCATTCCAAGGAACACGGAGCTCCTGAAGACCTAGACGGACTGTGGAGCCGGCTGGAAGCCACCGACGGTTGGCTTGTGTGTGCTCCAGAATACAACGGTTCAACTCCTCCAACGCTGGTGAATGCCATCACGTGGCTCTCGACCCGCTGGCAAGACTTCCGTGCCTTGTTCAACGGGCGCCCTGTTGCTTTGGCCACGTCGTCTGGCGGCGGTGGAGAGTACATCATCACCGCGATGCGCAATCAGTTTCTGTTCCTTGGCTGCGACGTCGTCGGTCGATCAACCATCGAAAAGAAGGGCGAAGATGCCCGTCAGGAAAGCCTCGAAGACGTCGCACGTCGTCTGGCAAAGCTGTGCTGAATCAACGCTCGAACAAGGCGGCGTGCTTGGCACGCACCTTGTTGACCTTTGGTGCAACCACAAAACCGCAGTAGGGATTTTGCGGATTGTTGGCGAAGTAGTCGTGATGGACGGCCTCTGCCGTCCAAAATGGATGGGCGTTGAGGTCCTCAATCTCCGTCACAATGCCTTCGTCGTACCATTCGGCCACTTCGCCAAGGACCGTTTCGAGCGAGGCCCGTTCGTGGTCTCCGTCGACNAAGACGATGCTCCGATANTGAGGTCCGACGTCGTTTCCTTGCCGGTTNCGTTGGGTTGGATCATGGGCCGTAAAGAACACNCGAAGCATGGTGGCGTGGTCGATGATCGTCTCGTCGTAGTCGAATTCAACGACCTCTGCATGTCCGGTGCGCTTGGCGCATACCTGCTCATAGGTGGGATGCTCGACGTGCCCTCCGGCGTATCCCGGTCGGNCCCCGTGAACGCCGCGCAAATCCTTCATCGCCGCCTCAATGCACCAGAAGCATCCACCGCCAACCACAAGTCGCGCCATGATTTCACGGGTGGTTGCAGGTATATGGGCGTGTGCAAGGTCTCATAGCCGCTGTTTCTGCTCTTCGAGCCATGGCCCGGACCGTGCGCACCACCATTCCGACACGGACCGTGCGCGAAGGCGGCGGTTTCGTGGTGCGCCGGCCAGCAGCCATGGGTGCCATGATGAGTCCCTTTCTACTCCTCGATGAGATGGGACCGGTCGATTACGGTCCTGGTGAAGCGGTTGGAGCACCGTCTCATCCTCACCGAGGGTTCGAGACGGTGACCTACCTTCTCGACGGATGCATGGTCCACGAAGATTCGGCTGGCAACAGCGGAACGCTGCGCCCAGGCGACGTTCAATGGATGACGGCAGGCCGAGGGGTTATCCACAGCGAATTGCCTCATGAGGACCTGTTGCGCGACGGTGGGCGAAACCATGGGTTCCAGATATGGGTCAATCTCCCAGCCGAGCACAAGATGATGGCGCCACGCTATCAGGACGTGCCATCCGCATCGATACCCGAAGTCATCTCTGAGGACGGTTCGGTTTGGGCCAAGGTCATCGCAGGCCATTGCCTTGGTGCAGAAGCGGTAATCGACACGGTGCTGCCCATCACCTACCTCCACCTCCGTTTGCAACCCGGTGCTCGGTTAGAACAACCACTCGGTGAAGACCTCAACGCCATGTTGTACGTGTTTGGTGGGGACTTGCAGGTCGAAAACCGGCGCGTGGTCGACGGCCAATTGGCCCTGTTGACGCCTGGCGAGGCCGTGAGCCTCGTCGCCGGTGATACGGGAGCCGAACTCTTGGTGCTGGCAGGTCCAAACCTTGACGAGCCCATCGCACGCTATGGGCCGTTCGTGATGAACACGGAAGAGGAGATCATCCAAGCCATACAGGACTACAACGCGGGACGNTTGGCCTGAGGGCTCCGGCCATCTGCGCAATACGCTGCAACCCTGACTTGGTCACGGTTTTCGGTGGAAGGGTTATACTCCACGCTGGTGAAAAACGGATATGACTCAAGCGACACCTCAGGAAGCGCCTTCTTCGCTTGAAGTGGTTCAACAAAACACCCTGTCGCGGACATCGGTCGGTCTTCAGCCTGTGGCCGTTCAGCGGAACGAGGCCTTGGAGCGCTTCTCTCAAGTCATCATGTACTGTGTTGCTCTGGTGTTCATCTGGGGCGGAATCATTTCTCTTGCCTTCGCTGAGGGCGCCTCGGAACTGAACTTCCTGGCTCTCTTGGTGGGCGGAGGCATTTCCTCAGCCATGGCGCTCTTCATGATTGAAGTTCGCGCTCGCGGGAGCACCTACGAGTTGGATCAACCGCAAGGTTACCTGCTTGGTCTGTCCTTCTTCTTCATGGCCATTGGGATGCTTTGGGGCACCCGCTTCTTGGCAGGATGGTTGAGCGCCGATCCAATCAACGTCAACATCTTTGCCGAAGGTTCCGCCAGCGGACCATGGGCCATCGATGCACAAAATTGGCGGGCTGGGCCAAACACCATTCTTCTGCAAACCGCGGGAACCCTCGCGCTCATGCTGGGCCAACGGCGAATGCTCGCTCGGTACTCAGGCTCGCTTGATTTGGCTTGGGCCGTGATGGTCTTCTCGCCCATTGCGCTGCTCTGGGTTGGCATTGGTACCTGGTCACAATGGGGCGGGGATGAGTTTGGTTGGCAACTGGGCCTTGCGATGGTGGTGTTGTGCGGTGCGTCCATGCACATGAGCATCCAATCCGACGTGTCCTACACATTCGTCATCTCAGCCATCACCACGAGTTTGCTTCCCTTGGTGTACCAAATGAACGTCGCCACCGTCATCGTCGACGGCAGCGAAGAACTCTCGGCNTTCAGCATNCTTCTCCCACTNATNTTCCTCCAAGGATGGTTTGCCAAAGACAAGCGCCTTCGTAGAGAATTGGTGGAGCAGATCTCGTGGGCCATGGTTGGCATTGTGGTCATCGTGATGCTCGTNTTGTTCCCATGGGACGATGGTCAGACGGTATACCACCTAGCCCTCTTTGACGTCACCGTGGCCGACCTTCTCGGGGCCGATGCCGCCAAGGTGCTCACACCCGGCGTGCTCCTGTGGGCCGCGTTGCTGCTCGGTTACTTCCCAGCCGTTCACGCTCGGCGCACGCCCGCCATGCCCATCCTTCTTGCAGCCACGCTCTGGACCTTTTCAGGCAGTGCTGCAGATGGACCATGGATCGTCGCCATCAGCACGGCCGCCTACATGCTTGGGTACGCTGATGCGACCCGGCCGTGGGTGGCCAAAGCCACCATGGCGGCGCTGGCGGGTTCGGCTGTGTTACGAGGCACCTTGGTTGATGGTGGGGTGCTTAGCGAGGCTCGACTGCTTGACGAACTTCTCCCTGGCTTGGTTCCTGCTGCCTTGTTGCTGTTGGCTTTCTTGGGCAAGCAGCGTGGTCTGTTGCCAAACCTGGCTCCGGTGGCTGTCATCGGACTCATCGTCCTGACGCCAACCTTCGCCAATCTTCTCGATGAGAGTCCCCTGCTTTCGTGGGTGGTGGCCCTCGTGCCCTTGACGATGTGGCAGGTTGACCTTCGCAAATTGGAATCCACGTCTGTGGGCGACCTTGCTTCGATGTCCTATCAGGGCGCCATCGCGATGTTGGTTCCCACCGTGCTCGCCTCAAGCGGCCGGCTGAGTCTTGGCGACGGTACAGAGACTGTGGTGTTGGTGGCCGTTGCCGCGCTGCTCTACGGGTTGTCGTTGGCTGATCGTTCCCGTCAAGTTGGCCTTGGTGGCATGATCACGCACTTCGCCAGCGACGGAAACGCAAGCGAGGAATCTGCAGCATACAAAGCCGGCTCTCCCTTAGATCAGGTCGGACTGGTGCTGTCCATTGTGCTCTTGGCTCAAGCTGCAAGTGGCTTGGAGAGCGACCTCCTCCGCTTGTTCTTCCCAGTGATTCCNTTCCTGCTCTTGCTCGGCGAGACGCTTCGAATGGACAAGATCACCTCCAGCGACCGTGCCTACGGTCTCGTCTTGGTGCTGTTGCTCGTNTTGTGGCCCATAATCAACGGTGACGCACCCGCTCGGGAAGACATCAACGACCAGATTTTCATGGAACTCTGGGTGTGGGAATTGAGCCTTCTGGCCGTTCCAGTCATCGTCCTCCTCCGGAAGAGGAAGGACTTCGTCTACGACAGCGTGGATTTGGACCGCATCACATTGGTCCTTCTGCTGGTGCTGGCCGCGATGGATCTCTACATTGGGTTGCGCATGCCGCTGCTCTTCCTCATCGTCNCATGGTTGGCTCACAGGCATGGCCGGGATGGTGTGCTCGCCATGGCGCCTTTGATTTGGATTTTCAATCCAATGGTGGCGAACGAATCATTCCTNTTCACGCGGCTCACGGACGCCGTGGTAGAACTTGGTCTTCCGTTCAATGAAATGCTCGGGCTGAACAGCATCGTGGGTGTGCTGATCATCGTCAGCATGTTCGAACCTGTTCGGGCTTCCATCACGGCCCGCCGAGCCGGTGAAAGCAACGTAGGAGGCGCCATGGCTACCGCGTGGATGCTCTTCGGCGTCGTGGTCTTGGTCCCTGACGTCATATGGGCAGGCGCATCTGTCATTGGCATTCTCATTCTTCGGCAATGGTGGTTTGGTCGTCCCGATGCCGTGTTGTGGTTGCATGCTGCAATGCTTGCGTGGCTTGTCCTGTTCCTGCCGTCCACCATGGACTCGGTAACCGAAGCGCTGCAAGTGGCATGTTTGACGGTCGGCCTCTTGGCCATCGCATTCTCGTCAGGGGGGCGTGTCTTTGCCTACACTCCACCGCTTGACGAAGGGAACGTGGTATCGAAAGGCGAGTTTGATTTCACCACGGCCCAAGGTCGAAAGAACATCACGCAAAGCCTCGAACTCGGCGGGATTGTGCTCCTGCTGTGTACGCCAACCTTCGCCTATGGCATCGGCCANTTGATTGGTGCCGTAATGGGCACGCGGCAACTCTTGCGCCGTCCTTCGGATGCTGGCGTTGCTTGCTTGCCGGTCCTGCACGCGATGGCAGCAGTGGTCGTGCTACGCGCAATCTTTGGCGACGACGTGGAGATCACCCAGGTGTCCGGAGTTGTGCTCGCGGTTGAATCCACGGTGCTTCTGTACATCGGTTTGACCCAGCAGGACCCCATCAGCACGTGGCTGCAAAAGATCGCACCAGAGACAGTCCGCTCCCGTGATACGATGGGTGTTCTGGGCATCAGTTACCTCGTGGTGTCGGTGCTGATGATATTTGCCAACGCCGACACGTGGACTGTTCGTTTCCTGCTTATCGCTCTGATTTGTNTGAGCCTTGGCATCAATGGATTCGGTGCGAACGGAACCTCATGGCAACGGGCCATCGGCATCTACGGAGGTTTGGTTGCGATGGTTGGCCTGTCGATCAGCATCGAAGGCGACAATGCCGGCTTCTGGCGTCCAATCATTTTCCTGGTAATTGGCATGATTGCGTTTGGTTTTGGTACGCTTTACCTTCAACGCCAAGGGGGTCCTTCAGGCGTGTTAACGCAGGAGACGACGGAACTGAAGATGGTCCAAGGCGGGATAACGTACGGGCAGGCCGTTCCGGCCGAGCCTTTGCCCACGCCAGTCCGCTCAACGGACGATCTCAACNCCATCGGCAGCGAGCAAGTCTCCTCCTCTGAGGAAGCCTCCTCCTCTGAGGAAGTTTCCTCCTCTGAGGAAGCCTCCCGTCCAGAGGAAATCTTGGAGCCTGTGGCGGACGTTGAGGTGAGCGAGCAAGAAGCCCCCGAACCCACGTCTGCGCCCGAAGAACGTGCAACGGAGACCACGGCCGTGGACGACATGATGGACCTCTTGATCGACGACGCGATGCGGGCACGGCTTCACGTCGCCATCCGGAACACGCCACACGAAGGCTTCCGTCCAACGTTGAAGATCACCGAGCGTGGTGAAGTCATGCTCGAGTTTTTGCCAATTTGAGCACGGCCTTGTGCAGCGAGAATAAAGTGATGTTCGCCCATAAATGGGGCGCAGTCAGTTGTTTAGGATGCTCGGGCCGGGATTCGAACCCGGGTCGTCGGAATGAAAATCCGAAATGATGGGCCGGGCTACACCACACGAGCTTAACCCGACGACCGGAATCCCATTCATGAACGTTCGGCTTCGCGAAGAAGNCTCAAGCTTCCTCGGACAAGGCCTCTGGTGTGAGGGATTCCCACCATCGCCAGGCCANCCATCCCGTNAGGAACACGACGACCATGGCCACGGCCAGCAAAATTTCGCGGTCGAGAATCCACTTGATGGCGTNCAGCGCTGCGCTGCCGTACTGGACCACGAGGACGATTTCTAGACCAAAACGCAATCCTCGACTCGTCAAGCCAGCCAGCACAAAGGGTCGCATCTCCATCTTGCCCATGCCTGCTGCCCAACCCATCACTTTGTACGGTATAGGCGTGAATCCTGCGATCAACACGCCAACCGTGCCGTGGCGCTCAAGTAACACTTCGAGCCGTGCGAGGTTCTTTTCCTGGCGAAAACGGACCAGCAATGGCCGGCCAGCCCTTGCGCCGAGCCAGGCGCCCACAATGGCGCCGGCCACACTGGTCAGGGTCGCGACCAACCAAATGCTGAGCAGGCGACTCGGGCCATCGGCAGCGGCCGCCATTGGGAGGATGAGCAAGTCAGGTGGTATTGGGTGAATGATGGCCTCGGTGAAGGTCAACAAGGCCAATCCGAGGAGTCCAGCGGCGTCGGCCGCGTCGATGACCGCCTGCTCCCACGCCACAAGGCTGCGTTGACGCCCTCCCCCGTTAGGTCTTCGCAGGCGGGTGCTTCTTGGATGAGGGCTTCCAGCGTGCTGCATGAGCGAGGGCGCGGCAGGTGCGGTGCTCGACACCACGGCCTTGCTTCATTGGCCCCTCGACCAACTGCGTGGCGGGGTGTGCTGCGCNTCGCAACTCGGCGAACTGGAGCGCCTNTCNCCAGCNCGTTGCATGCTGGTNGAAGCCGCGGATTTGGATTGGATGAACCCCAGCCCTGCGCAACTTGAGGCGGCGAAGGCGGCTGCAGCAGCCACAGGAGATTTGCCTCGTTTGTCGACGGTGGACCTCGAGGTTCTTGCTCTCGCATTGGGCCTAAAACGTGTGCTTGTCACGGATGATTATCGGCTNCAGAACGTGGCCATGCATGCAGGTCTTGAGGCCCGTTCCCTGGCCACACGCGGCGCCCGCGAACGGTGGTCGTGGATCTGGCGCTGCACGGGTTGCGGCAAAGAACACAACGTCAGCACCAACGTCGAACGGAAGCGTGACGGGCCGGGTCCAGAATGCGACGTGTGCGGAAGTCCGACGGTGATGAAACGCGCAAGGCGTTAGGATCATTCCTCGGATTGCTCGAGGGCATCGACCTTGCGAGCAAGGTCGTCGGGGTTCATGCCGCTTGGGTCCAATCCCAAGGCTTTGGCACGTTCCACCAAGACGACGTCAGGGGTCATCCCACCCGCCTCAAGGTCAGCGATGGTTTGCGCTTCTTTCGGCAGCGATGTGGCTTCATGCAGTCCTTTCTGGAATTCACCTTTGCTTCGCCCAAGGGCGTTAGCCAGCTCGGGGAGCCGCCGTGCGCCAAAGAGCACGAAGAATACGACGATGATGATCAGGACCTCGGGGCCGCCGATGGACGCCATGTTGCTCAGTACGGGGTGAGTGCTCGTTCGCTTCAAGCCTTCGTGTTGAAACCGCGCAAATTGGTCGAGACAGAGGGTGCGTTCCATCGTGCCATTTCGGATGAACGCTTATGCGTGAGACCGTTGATGAAGCGTCATGCTGGTCGACGTGTTCTCGTTCAACCTGTGGGCTTCGTTGGGGACATTTTTCCAGACCCTTTTCACCGACCCACAGACTGCCTTTGAGGTGTTTCTGACCTTCGTGTCCTATGTGCTCAACGCCATCACCATGGCCTTTGCAGTCATCTTGCTGCTCTTCTTGGCCGTGCTGACCTTGATCGGTTTGATACCCAACCCGTTCCCTTGGATCATCTAAACCGCGTCGCGTGCTTCATCACCCGCCCGAAACGGGAGGGAGCAATGCAAGTTCAACGCCGTCGTCGAGGACATTGTCTCGCTCAACACGCTCGCCGTTGATGGCCAGCGCCATCCCCATGCCCAACCAATCCTCGAGCCCTAGGGAGACAGCGAGGGCCCCTGCTGTGGTACCTTGTTGAACGTCCTTGGTGTGGTGGCGGCCGCCCAGCCGTTCTGCAGCCGGCCCAAATGCGAGGATATGGACGGTGATGGTGGTCATGTCGTGCGGTGGTGGCGCGGCTTGATAAACGCACTCGGGCATCAGGTTGCATGGTCCCAGCACTGCACGCCATGGGTGTGTGGAAGGTCTACCCCAGCGGAGACGGTCGGGTCGATGCGGTCCGCGGGGTCGACCTGACAGTGCACGCGGGTGAGATGGTGGCCATCACGGGCCCTTCGGGCTGTGGGAAAACCTCGTTGCTCAACGTCCTCAGCGGACTCGATGCTCCATCTGCAGGTACGGTGTTGGTGCAAGGCGATTCACTGTTTGATTTGGACGACGATCGCCGAACACGGCTCAGAGGGGAACGCTTGGGATTCGTCTTTCAAGCCTTCAACCTCCTCCCTGTCCTAACCGCCACAGAAAACGTGGAAATTCCTCTTCTTCTCTCCGGGCAGCCAGCCCATGACGTTCGGGCCAAGGCCCTTGATGCCTTGTCGTCGGTTGGTCTTGCCGACCGGGCCGATCATCTTCCGGCCATGCTCAGCGGTGGACAGCAGCAGCGTGTGGCGGTCGCCAGGGCGGTCGTGCACCGTCCGTCCATCGTTCTGTGCGATGAACCAACGGGAAACCTCGACTCGGCCACCAGCGACGAAGTACTGGACCTCATGGCGGGATTGTGCCGCGATGAAGGCATGACCTTCCTGATCGTCACACACGACGATGCCGTGGCCGCCCGTTGCGACCGCATCCTCAGAATGCGCGACGGTCTCCTCCTCGGCGACGATGACGCCTCGGAGGAGGCGTGATGTCTGCCCTCACGCTTGGTTTGGCGGCGCTGGCCGGTCTGGTCTTCGGNTGCTGTGCCTTGCTTGGGTTGCGTGACCGCACATGGTGGTCGTCTTCGTTGGTCGTCCTCGGGCCGGCCATTGACGCTGCTTTGACCGCATGGGTGCTCGATTGGTTGGGTTTAGGACCCGTTTTGACGGTGTTGGCGGCCGCCATGGTGGGGCTCGCCTCGTCGTTGTTCATCCCCGCCTTCCTTTGGCCACGCCGCGCTTTAGTGGCAAAATTGGCGCTCCGAAGCGTTCGCGCCCGTCCAAAGCAAGCGGCCCTGTTGATTGTCGCTCTGATCGTGTCGTCTTCCATTGTCTCTTCTTCCTTGGTGATTGGGGACAGTCTCGACGCCACCGTTGAGCGTCAAGTCGATGCCGTTTGGACGGAAACAGACGTGGTCCTNTCAGGGCGGGATCCTGCCACTGCCCAGCCAATTCTTCTCGACGCGTCCTTTGTCGACGCCGTTGCCGACCAAACCATGGCGCTGGTCGACGGTGACGGGCGTTCCATGTTTGACGGGGTTCGAAGCACTCGGGCGCTGACGGCGGCCGTTGAGGGACCAACAGGCCGTGCGTTGCCTTCCGTAGGATGGTACGCCCAGCAACCCGTTGGTGACCATCCTGATCCGTGGCCTCCTCTGCAAGCCGCCACCGGGTTGACCTACACCACGCTCGGACTGGTTTCCAATGCCACTGGGCGGCACGAGGCCGCCATCACAACCGAGATGGCTGAGACGCTGGAAGTTGACGTCGGCGGGACCATCAACCTCAGTTGGACCATGGTCGAGGACGGGCGTTTGCTCCGGCACCGAGGCAGCATGCACGTGCATGCCGTGGTGCCCTCCGAGGATGGAGCTGCCATCGGAGGCCTTGGCCAACCTGCCCTCATGACGTCCATGTCGACCTTTGCAACCCTCGCCGGCGAAGGTTCGTCCTCCCTCCATCTCTCCGCATCACAGCCCTACGAGGACCGAAGCGTATGGGACGANGTTGAGGCNCGCGTGGCGGACGTGATCGACACAGCATGGACTGCCGAGATGGACGGCGTGGTGTTCGAAAATGCAGCAGGTTCCCTGGCCATCGCTCGCGAGACCGGTCTCGGGCGTCTNCAAGGTGGCCTCGTGGACGGCCTTCGTGACAACCTCAGCACCCTCGCGAGCGGCACGCGCATGTCGGAACTTGTGCAAGCACCGGTTGAGATTCTTGAGATCAACGCGCATCGCACGTTGGTCCTCGCTGACGCTGATCTCACCGACCTGCAGTGGTCCTCAGGAGCGCTTTGGCACGTTGGAGCAACAGGAGCGGGTTTCCAAGTCGGCGGTTCTGGAATGCCTGCGCTTTGGCAAGTTCCCGACGGTGAGGTGATGGATGACCACGCCATCGTCGACGGGCGTGGTTGGTTTGGCCATCCTGGCGGGTTGCATCTGATGTGGTCAGCGCACCCTGATGAGGGCGCGTTGCGCGTCGCTGAGGAAGCGGTTCACGCCCTGCANGTTGCAGGCGACGAAGCCCTTGTGGTCGAAGGGAACCNNTCCGGGCTCTTCTTGGCCCGTTACCAAGCCAACGACGCCAGCATGGATGCAGAACGCGTCGTTCGGCATCCCCTCGACGTTGCTGTACCTGATCCTCTCCTTTCTCTTGACCTCGAATCNGAGAACAACGGGTCCCTTCTGGTTCACATGGAAGGTCTGTTTGGTCGAACCGCCCACAGGGTCGTTTTCGACGAAGGAGGAGCGTCATCTTGGCCGGTGGCGGGTGTGCTGCCGCCTGCCGCAGAAGGGCCCGCTGACCCGGCTGCGGCCCAAGGTCCGGGCTGCGACGGCTTGACCGGTGCCGTGGACGGGCTCAATGCCAGCCTTGGTTGGTGCGGTGGCAGCGACCGCCTCGTTGCTTGGGACATGGCGCAGGGCGATGTGGTTGAACTTCGCCTCCCCAAAGCGGCTGAGATCGACGGCCTTGGTCGGGTTCCCGTGCTGTTCCTCGCCTCTGCTGGGGCAGACNGCGTCACGGTGGCCGAGGACGAAGTCGTCCTCAGCGGGGCCTTTGATGTGCTCAATTTGAGTGACGGGGACGAGGTTTGGGTGGCAGGAGCCGTGCCGTGGGCATGGGGAGACAGCCAACGCAGCCGTCTGAACGTGAGCGTGGACGGGGCAAGCATCAACCTGACCGGCGTGGAGGAATTGGAACACCTCATCCTCGGAGTGGTTCACCCTGAGACGGCTGTTCAACTCGCGGGAGCCTCGGAAGGCGACCGGTCGATGGTCGTCTTGCAACCAGANGGGCTCTCNTACAACGCGCTTCTGGACGCCGTCGAAGCATGGTTCGATGAGGCCGCTACGCTGGAGAGCAGCGGCCTTCGCCTCACCCCGGTTCGGGTGGATGCCGCTGAGCAAGCCGAAGCATCCTCGGGTTTGTTGTCNGGCATGTTCCTGGTGTTTGGTGGATTCACCATCGCTGCAGGCGTGCTTCTGGCGGTGACCGTGGTCGTGCTTCTGGCAGAGGCTCGCCGTCGTGAACTGGCCACCCTCCGAGCGGTGGGCATGACGCGTTCTGATGCACGCAGTGCAGCNCTGATGGAAGGCCTCGTGCTCGCGGTGATGTCGGGCCTGACCGGCGGTGTGCTGGGCGTGTTCCTCGGTCGCGTCGTCGCTCTAGGGTTCACCTCGGCGTTCAGCGCCGTGGGAGCTTCCACGTTCACCTTTGCTTGGTCATGGTCTTCGGTCCTCGCGGGGGCCGTGTGGGGGACGATCATTGCTGTGACCACCCTTGGAGCCTCTGCGCAATGGTCCAGCCGTCTTGACGTGCTTCATGCGCTTCGTGGCGTTCGCACCCGCCTTCCCGAAACCCTTCCTTGGCCGGTGTTTGTGGCGGTGGCTGCCGCGCTCGGTCTTTCCGGGGTGTCCGCCTTATCGCTCCTTTTTGGTGGGGTTGACGCCCCCTTCGCCCGCTTGCGTTGGTTGCTCATCGGAGACGGGCTCATCGTGGCTCTGAGTCTGGTTGTGTTTTGGATCGTACCCGCCCTTCGTGCCGGTGGTCAGTCCGATGCCATGGCTCGCCTTCGAACGGCTCCATCGAGGTCTTGTGGGGGTGCGGCTTTGGGCCTCCTCGTGTGGTCTTGGTGGCCGGAATCTTTGGACCCGATTCGTGCTTCGACGGCCTTTGACGAAATCAGCATGCTCGTCTTAGGGCTCGTTCAGGTCCTCGCGGCCGTCATTGTCCTCGTCACCGTTGTGCCTCGTGCTCTGCGTGCCTTGGCCGCTCGAGGCCGTCGCCCACGCCTTGTGGGGCGACTTGCGCTCGCCCATCCCGTGGCCCAGCCCTTACGCACGGCTGTCGTAATGTCCATGTTTGCCGTGACCGTCTTTGCCGTGGTGGTCTTGGGCGGCTACACCAGCTCATTCGCTTCGGTGTCAGGGGACTTCGTCCAGGAATCAGAAGGTGAGTTCGAGATCCTCCTGACCGGCAGCCGTGCGGCTCCCCTCAACATCGAACGCGACCCAACTTTGTGGGGATTGTCGGCTGCGCAAGCAGAGCGGATCGACGCTGTGGCCCCAGTGTCTCGGGCGGTGGTGCTGCTCGACGACGGGCTAGCCACGCCGGTCCCATACGTGCTGCGAGGCGCAGACGACGCTTTTGCCGAGCACGGTGGGCTGCCGCTCTACATTTGGGATACGGAATTAGGGGAGACGGAGGCCGAGGTGTGGCAGCGGGTGCTGTCCGATGATGGCTTGGTTATCGTTGACGCTTCTTTTGGTCTTGAGGCCACCACCGACGGTGCTGCAGTTGGCGTNCTTCCCCTGACGCTTGGTCAAGAATTTGATGTGATTGCGCCTTCGGATCCTGGCACGGCGAAACCGGTCCGAGTGGCTGGCTTTTTGGCTCAATCTTCGCTTGCGTTTTCTCCAGGAGTGTGGGCCAACGGTACACTCGTTGAGGAGCGCTACGATGGCGTCACAACGAGGGTGTATGTTTCGGTGGTTTCCGATCCGCCTATCTTCGCCGACGACCCGGCGGATGTCGACGTCCCTCCCGGAAAAACCGCGAGCGAACGACGAGCGGCTGCGGGGGTTTCACTGGCCATCGACGAGGCCTTGGCCGAAGACGGCGTTCTGGTTCGCTTGATTGTCGACGAGATCCTCCTCGTTCAGGGGCTTGTCCTCGCCATTTTGGCCATCTTCCAGGCCTACCTTGCGCTCGGCCTCGGGGTGGGTCTCCTTGGCATTGGCGTGGTCACCGCACGGGCGGTGAGGGATCGGACCCACGTCATCGGGCTCCTCCGGGCCGTCGGNGTGTCGAGAAAGGACGTTGGCCGCAGCCTTGCGGGCGAAGTAGCGTGGACCGGTGGCCTTGGGTTGGCCGTTGGGGTTGGCGTGGGCATGATGTTTCACGTTCGACTGCATGCAGCGCTTTGGGCAGATCAAGGTGCAGAATTGGCCCTTCCTTGGGGGAGTGCAGCGACGGTGTTGATTGGCGGTGCGGCCCTCGTCAGTTTGGCCGTATTTTGGCCCATCCGTGCCGCCATGCGCATCGCCCCAGCGGAAGCCCTTCGTTCGCTGGAATGATTGGGTGAATGCTTCGCAGTACAGCGAAAGAAATGATTTTTCTACCGTCCCATAGTATATATACGGCGCAAGTCGTGCTGGCTTTTAGCCACATTGTGGAGGGACCCAAATGCGAAACATGACCACCATGCTTCTCGTGACGCTGCTGCTTGTCAGCCTGCTCGCGGGAATTCCAACCAACGAACTNGAAACCGAAGATGCCATCGAACAAACCAGCGCTCGCTCGGGCGCNGACGTCGACATCCTCGGCATCACCGAACCGTCTGAAACGAGCTGTACGTCGGCAGGTTGCCGCGACGAGATGCTCGTTGGCGAGACCACCACNTTCGAAGCGGTCATGAAGAACATCGGGTCTGGTGACGTGACCGACATGACCTACTCGTTGGACATCTATCTGACGGACTCGTCCCGCACCCGCGGACCCATTGCAAAGGATGCCTCTGGACAGGACCTCTCGTGGACCAATGAAGTCGCGGTCTGCGACGACGCCGCTTCCTGCGACGAGACCTCCTTCGCCGCCAACACGATCTACGCTGGCGGAGCTTCCACCCTCACCACTTTGGGTGCAGACATCTCGTGGACGCCCAGCGTCGGTGAGTACCTGGTTGTCCTGAGCATCGACTCCGACCAAGACACTGACCCCGCGAACGACGAGGAAGACATCTACGTCATCGTACGTGATTACAGCGACGTTGAGGTCGACCTTTGCTGGTTGGACCCAACCGACACCACCGCGTGCTTGGAAGGCGACGCTGCCATTGGCACCGACACCGAACCTCGCGACTTCATGCTCAGCGTGACCTCAGAAGGAAGCCAAGAGTTCAACCCCCGTGAAGTGAACGTCAGCATCGCATTCGAAGGCCTGTCCTCTGCCAGCGCTGGCGGCCTCACCCTCGCTGATGGCGATGAGTGGGTCGTCGTGGCCGGCAGCCCCCAGACCGTCGAAGTGTCCCGCAACGCCACGACCGACCAAAGCACCGACGCCTCCCGCGCAGTGTTGGCCTACCAAACGGCATGGACGATGACCGGAACGGTTGTTCCTGACGACGGATACTACAGCATCGAAGCTCGCGTCCTTGACCACACCCTCTACGGTCAAGACCCGGCCTGTGCAGAATCTTGGCTCGACGATCCCACTGCTGATGAGCCCGTTGAGCTGACCAGCAACAACTTCTGTGAGTACCTTGAGACCAACGACGACTACTCGCGCACCGACTCGGACGACATCTATGGCTCGAGCCGTCTCTTCCACGACATCCGCCTCCAGACGCTCAGCGTGGCCCAAGGCTACAGCGCTGACGGATCNGGCGAGCCGACCTCCATCATCCAAGACGGCATGGACCTCGACCTGCGCGTGGGCACCACCCTCCTCCACGCGAACGTGGGTCACTTTGGTTCCGACGTCAACAAGATGGTTGACTGGAACGTCGTGTTCACCGTCACCGACCCCGATGGCGTTGAAACCACCTACACTCAGGACGACTGCCCAACCGGGCTCGCCCCCTCCTACAACCACAAGCTCTTGGGCACCTTTGGTGGCCAAGGCACGCCCCAAGAAGCCGACGTCTTTGGCTCGGCCTGTGTCATGCTGAACAACGAAGCTGCTCTGAGCGTTGGCGAGTACAAGTTCGAGGCTGACCTCACCTTCCTAGGCGTCTGGGAAGACGACAAGCTTGCGACCTGCAGCACCGACCCTGTCTCCGGAGAGATCACCAACTGCGACGAAAAGGCGTCGAACAACCGCAAGGCGATGACGCTTGACGTGGTCAACAACCAGCCCAGCGTCCTTTCGATGACGATGTTCAACACCGGCGACCTTGTGGTGTCCCAAGAGGCTCCGCTCGAGTTTGACGTGCTTGCCTTTGACGTGGACTGCGTGGCCGGCGACTGCCTCTCGTACGCTTGGACCATCAACGACGTCGAACTCGGCATGTGCGGTGGCGTGGGAGCCTTGGGCGCCCAGTGCACCTTCCAAATCCTGCCTGAGCACATGCCCAACCCACGTGTGGCCGTGACGGTCACCGACGACAACGGCGCATCGACTTCGGAATTCATGGATTTCACCATCTGGAACGACGTGACCGCCGAAGCGACGGCCACTGACAGCGGCGTCACCGTGGCGTACAACTTGCAATACGCGAGCATCACTCCGTTCACGATCACCGCAACGGACGCGGACACCAGCAGTTACAGCGGCATGGAACTCCCCGGATACACCGGAGCCTACGATGCTGTTGCGGCCATTGATTTCGCGCCCGTGACCTCCTTCGAGGCCAGCGGTGTGCTCAGCCACGGCATGACCTTCACCGTTCCAAAGACCCTCATCGAGGCCGGAACCGGTGTCGAGGGCAGCATCTGGTTCAACCAAGGCAGCCTCTACCAACTCGTCGACGGTACCCCTGCCGACAGCGCCACCGACCCGACCGTGTCTGAGTTCACCTGGGACCTCCCAGCAAACCAGAACACCCTGACGGCGGGCACCTTCGTGCTCTTTGGCGGCGAACTTGAGGCGGCCATGCCCCCCAGCGCTGGCATCCAAGGATTCTCCGCGGCTGCGGGCGAAGGCGGCACCCTCGTCATGAACTGGGACGTCACCGCTCAAATGTCGTTGGGCGAGCGCTTCATCATGGAAATCTGTGACGCCGCGAACGACGCTTCCTGTGTGAACGCTGTGGTCAAGGACTTCACCTCCGAGGTCAAGACCTACACCCACCCCGGCATCTCGACCACCCACGGCACGAACTACACCGTGACCGTTGAGGTCTGCAACGACGCTGGATGCAACACTCAGATCGGCCTTGGCTACGTCATCGCTGACAAGGAAGTTGACGGCGACGGCATGATGACCAACCTCATCGCGCAATCNAGCGCTGACGGCACCATGTGGACCATGACCTGGACCACCACTGGTGACACCTCGGACATTACCAGCTGGCGCGTCTGCTACAGCACCAACAANGTTGCAACCGCCATCGAGAAGACCGGCAGCAAGTGCACCGACGTGGCCTCCGGAACGGCGACCACGGTTGACGTCATGCAGCCCACCTTCACCGGTACGGAAACCTACTACTTCGTGGGCGTGGCCGTGGACGACCTCGGCAACGACCGTCTGGCTTCCGATGTGCCCACCGAAGTGTACTACAAGCGCGACGCCGACTTCACCAACAACGACGACGGCAACGGAACCGTTGGCGAGGACGTCAGCGGCGAAAGCGAATTGCCCAGCTGGACCCTGCCCGCCATTGGCGGCGTGGTGGTCGCGGCTATCGTCGTTGGCGCGATCATCGTCACCCGTGGTGGCGGTGGCGGCGACGGCGACAAGGATTGGGACTACTGATCCCAAACCGCGCTCGAGCCTCGGCTCTGAGCGCCGCTGTGGCGGCGTCCAGCACGGTTCATCCGTGCTGGGCGCCTTCCCGGGTGCTGACTTATGCACGGGTACGCTCCATGAACGGAGGTGCAACCCTCAAAATCAGGTCCCTTCAGGGCCCATCGCTGCACCGGGGTCGATGAGATTGAATCGGAACCCAGAGGCGCTCTCCCGAGCGACAAGGGCACGCCCCTGAGCGTTGAGCTGGTCGGAATGACCACCGGCTTGTTCAGCACCCCCCCCCTCGTGTTCGTTGGCTCCTTGGCGTCGATCGCCAAGAGGATCTGATATTGACGACAAACGTGTGCGGTTTCAAGCCAGAAAATGAGCCGGTTTGTTTGATGTAAGAATTTCACCGCCCTTTTTGGGAAGAATGCACCATCCGAGCCCGTCAACAATCCGACAACCGCAACGATGTCGAGGGCTTCTGGAACCCTCTTGGCGGGACCTCGATTTAACAAAAAGTACGTACCAATGAAGTGCAAACATGTCCGCAGGCTATCGGTTCTGCAAGGTGGGGCAAAATGGTCGTTCAAAGATCATGTACCCCAATGCCTATAACCGATACAGAACCTCAGATGCAATGCATACAGTCCGTATGGGGTGAATGACTATGTTGGGAATGACGAACAAGAAGAAGACCGCTATGGGTGGCATCGGCATCGCCGTGCTACTCACNCTGNTGATGGCCCTGACTCCAATGTCAGGTCTCGTGGGTAACCCCCTCGACGACAGTGTTCTGGCGGCAGAGCAAAACCAGGTTGCCGAAGACGATNTCTTCGCGCAGCCCGAGAAACTGGAACCTGTGGAGTTCGACTTCGCTGATGGCAGCGAAGTTCTGGGCGCCCGAGACGCGAACATGAAGACCTTCCGCAACGCGGACGGAACCTTCACGCAGATGATCTCGGATGCTCCGATCCACTACGACAACGATGGCACNTGGAGTGACATCGACCTCAACCTGAAGGCCACGGCCTTCGGCTGGGAAGTCGTTGAGAACACCTTCAACTCGGCGTTCGCCGCCGAAGTTGCCAACGGCGTCGTGATTCAGCCCAACGAGTGGGTCGACCCGGTCATGACCGGTCTCAACCCCACCCTCGTGGTGATGGACGAATCCGGTACCAGCCACACCCCCTTCGAGGCGCCTCCCGCGACCTCTGAAGTGAGCGTGGGCGGCAACACCATTCGCTACCCCCTCGCAGAAGGATTCGACCTCGACTACGAAGTCAACACCTTCCAGGTGAAGCAGAACCTCGTGATCCGCGAGCGACCCATCCTCGATGAGGGCGCCCACTGGTTCGGCTTCTCCGAGGCCCTCCGCCTCCCCGCAGGCTACGCCCTCTACAGCGGCGAGATGATGGTTGGTTCGGACCTTGTCCAAACCGACGGGCACCTCGAAATCCGCAACATGGAGACCGGCGAGCTTTACGCGGAAATCCCCGCGCCCATGGTCATCGAGCCTGGTGTGGAAGAGCCCTACTTCGGGACCTTCTTCGTCATGACTCAAGGCCCCATGGTCTTCCTGACCACCGCGGTCGAGACCTCGTGGCTCTTGGACGACGAGCGCGCCTTCCCTCTCGCGCTTGACCCAACCCTGAGCGTGTACAGCGCAGGCGGCGGGTATTGTTACGTGTCCTACAACAACTGCTACAACAGCAACTACCGATACATGTACCACAACTCGTACAACGGAAAGTCCAGCAGCACCTTCCGTCCTTACTACTTCTACACCCCTTGGCACAAGTTCACCTTCACCAGCAGCAACGCCCTCCCAACTGGCGCNNCTGTTGACAAGATNGAGTACAAGGAATACGTCAGCTACCACTACTCCTACCTCTCCAACAGCAAGATCGACTTCGAGGTCAAGGTCATGGAAGACTGCGGTACGACGCGTCCCGCAACCTCCGCCACTGGTACCGCACCAAGCAGCGGCTACTACTACTACCAAACCTACAGCGGCTACTCCATGAGCAGCCCCTCCTGCAGCGGTGCAATCAGCACCTCTTACCTCACGTCCGGATACGGCGGCACCGCCCAGAAGGCGATGATCATCTCTTCCGTCCACACCGATGGTGTTGCGATGGACGAGAACGACCACGGCACCGGTTGGAAGACCGGTACCTTCTGCGACTCCTCTGGAAGCGTGTCCTGCTCGTCTTCGACGCAAGCAGGTTACATCTGGTCCGCGCTGAACGGCACGTCCACCGTTGGTTTGTCGAAGAGCTTCGACAACTCCGGCATCGGCACCACGGGTACGAACTCCAACACCCGCCAGTACGTGTACACCTACGCCTACACCAGCGGTTCCTCGAACAACTACATCGCCCTGACCTACTCGGGCGGTACCGACTCGGACGCCCCGACCGCCACCTTCGGCGAGTACGACGGCATCACGTCCTACATCGAGGGTGAGCGCACCTTCTTCATCGAGCTGACCGACTCCTCCGGAATCGACACCACCAGCGGCAACGAGCCGACCCTGTATTACGCCGTGAACAACGGTTCCTACACCTCGGTTGCCGCAACGACGATCGGCACCTGCAGCACGTCCAGCCCCGCCTGCCAGTTCAGCGCACAAACCGCTGACATCACCGCTGGTGACTACGTCACCTACTACTGGTCGTACCAGGACCTGAACGTTGACAGCACCGGCGCGTCCGATCCCAACGAAGGCTACACTCCTGCCCTGACCGGGTCACAGACCACGCCGACGCCGTTCTACTTCTTCGTCGACGACGTCGACAACGCTGGCGATGCGAAGAAGATGGTTCAGCTGACCACCAAGGTTCACGCTGGCTCTCAGTTCAACCCCTCCGGTTTCCTTGACCGCCAGATGAGCTACTTCGACCAGAGCGAGGAGTACTACTTTGAGTTCGACACGTCCAACTGTGGCACGGGTTCCTCGGCCTGTTTCTACACCGGAAGCTCCAGCTCGAACTACTTCTACAACAACTGGATCGTCCAGTGGCAAACCTCCACCTACCCGGCCACTTCCTCGTACAACACGGGCGGTTCCAGCCCAGGTAAGGTCTACCTGGACGACGACAACGGCGGCTTCCTCAGCATCTCCGCTGACGACGGTCCCGGAATGAACCTCGTCTTCCTGTGGGACGGCGACGAGTTCGCGATGGTCGGTATCGGCGACGAAACCGGCATCGAAGAGCCTCTTGCTGGCGGCAGCTCTGCCCCCAGCGTCTCCAGCTACGGTTACACCAACGCATACCGCTACGTTGTCCCCGGTGACATCACCGGTGATTTCGCTGGCTACTCGTGGAACGCCACCTACTCCAGCACTGGACAGAACGTGGTGTGCACCGGCACCAACGGTTGGACGCACTTCCTGCGCTCTTCATCCGGTTCCCCAAGTTGTTCCTCTGGCTACTACTACACCTACAACACGAACTACAAGTGGAACGGATTCGCTCTCGGAGCCGGCTACTACGGTCGCATGGGATCCGGCGGCGCCGTCACCTACGACGTGATGAAGATCGCACCCGAGCCCGACACCTACGCNCCGACGATCACCCACACCGAACTTGCTGATTCCTACGCTCGCNCGCGCACCGTGACGGCGACGATNGGCGACGCGGGTTCCCCGCCGGCCGGTCTNAACGTCAGCACCTCTGCTGGTACGGGCCCGACCCTCTACTACAGCGTCAACAACGGCACCACGACCTCTTCGGCCATGGCGCCTGTTGGTAAGACGCGCGCNCAGTGTGTTATGGCGATTTGCGACTGGTCCGCTGAGATTGCTGACCTGAACACCACGGACTACGTTTCGTACTACATCACCGCCGAAGACGTTTCGACCGATGTGACCAGCCCCAACGACGTCCAGACGACGGCGGCATCCTTCGAAGTTGGCGACCCCAACAAGATGTTCATCGTTGAATGGCACGACATGGGCTACACCAACTCGTACCTCTGCACCTACCAGGTCGTCTTCTACGACGTCACGAACGAATTCGAGTTCAAGTACGACACTGGCTGCCAGGTCTACGTTGACTACTCCGCTACGGGGTACCAAGACCAGACCCGCGCGAAGGGTGAAACCTTGCAGAAGGGCACTGGTTGGCTCTACGGATCCAACCCCTTCACCTCGAACTACCGCATGCACACCTCCTCGACCAGCCACGGTCACGAGAGTTTCGCACCAGGCCTAACCGAAATCAAGAANTTCGACACGGCCATCAGCGGCAGCAGCAGCGGTACGCCCTACGGGTACTACTGTGCATACAGCTACTACTGGAACACGTACAAGAACAGCTGCAACGCCAACATCGACATGCCCGATGACTTNGACTTCGANTACTTCGGCACCCTCTACGAAGGCAGCGATTCCAACGANCGCATCCGCCTTGGTCGCCAGGGCTACATGTACTTCATNGACAACGGCGCNACCAGNCTCGAGCGCGGNGTCTCCACGTGGAGCAGCAACTTCCCGAACATGCCATACTCTGGCAACGTCGCGTCTCGCGCCGGAACGATCGCACCATGGTGGGGCTACTACACCTCCTACTACTGCTACGACAACTCGGCCCTCGACTGCAGCGTCCGCTACCGCACCATGCCGTACAACGGCAAGGGTACGGACGTTGACAGCGACATCACCTCCGATACTACGTGGGACCTCGATGACAGTCCGATTCGCATNAACCCCAGCAACGACTACCTGTCCATCTCTGCTGACCTCACCATCGAGGCCGGCGTGGTTGTGCAAGTGGCCTCCGGCAAGGGCATTTCCTTTGACGGCAGCTGCGATGAGATGACGATCAACGGAAACGCTGCCAACCCTGTCCAGTTTGAAGGACAGGCCGGCAACGATTGGAAGGGCATGGCGTTCACCGCTGCTTGCGCTACCGGTACTGACGACCGCCACGTGTTCTCCCACGTCAACTTCGCGAACACCAGCGACGCAGCCATCGCTGCGGGAAGCCGCCATGGCAGCTCCCCCAGCACGAACGCGAACGTTGGAAACTTCACCATGAACGACGTGTCCTTCACGAACGTCGCTGCGGCCTTTGAGCACGGCTCTGGCCAAGGCACGGTCGTCGAGATGACCAACTTCGCCGTTGACGGTGCTGACGATGCCTGTTTCAACTTCGCTGAGAACACCGTCGCCATCCTGCGCGAAGGTTCNCTGAAGAACTGCAACACTGACGGTCAGTCGTGGGGTGGAGCGATCGTCAACTACCCCGGTTCCACCGCGGGTAGCCTCTTCCTCGAGAACGTGACGGTCACGAACTCTTACGTGAACTTCATCGACGTTGACCTCCAAGATGTGACGGTCAGCAACGTGAGCGTCAGCAACTCTGCCAGCCAAACCGGTGTGGCCATTGACGCCATGCACGGCACCGACGCCGATGTGCACCTGCACAACGTCACCGTTCCCGACTACGCCAACAGCGGTTTCAACGCCGTCTCGAGCATCTACATGGACGACGTCGACTTCGGCGATGCCGACCTGTGGATTCACCCCAATGGCTGGGGTTCCTCGACCATTGGCCCCGTCGGTGACGACGCAGTAATGATGAACGTTGATGCCGGTGACATTACGATGCAGCGCATCCACTTCGGTGTCTTTGAGGACATCACGGCGGAAGATGTGTCGATCTCCGGCACGACGACCCACACCGACACGGAAACCTGGAAGAACCTCGACATTGGGGACTTCACCATCAACGGTGGTGCATGGTCGCTCATCCTCGAGAACGCCGACATCGCGCGCCTGTACAGTTTCTCGACCTCCGCGACGAACACCATCATCATGGAGCAAGGGTCCAGCATCGATCACGATGATTCGAGTGTTGACGCTGTTTACGGCCGAAACTCCCACATCACCCTGGTGTCGGTTGAGGTCACCTCGTCCGACATTGACGGCACCAGCAACTACGTCGCCAAGGCGTCTTCGAACAGCGACATTGTCCTTATCGACGTCTCCTACGACGACGGAACGGGCGCTGCTGACTGCGCGGACTCCAACGGAGACACCTCCAACTGTGACGTGGACGTTTCGTCCTCTGCGACCGTCTGGTACGGTGGCCTCGCTCAGGTGTCCCTCTACCGTGAAGCCCTCATCGGCGGAGTGGTGACCAAGGTCTACAAGTCCGGGCACAGCGTTCGGACGACCGTGATGGACACCTCGAGCAGCCCGGCTGCCCCTCTCTTTGAGGTCGGCACCGCCGTGACGGACTCGAGTGGTACCGCAAATGCTTGGGTCATCTCTGGTGACTCTGACTCCAACACCTACGGCGATCACAACATCTTCGGATGGGGTGCAGCCGGTCAGAACGAGACCGTTGTGACCTCGGCATGGTACCCAAGCACTGGCTTCGGCTACGGCGACCAAATCGAGTTGCTCCTGCAACCCGCACCGATTAACTTTGACCAGCCCAACATGGACTGCGCCTGGATGTCAAACAATCAGACCTTCCAGGGCGCAGAGTCCAGCCCAGGCGTCTACGTCTTCGACAGCTTCCCAATGACGCTCTCGGCTGATCTGGACATCGACGGCTGCACCCTCGTCATGATGGGTTCCGTTATGACGGTCGATGCCTCGGCGACGAACAGCCCAGTGCTGACCATCAGCAACGGTGGTACGCTCTTGGTGAACGTTTCAGCAGACACCGGCGGCAAGGGTACCATCAAGGCCCAGAGCTCGTCATATGGCGTGCGCCTCGACGTGGCCGACGGCACGCTCTCTGTGGCCGGTGGTGTTGTGAAGGATCTGCATCAGGACTCCACAACGATGTCTGCCCTGTACATTGGCAGCGACGGTTCGCTTGTGCTCACGGAGTCTGCTGAAATTTACGGCGCTCAGGCGTCGAACGACGACATGGCCACGGTCAAGATTGACCGCGGAAGCGTTAGCATCAGCGACTCGACGATCATCAACACCGGCAACACCGGTACGGCTCTGTGGATTGAAGGCTCTGCTGCCTCCGTTGACAACATCGTTGTCAAGAATGGCGCTGTGGGCATCATGTCCAAGAACGCGGCTCCGTCGATTGACGGTTTCACCTCCACCGACAACACGGTGGGTGTGGACATGGAAGGCGGGATGAGCCTGCCGACCATCTACCGCTCGCCGACCCTCGCCGGTCAATCCCGCGGATGGACCACCTACGACATTGACCTGTCAGCCTTCATCGGCAACAGTGATTACTTGCAGGTTGGTGCGAACTCGATCTACGCAGGTGGAAACGCCCACCCGTCTTACAACTACTTCACCAGCAAGTACTACTTCATCACCGACCGACTCCGCGTTGAGTTGACCGACAACAACGGCAATTCCTGGAACATCAGTGCTGGTGACACGGGTTACTACCCCTACAGCTCGAGCGACCCCAACGAGGGCGTCGGCGACGTCGGCTCCTATGCTGGCGGTACCGGTGGTGTGCCTCAGTGGGACTGCAACTACTACGGCGTTGACTACGGTCCNAACCGAGTCGGTAACACCGGNTACTACGGCTACGGCCAGACNGGTGTGTACTGGTACTTCACCGGCCAGAGNGGTTCNTACCCCAACTACTACANCAANCCNGCNCAGTTCGGCTTCGNTTGGGAGANCATCGANGGCGTGACCCCCACGGGATCCTACGCGTACTACCCCTACCACTACTGGGGCTTCGCCACCTACTCCTGGCAAGGATGGAGCGGTGTCCTCACCCCGCCTGAAGGCCTCGTTGGAAACTACAACTACAACATCTGCCTTGACTACGCTTACTCGTACTACATGGACAGCGGTCAGGGTGCTCGCGTGACCTTCCCGATTGTGGACATCTCGCACAGCAACCTCACCTCTGCTACGATGTGGATTGACGTGCTGCACAACCGTGCGAACAACTACCAAGACCGCTACGAATTCGTCGCCCGCGCTGGCGACGACCCCGCGGACCTTGGTGACTACAAGCGTGAGTCCGGTACGCCCTTGATCAAGGACGGTACCATCAACGGCGCTGACATTGGTGTGGAAATCGGTGGCGACTTCGCTGCTGGCCACCTCGACACCATCGAGGTCAACAGCCCCAACGACGCGGGTATCATGGTGACTGGCTCAACCATCGCCAGCGCTGATGCTGTGACCGTCAACGGCGGCGACTACGGCGTGCTCATCGGCAACGGTGCTGCTGGCAGTATGGACATGCTAAACATGGACCTGGATTCCCAGACCGTGGCAGGTGCCTACTACCTCAAGGACTTCGGCGGCGAATTCACCGGCACTGTGAGCAACAGCGCTGGTGCAGCCATGAAGTTCGGCCCCAGCACCACCAAGGACCTGAGTTATGATACCGTTGATTTCAGCGGCAACAACATCGGTTTCGACCTTGCAGGTTCCGGTGCCTTCTCCTTCGTTGACTCGACGATGGGCAGCACCTCGAACGACTTCAAGATCAGCGGCTCGTCTGTTGTCGACTACATCGAAGGAACCGTCGACACCACGAGCGTGGATGTGACTGGCTCTGGCGAATTCAACCGAATGCGCCAGCTCGATGTGACCATGACCGCCGACCAAAGCGACGGCAACGGTGCCGTTGGTGTGTCTGATGTCGACGTCGTGCTCCGCAGTCCAGAAGGTGCTACGGCATCCTCCGGCACCACGGATTCGACCGGTGTCGTGCAGGACATGACTTTCACGTCGATCGTGGTCGACGCTGCTGGTAGCCACACCCAGGACCTCAACGGTTACACCGTGACCTCTGTGGCCAAGGTGGACTATGTCTGGTCGAGCTCGACGAAGAACGCTGACTTCCGATACGTCGAAGCCGGCGTGACTCTGACGGATGCGAGCGGCAACGCTGAGACGGTTGAACTCGTTGACCAGTTTGAGCACCGCATCTGCTACTACTTCCAGTCGTCGAGCTACAACTACCTGGAACGCTGCGCAAACGGCTGGTCTTCGACCAGCGGTTCACGGACCTACGACAACGGACTGGTTGAGTACGGATATTACTACGGCTCCGTCGATGGGGGCGACCTCACCGGCGATTCCGTGTTGGTCGACAGCCCGGTGTGGCTCCTTGGTGGCGACACCTACGATTGGAACGGCACCACGATGATCGTGACCGGCTCCGTTTCCGGACGAGACTACATGCAGTTCCAACCCCGGTACAACCAGCAAGTGGACGTGTACATGCACGACGCTTCGATGTCCGGCCTGTCCCTGAACGACGATGGAGAACTCGCTGGAATCAACTTCGGTTACCGGTTCTACTCCATGAACGTGGACGCGAACAACTCGACTTTCAACGGCATCGCGTCCATTGTGGGCTCCTTGGGCTACGGGTACTACAACAACTACCAACTGGAGATGTTCAACATCCGCAACTCGACCATCTCGCACTACAAGGGATGGACGAAGCTGAACAACGCGATTCAGGAACAGGACATGTGCATGCGCATCTACGGCGGTGAAGGCAACGCCATTGAGAACAATACGTTCATCAATTGTGCGGTCGGCGTTGAAGTTCAGCGATCTCCGTACTACTACAGCCACAGCAACAGCGAGATCGGAGCGGACAACATCACCATCCAGAACAACGTGTTCGAGGACGGTGGAGAAATCTCCGACATCCGTTTCTACCCGCAATCCAGCGTTGACAACGGCAAGGTGCTCAACAACGTGTTGAACAATACCTTTGGCGATGACTCCGCCATCTCGGCTTGGGACAGCTCGATCAAGGGCTTGACGATCTCAGGGAACATCATTCGCGGCTTCGCCGAGAACGGCATCTACCTGAACGACATCCCAGGCTACGAAGTGAGCGACAACGAGCTCTACGGACCCGGTGAAGATTCCGCAGGTATCTACGCAAACGGTGGATTCGGCGACATCATGGACAACACCGTCGTCGATTCTGACACGGGTATCCTGATGTCCGAAGCCACGCAACCCGTGGGTTCGACCACCGAACTGTGTTCTATCTCTGGAAACTACCGCTACAGCGACAGCTGCACCTTCAGCTTCGCTGGCAACGGCTCGACCCTTGTCATCGACATGGAGACTGACAGTTGGGGCTACGAGATCTCTCTTGAGATCACCAAGCCCGACGGCACCAAGGACTCTTGGAGCACGTACACCTTCAGTTCCAACACGGCATACAATCCTCTGACCACCTACACGGACGCTGGTACATACACCATCGACGTCTCTGACAGTTACGGTGACGGTGGCGTTGACCTGGTCGCTTACTACACATCTGCGGTCACTGGCGTTACGGGTCCAGTGATCAGCGGAAACGATGTGTCGATGTCGCCCGGTTCAACGTCGATTTCGACCGTTGGTATCCTCTTGGAGGACTGCACCGGTACGAGCATCAACTTGGCTGACAACTTCGTTGCCATGCCGACCGATGCCATCCTAGTGGACGGCTGTGACGTGACGGACGAGAACTCCGAAATCCTTGGTGGCGACCTCGTCAGCACCACGGGAATCGTCTCGACCAGTGGAGACACTGTGACCCTCAGTGGCACGGAAGTCTCTGGTTTCGGCATCGGTGTGGAATCCGACGGCGGTACCCTCAACATCATCGACTACGCAGAGATTGCTGGTAGTTCGCAGGCTGTTTGGGCCTACGACACGCAGTTCTACGTCAACTACGCTGATTTCGATGGCGGTGCATCCGGCGTCGGCCTTCTGCTCGAAGACAGCGGTGAGGCACTCATGTACTGCATCGACCTCTACGGCGACAGCGGTATGGAGATTCGCAACACTGACTTCCGGTTCAACATGGGCAACGTCAGCTCCGACCACGGAATCTTTGTCTCTGACTCGGTCGGCAAGATCGAGAACATGACGTGGATGTCCACGGTCACGACGGAGATTGAGTTGGATCAAGGTGCGATGGTGACCTCCATCGGCCAGGACCTGACCCCGTCCAAGCTTGTTGTGCCCGTGGGCACGATGATCGAAGAGGCCAACCTCCTCGACATCAACGCTGAGCACCTGAACGCACCCGTCACCAAGGAAGTCGGCGTCTCCATCGTGAGCACCGACGGTCTCCGTGCGGCTTACATTTCGCCGGACTTCCAGTCCGATGCGATGGCCGTTGACGGCGACAACGGTGACTGGGTTGGCGCTGAGCTGAACCCATCCGACGACGCGATGCCTGGTGAGTTGACCGAGAACTTCTACGTGACCTACACGGAGAACGACGACCTTTACGTGGCCATTGATGGCCTCGACTTGTCGACCTCGGATCTCTTGCTCTACTTCGACGTGACCGGCGGCGGTTCCGACGAAGGGTACGACTACGGCGCCACCGGTGCCCACGACCTGCCCTTCGAGGCTGACTTCGTCTACTGGGCTGAGTCGGACGCGAGCAACGACCTCTACGCATACGGCTTCCTTGGCTGGGGCGTGACGTCCTTGTCCGCTGACAACGTCGATGCTGACTTCTCTGGCGACTTCGCCGAGATCATGGTGCCCTTCAGCCGCCTCGGCGGCATGCCGAGCTCCGTGCGCATGATTGCCGTCGTCCAAGGCGACAGCAGTGCCGACGTGACCGAGGTCTACCCAGACCAGGCCATGGACAGCAGCACGACGCTCCAGGACTTCAGCGAGTACTACACCGTGGTGCTCGGCGCGAACAACCTGCCAACCGGTGTCCTATCGGACGAGGTGCTCACCTACCGCACCTTCCTTGGCAGCAACGTGCCAAGCGGCGAGAAGGAGTACAACGTGATGATCAAGCACACCAACGACGACTGTGCTGTCGATTGGGCCAACGAAGACGGCGTGAACATGTCCGACAACGTTGTCCTCGACATGAACATCAAGCGTGCTTGCCCCACCATCGACAGCAGCCTCACGAACGTTACCGTGAACGAGGACTCTGCGGCGTACACGGTCTCCTTGACCTCCTACGCTTCCGATGAGCAGGACACCGCTGCGTCCCTGACGTGGGCGGTTGACGAAGGCGAGACCGTTGTGGTCTACGGCGACACCCTGTTGCCTGCAGAAGGCTTGGTCACCTGGTCCCTCACGGGTCACGACCTGAGCATCACCCCGGTCGCCGACCAGTTCGGTGAGGTGCAGTTCAACTTCACCGTGACCGACAGCAACGGCCTCCAGGACGACCGCTCGATCCGCTTCGTGGTTGAGAACATCAACGACGCTCCGGAAATCTGCCAGCGCGACGCCAACAACGATTGCGTGGACACCGTGATGCTCTTCGGAGACGCGGCTCACGTGAACTACATCCCCGAAGACAGCATCGTGGGTGGCCAGAGCGTGTCCGTGATTCTCTCGGACCGTGCGAACGTGGGCACCAACGCGGTGAACCTGATCAAGGACCAGCCGAACGAGAACGCTCCGTCCCGCCAGAACTACACGTGGGCTGTGACGGTCGATGAGACCTGTCCGCTCTTCAGTGTGGGCATGGTTGACGGCACTGTTCTGACCGTGACCGGCAAGTCTGGCATGGCCTTCGAAGCCGGTGGCTCGTGTGACATCACGCTGAGCCTCTCCGACGACGGAGCCGAGAACCAGAACGCTGTTGACGAGGTCATCACCATGAGCGTGGTGCCCGTGAACGACGCACCGACGATCGACGACTGGGACCTGCAATCCGGTGACACCATCACCTGGGCATCCAACGATTCCTCGCTCATCTACGGCGAGTGGACCATCAGGGTGCTTGAGGACACCGAAGACGTCAACGAACTGACCTTCGACCTCGCTGCGCTCAAGAACGACGTCGACCACGACCTCAGCGACCTCACTTGGTCGCTGCTGCCGAAGCTCGATGACCAAGGCCGTGCGTACTGTGCGTACTCCAACTACTTCTCGTTCACCTTCAACGATGACGAGCTCGTGTTGGACCTCGTGAAGGACGCTACCACCAACGCGCCGATCAACCAGATCGACTACCTCTACGACGGCGGTGTCCACCAAGTGAACCCGGCCGGCAAGGGCTTCTGTGAGATGGAACTCTACCTCACGGACAGCGCTGCTGCTCCGACCGGCTTCGCCTACGACATCAACGATGACGGTTACATCCAGCAGACCTCGCTGAAGCGCGACGTGAAGATCATCGTGCAGAACGTGGCTGAGCAGGTGCCTGACTACTACTTCGAGGCCACGCCCGGCTTCGACTTCAACGGCGTGTCCAACGTCATGGACGGCACCTGGGTGCCTGTCACCGTGACCGTGACCGCTGGCGGCGACGAAGGCCCCTACAACCACGACAGCATGCTGATGATCACCTTCCAGAGTGACGGTCACTCTGAGACTGAGCGTGACGCCCTCTACATCGACGCACCCGCCTACGGCCAGTCCGTGACGGTGGACTCCGAAGTCTACGTGAAGGCGGTCACCACGACCCTGTGGGTCGAGATGGACGTCAAGACCTGTGTGGACGAGAGCTGCGACATGACCAAGTCGGTCGACGACCGCTTCATCGCTGACGAGCCTGCCAGCCACGGCAAGGTGACCCTCCCCAACAGCCTCGACTACTGGGCCGAGCCCGGTTTCTATGGCTCTGAGGACGGTACGGACAGCATCCGTCGCCCAGTGCTCGAAGACAAGGACTGGTGTAACAACGTGATGTACAACACCCTCACGGGCAACATCGACGTCTGCGACCAGGCGGACTACGGCCGAGGATCCTTCGAGATCACCGACCAAGAACTGCCTGACGTGGTGCGCACCATCGGTGCCTCCGGTGTTCCGTCGTTCGCTCCGAGCATCGTCGCCGTTGCCCTTGCGGGCATCGTCGTCGGCCTCCTCGCTTTGGCGGGTCGCCGTGACGAGGAAGAAGAAGAGGAGGAGCAATCCTCCATTCGCTTCGTCGACGACGAAACGGCCGTGAGCCCGGTCATCGCGACCATTCTGATGGTGGCGATTACCGTCGTGCTCTCCGGTGTCATCTACGTCTGGGCCAGCAGCCTGGCCGAGACCGACGTCAAGGGTGTGCCCCGCATCACCTTCGACATCGAGGACATCGACGCGTACAACGCTGAGACCGGCCACTGGAAGATCGAAGTGCAGCAGTCTGAGACCGAACTGGCCACGCAGGCCGTCGAGATCAAGATCTTCGCTGCCGAAATCGATGGTGTCTACGAGGTCAAGATGGCCAACTCTGACGGCGTCTACGGCTTCTCGCCCTACAACAGCGACAGTTTGGTGACCTTCTCCGACTCCGTTCGGACCGAAGGCGACGACAAGGTTTCGACCTTCTTCGTCGGTGACACGATCTTCGTGCGCACCCACCTCGACGACGGCACCCCGTTGACCGACGTGACCATCCAGCTGTCCTACGCACCTGAGGTTGGTCAGGGCGCACTGCTCCGCACCTGGAGCGGTCTGTCCTACGACCTCGCTGCGTGAGCAGTTCGGGAATGAAGCACAACCGGCCATGCGCCCTTCGGGGCGTCATGGCGTGGCCTTTGGGCCACAGCCCCCCAGTGTGGGGGGAGCGCCTAGGCGCTCCCCCTGCCCTGACCCGGGACGAGCCTTGATGGTCTGGACCGTCGTGCTTGCAGCATGGACGGACTTGATTGCGTGATTTTCGACTGCGACGGCGTTCTTGTTGACGCCACCTCCTCGTGGCGTACGCTTCACGATCACTTCGGTACGGACAACAACGCAAACCTTCAGCGGTTCATCGCGGGAGAGTTTGATGATTTGACCTTCATGAGGTCGGACATCNCGCTTTGGAAGGCCGTGCAGGACCCGATCCACAAGGACGACTTGTTTCGTGCGTACGCTGGGGTCAGNCTCATGCCNGGTGCTCGTGAACTCATCCACGATTTGCAAGAGCGTGGCGTCTACGTGGCCATCGTGTCTGCTGGCGTCGACCTGTTTGTGTCGAGCATCGCAGCCATGCTAAAGGTCGACGATTGGATCGCCAACGGATTCACTTTCGACGACGAAGGTTGGCTTCTCGATGAAGGCATTTGCAGATTGCACGCGACCGGGAAAGGAGCCATCATTGATCGTCTGATTGACATGCATGGGTTCGAGGCCAGCAAGGTGGTCAGCATCGGTGACTCAGAAATGGACCTCTCGATGCAGGTTGAAGGAAGTCGATTTATCGGCTTCAACCCCACCCGAGAGAGCTCTATTGCCGCTTTTTTGGAAGCGGGCGTTCCCGTGGTGCACGGCAAGGATTTGGCTGGTGTACGCGAGCACCTGGGTTTGTGATCAAGCAAAGGGAATCGACGTCGTCGCATGCGTCCCAAGGTTCACCACGGTCAGCATGCACGGCCGAGGTTGGAACCCAAGCATCCGTTGGTAACTCGTCTGATCTTGCCACGTTGATGAACACACCAACGTGGTGCCCTTGAAGTCAAGGCAAGCATGCCCGTGCACGTGGCCTGTCACAAAGATGTCAGGGACTTCACGAATGACCAAACCGTCNTCTGGCTCGGGTGAAAGCGGCGTTTTTCCGCCCCACTGTGGGGCCAAATGGCGCCGACGCAGCATTTGTCTCATCGCTTCGACCGGTTCTGCATAGGACACCGTTCGCAGCCCAGCGACGAAATCGTCGATNGACTTCCCGTGGTACGACAACACGCGCACACCGTGAAGGCTGAAATCACATGGATTTCCGACGAAGGTGGTTGCATGGTAATCGGATTGAATGTCCTTCTCAAAGGTCGGCTGCGGCTCAGCAGGCCGAACGGCATCATGGTTTCCTGGTAGCATCACGCATTCCACCCAATCGGGCAAGAGGTCCAACAATCGGGCAAATTCGGTGTACTGATTGAACAAATCTGGGATGGCCAATTCGTGGTCTTGCCCGGGATAGATTCCAACACCATCCACGCAATCACCGCTTAAGATGAGGTACTTGATGGTCTTCGCAAGCGGATCGGTTCGGAACCACTCGACCATCTTGTGCCATTGTGCTTCGAGGAAGGTCTTGCTTCCAACGTGAACGTCGGAGAGGAAAGCGACTGAGACTCCCGTGTCGGCATGCGTCTTCTCATGACGGTCCTGCAGTGGGAAGTGCAAGTCATCAACATAGAACAAGTCGCCATTTTGGGAAAAGGTTCCACTGACGCCCACCACGTCATCGGGCATGAGCCCAGTCTGGATGATTTCCTCATGCACCCTGTCGCGTTCTTCGCCTTGTTTCTTGGTCAGAAGGCACGTCAGCTCCCCTGTCTCATCTTCCAAGCCCCACATGAGGTGGCCGTTTTTCGTGTACCTGGGCTCGTTGACCAGGCCGATGGCGACGGCGATGTTGTCCCGGCCTTTGTAGCGACCAGATTCAGCACAAAGGCGTGCGATGTCGGAGGGCTTCCTTGGTAGCCTTGAATTTCTGATGATCAGGCGGCGGATGGATTCCAAACGGTCGTTGAAACATGCGTTGATGTCAGTCATCTTCCCTTCGGTGACTGAGTTGCCCGTGATGTCGAAATGNACGGTGATGTCCACGTCCACATCGGTGGCCAACTCTGGAAAATCCTTCACAGCCCAATCTGGGGTTCCGTTCCGCAAGGGCATGNTGACCGGGGATGGCGCAGTCAATGGTGCAATGGTGCGTGCCAAATCCGTCGGTCGTTGTTCGAGCAATCGTTCGACGGTTGATGGCGTGGAAGGTTTCGCCTCTGTGCGTTCGTCGTATGTGGTCAGTAGGCGGTTCAGGGCCTCCTGGTTCAGCAGTCCTGTGATGCCTGCGGTTTGGGCCGCGGCTACCACCCCGAGCGGGTCGGGGTGAGTCATCAGGCGTTTACGCACGTCGTTGCCCAGCACGAGGAGGCCTTGCTCCACCAGCCGGGCGTAGACGGTCCCCCACTCGACCGTCATGCTTTGGAGTGCCTGACGGCGAGACAAAAGGTCACCGGCGGTTCACCATTCGACGTCGTCGCCAAGGTTCTCATCTGGATGGGGTGTGCTACCGGGCGACCAAGCGGTTTCCTGCCACGCTGTGTCCAAACGCGTGCTCGCTTCTTTGGCGGCTCGATTGATTTGACGTGCCTCTCGCTCGGCCTCAATGGCTTCACGATGCTTCTCGTCTTCGGCAGCACGAACCTCCTTTCGCTTGACGGCCGCATCCATGTTCTCGATGGCAACTCGGATGGCAAAGTGCACGAATCCGAGTTTGTTTTCCGACCGAGTCCCCCCGATNATCGTCCGTTTAGCGGTCTTCCAGTCACCCGAGGCTGCGCCCACGTACACCAATCCGAGTTTTTTGTCGCTTACGTTGCCCGGCCCAGCAATCCCGGTGACGGACAGGGCNATGTCAGCCGTGGAACGGGCCAACGCNCCAGACGCCATTTGAATGGCGACTTCAGCNGAAACGGCTCCTTTCTTTTCCAANGTCTCTGGNTTCACCCCAAGCACCCGCGTCTTTGCGTCGTTGGCGTAGGTGACCCANGATTGGTCGAACCAATCGCTGGCCCCTGCGATGTCGGTCAAGGTGCTGGCCAGCAAGCCTCCTGTGCANGATTCAGCNACCGTGATGCGGAGCCCGGCCTGCTTCAGCCGCCGCACGAGGCGGGCNGCNTCGGTCTGGATCTCCACGTCCATTGGNNNGCCCTNANGTCTCGTGGTCAAAGGCTTGCCGTCGCCCTTGCTTTCTTATCCANGAGCCTCGAGGGAGGGNTGGGCCTGTGGTCTAGCGGCTATGACACCGCCTTTACACGGCGTTGATCGTGGGTTCGAGTCCCACCGGGCCCACTTCACATCGTTGCACGCACAACGTGGTTCGAAAGACCCGACCAGACAGGTGGTGCTCCTTGGGAATTTTCACCACAGCAGGTCTTCTATCGGCCCCTGGTGGCCTGCGACGACCTTCGTGATGCCCGCCGTTTTCTGAATACGTGCGGCTTCAATCACGTCGTCCACCACGAGGAGATGAACAGCACGTCGCTGGATGTCCGCTTCGAGTTTGAGATCNACGCCACGCCCATCGATGGCAACCAGNGCCCCGTCGAGTTCGGCGAACATGGTCAAGTGACGGAGTTCACTCCACGATTCACCCGGAATCACCACCCAGCGGGCGTCCCGAAGGCTGCCACGCTCTGGAGGCTGGTCTGGTGTTGCCCGGACCACCCGCATGAACCGACAGGAACGGCGTGGCCCTTGATGCCAACGGTGCTAATCAACACGGTAGCGCGTCAACGCCACGGCACCGCCGAGGCCGTCCAATTGTGCACCTGCGTCGTGTTCGATTGAGCACTGCACGATCGTACCGCCCAAGGCATGGATGGCTTCGCACATCGNTTNCCACCTCTCGCCGTCATCGCCTCGTAGNAGGTGCGCCAAAATGAGGAAGGTTTCGACGGCGCCTTCGTCCACCGCTCGGNTGATGTGATCGACCCCGTATGCAATGGCACCCGATGTATGGATTCGTGTCATGGCTTCTTCGACGAAGGCCGTTTCGCGGGATACAGCATGGTCTGCAAGCACCTCGCCTGCGAGCCCTTCTCGAATGACTTCGTTGGCAGCCGAACGTCCACCAATGGACGTCCCCACTGAGGTCAAGGTGAGGTTTGGGGCACTGATGCGAAGAGCGGCTCCAAGGCGGTCCCGAGCATGCCCTGGACCTGCCAAGACCACAGGTACATCACCGACAAGAGCAGCGGCGATTTCCTTGGCGGTCTTCGCCAGAAAGGCTTCCTTCACCGTCGTTGACGTACGCTCGTCGCTGCGTTTTCCTCCGCCGCGCATCGTCCACGTCATGCCTTCCTTCAAGCCACGTTGGGCCACAGTGAACATGATGACTTCATCATGCTCCACTACAATCAGCGCAACCTTCGGACGGAGTGCAGCGCTGGCAGCTGCCTCGATCAGTTGCACATCCACGGTTCGGAACGGAGCGTGGGATTGGACTTCGACCTCGTCTCCGGTTTCGACAACGTGGGTGTGATGCAGACCTTGGTCAAAGTGTGCCTCAACAATCGTCCCGTGAACTCGAAGTGCATCAGAAAAGGCGTGGTGCTCAACGCTGAGCACTTCCAGAAGGATCCACATGGTGCGGCGTTCTGCCGCTTTTGCCCGTCCTCCCTCAAGACCGCCAGTGGTAGAATCCCTTCGTTCACCGACCATGCCAAACCNGTGACCGGCTTGCACGAATTGGGCTAGCGTCCACAGGTCATCATCCGATTCACACCGCAAGCGCATGCGCATGGCGTCACGGTGCATGATGCGCATGCCATCACCCGAATACGCCTTTGAGCATGCCCTGTTCATCCATGTCCATGTCAGCTGCTGCTGGTCGCTTGGGCAATCCAGGCATGGTCATCATGTTGCCGAGGATGGCGACGATGAAACCCGCCCCTGCGTTAAGGCGGAATTCGCGAACAGGTAAGGTGAATCCTGAGGGTGCGCCAAGGCCGCCAGCATCGTGGCTGAAACTGTACTGGGTTTTGGCCATGCAGACTGGCAAGTTTCCGTATCCCCAGGCCTTGAACCGTTCGAGTTGCTTGATGGCAGCCGGAGTCACGGAGACTTCACCTGCTCCGTACAAGCGCTTTGCAATGCTTTCCACCTTGTCCATCACGGGTGCATCCGGCATGAACAAGGGCGTGAATGGACGACCTGCCGCCACATGGTCCTGAACAGCACGGACCACGGCTTTTGCTAAAGGCGCTCCACCTTCACCGCCACGGGCGTGCACTTCCGTCAAGCAAACTTCGTGTGCTCCGCTTGCACGTGCGGCATCAGCCAACGCGGTCAATTCAGCGTCGGTATCGCTCGCAAAGCGGTTGATTGAGACAATGACGGGCATGCCGAAACCTGCCATGTTTGAGATGTGACGGTCAAGGTTGGTCCGTGCACCAGCGAGTATGGCCTCGACGTTCTCTGCTTCCAATTCCTCTCGGCTTGGACGGCGACCGGCGCGATCTCCAAATGCTCCTCCGTGGAGTTTCATGGAACGNACGGTGACGTTCATGACCACGCAATCGGGTGCTTTCTGGCCCACAGGTGCCTTGATGTGCATGAATTTCTCAGCGCCCATGTCGGAACCAAATCCTGCTTCAGTGACCACGTAATCCGCACATGAAAGGGCAAGGCGATCGCCAATGACCGATGAATTCCCATGGGCGATATTGGCGAAAGGCCCACCATGAATGAAGGCAGGGTCGCCCTCAAGGGTTTGAACCAAATTGGGCAGGAAAGCGTCCCTCAGGAGCAAGGCCATGGCACCTGCAGCATCAAGGTCGTCTGCTCTCACAGGATTCCCATCGAGGTCTGGTCCCACGATGATTTCACCCAAGCGGGAACGCAGATCCTCGTAATCGCGGGCGAGCACCAAGATGGCCATCACTTCGCTTGCTGCTGTGATATCGAACCGGTCTTGTCGAACGTGACCGTTGGCAGGCCCTCCGAGGCCGAGCACGACTTCGCGCAATGCTCGGTCGTTGAGGTCGACCACCCGAGGCCATCCGATCCTGGTGGCATCCAACCGCTTCTCATTGCCGTGTTTGATGTGGTTATCAATCATCGATGAAAGCAGGTTGTGCGCCGATGTTACGGCGTGAAGGTCCCCTGTAAAGTGGAGATTGATCTGCTCCATGGGGAGCACTTGGGACCGCCCTCCACCCGCAGCTCCTCCTTTGATGCCAAACACGGGCCCCATTGAGGGTTCACGAACCACGCACGTTGCAGAACGACCGATGCGGTTGAGCGCCTGAGTAAGGCCAATTGTCGTCACTGTTTTCCCTTCACCAAAGGGCGTTGGGTTCACCGACGTGACGAGGATGAGGCTTCCTTGTGGACGATCAAGGTGCTCCTTAATGCACGGCCAGGTGACTTTGGCGATGTGCTTTCCGTGGGAGTGCAGCCCCTCAGAGGGGAGGGCTAGCTTCCACGCAACTGCAGCGATGTCTTCGAGCGTCGCTTCGCGGGCAATTTCCAAATCGGAGGGCATGAGGGCTTACCCCTCCATGATGGGCTATGAATGCGCCGCCTTGCAGCGGCCCAGCCTCGCGTTCTGAAGGGGGTCGTGAAACCGCCGTCAGTCCTCGGTTCCGACGGAGCCGAGGTAGTTGGGGAGTTCCACACCGGCCATCGCGGCCACGTCGTGGACCGGCGGGAGGCTCTTGATGAGGCTCGAGACGAAGTTCGAGGTGCTCGATCCTTCGCCACCGTTGCCACCGGAATCCCAGACGGTGATCTTGTCGATGGTGAGGTTGGAGATGGCCTCCACTTGCTTCTCGACAATGGCTTCCATCTTCTCGACCATGAGCAGCGTCGCGGCGGCGCGGGCGTCACCGCCAGCGCTCTCCACGAGGTTGCGGTAACCCGCAGCCTTGGCTTCGAGAACGGCCTGAACACCCTCTGCCTCTGCTTGGAAGCGAGCGAGTGTTGCGTCTGCCGCACCACGAGCGATGCGGCGTTGGCGCTCCGCCTCGGCTTCTGCGGCAATCTCGATCTGAGACTTGGCGACTTCCTCACGTGCGATTTCCTCAGCACGGAGGCGCTCGGACTCGAGGGTGTATTGAGCACGCTCGATTTCTGCCTGAGCTTGCCTGCGGGCAACCTCAGAACGCTGGAGAGCTTCAGCCTCGCGCTCTGCGAGGTCGGCGTTGGTCCTGGCGATGTCTGCTCGGGCGACGTTCTCACCCTCAACGGCCGTGGCTTCTTGCTGCTGAATGAACACACGCTTGTCCGCTTCTGCTTGCTTCTGACCCTTGGCGGACGCTGCCTCGTTTCGGGCCACCTCGATCTGGCGGTCTCGGTTGGCAGCAGCCACACCGATGGCACCTTCACGGTCGGAGTTGGCCACGTCGATGAGGGCCTTGTTGTTGGCTTCAGCAGCCGCTTTGCGACCGATGTTCTCGATGTAGTTCGATTCGTCGGTGATGTCGGTGATGTTCACGTTAATCAGGTAGAGCCCAATCTTGTGCAGTTCAGCATCGACGTTCTTGGAAACGAGAGAGAGGAAAGCTTCGCGGTCCTGGTTGATTTGCTCAATGGTCAACGAAGCAACCGTAAGACGGAGTTGACCGAAGATGATCTCCTTGGCCATGTCTTCGATGGCTTGCGGAGTCAGGCCAAGCAAACGCTCTGCAGCGTTGGTCATGATTCGTGGCTCGGTGGACACACCAATGGTGAACGTCGAGGGAACGTTGATGCGGATATTTTGCATCGAGAGGGCGTGACGGAGGTCGATGATGATCGTCAACGGCTTGAGGTCCAAGTACGCGTAGTGCTGGATGAGCGGGATGACCAAGCGGCCACCGCCGTGCACGGTGTCCGCCGTCTTGCCCTTGAGGCCGGGTCCGGAACCGTAGATGACCAGGATCTTGTCGGAGGGCGCAATTTTGTAGCGGAACGCGTACAGGATAACAACACCCGCGACGGCTGCAATAAGGAGGAAGACGCCTAGGGTTCCGAGTGCGGCTGCAACGTTAGAACCTGAATCAGCGGTATGGTCGGTCATGCTAATCAGTTGCTGACCATTGCGGTGTTATATCACCTTGACTCCTGACGGAGTAGGTGCTTATTCCTCGCTTGTGAAGTCGAGCGGTTCGACGATGAGCATGGCTCCGAGATGATCAACCACTCGAATGAGGGTGCCGGAGGGAATTTCCATTGCGTCGTCTTTGCTTCGTGCAGCCATGGTGCGGAGTGCGTTTTGGTACGTCACTTGGACCTGGCCAGAACCGTTGGATGGGATGTTCATGTAGACTTCGCCACGGGCTCCGATGGCGTTGGTGTGGTCCACGTTTCCTTCGGATTCAAGCCCGCGGAAGAGGTGGTAGACCTTGCCCATGATGTACATCGAAATCAGACCTGCCACGGTACCTGCCCCGATGGCCATGAGGGTGTTGTCGTTGGCTTGGTTGACGGCCAGTCCAAAGATGCCGAACATCATGACGAAGGAAAGAATGCCTTGGAGGGTCAAGAGTTCGAAGGCGAATCCCGCATCCATGTCCAAATCAATGTTGAAGGCTCCTTCAAGCACGCCGTCGGCAAATCCTCCAATGATCAGGAGGATGAAGTAGAGCACGAAGAGCCCGGTTCCGATGAGCGCCATGCTCGCAAACAGGATGTCGATGCCGCTGATGGAGCCGAGTCCAAGGAAGTCNAGAAAGCCNGGGATGCTAATCTCCATGGNNGGCGTTCACCGCCACGTGTNTTCAAGATTCCCGCTCGCGTTGTTTGAGAACCCAACGAACGAAGAGGTAGCGCTCCAAGGCNAAGAGTGGTCCAAGCGATCCACCAACGGCNACGCCAATCACCCAGTCGGGTGCGCCCAGCGCCCATGTGGCCATGCCGATGACAACCAACGCCATCGGTAAGATGCCGCGGCGCAACACGGCGTAAAGAGGAGCCAGCTCGGCCATCTGTTGTTGCCGGGCCAGCGCTTGCCACGCCGGGCTGTCTGCAGGCATGGCCGGTCCTCAGTTGCCGAGGAGTCCGACGCCGACGATTTCCGTGGTCCCAATCAATAAGACGTAGATGAGGTACACGAAGGCCATTGAACGAATGTTGAACCTGCCTTCTCCTTCGGAGGAGGGGACTTCAACCCGATTGCCGTCTGGCAGCANTTCGGTGACGGTCTGTTCGAGCTTCGTGTAGTNGCCNCCTTGCTCGAACTCCTTGACGCTTCGCCGTTGCTGGTAGAAGAGGGCGAAAATCGTCACAAGGATGATCGCCATGCTGGGGCCGACATAAGCGCCGAGAGCGACCTCAAGGTTNTCCATCATGACCGAAGTATAGTACAAGGTCACCAGAGCGGTCAAGAATCCAAACAAGCCGGAACCTTCGTTGCGGGCCTTCATTGTTGCAGCCGCGGCCGGGTTCATGGNCCANTCTGGCGTTGGTCCGATTTGAATGATTTGCCGATTCCCGTCGCCCACAGCCTCAAGCGGGTCTCAGGAGTGGGCGGAACGTGGCTCCTATGGTGCATGCNGTTGCCGGTCATCCGGTGGAGGCCTCGTGTTCACCGTTGCTCATGCTCATCACGGTNGGTCGCCTCGAGGAGGCAGGGGTGGTNGGGCTCTCNNTGGAGACCACGNAAGTCCTCCGCATCGATGCCGTTGANGTTGACGCTGCGATCGCTGCCATCGTCGCTCGCCATGAGGTGGCGGAGGCCGAACGNATGCGCCTGATGATCAAGGCGCGGCTTCGCAACGCGCCGAGGGCNCATCCNCCTGTTGTACCTCGTTTCACAAGGAATCCGGGGCATTGGCTCAGCTTGACTTCGCCGCTCAAGCATCAGATCGGCTCATGGCGTTGCACCGATGGTGCGCAAGGCCTGCGTGCAGTGAACNCACTCCGCATCGATGAACACGGCGTGCATTCCGCAGGCACGGACGGGGCAGGCGTCGTGGCCGTGGCCCGTTTGGCTGGATGTCCACCTGACGGAGGTGCCGTGTTGCGAATGCGTGGTGGTGGAGGTGCAGCACGCTCCACCGCNCATGCTTGGGTCAGGGCAGGAGGCCGTTTGCACCTTCTCGAAGGTCGCAGGCCCCTTTCACCTCGGCCAGAACAGGCCATCCTTGTCGGGGCAGAAGTTCCTGCCGTGTTGGGCATTGATTTCGACGGGGAATCGGACGATTTGGGTGCTGAAAAGCACCTTTTCCCTCGGTACCAAGGCGAGGTTGTTCGTCACGACGGGGTCCTGACNAGCAATGTGCTCGATGGACGTTGGATGCTCGTCGCNCAGCATCTCGAAGCGTGGCGATCTTTGTGGGCGCCTGAGTTGCGTGACGTGCTTCCNAGCATCTCAGATCTCATGGNCGATTTGTTGGCCGTTGAGGCCATGATGGAAGAGGCGTGACTCGATGCACGGTGGGCCAAGATTCAACATCACATGGTCCAACCAAACACCAATGCGGGCATCGATGGCGCTCAGCGTCCTTGTTCTGCTCCTCTTGGGGCCGGTAGCTCATGCCTTACCTCCGGCCAAAGACTTCGCAACCTCCCCTCATTCCGGGGTGGATTACCCCATGGGGACCGTCGAACTGGACGTCCGTTTTGGCGAAAACGTGCAGTTGTATTATCCTGCCATAGAAGACGGCGTCAAGACCCAAATGGCCGGCAATGCCCAATTCCCAGTGGTGTTGTTCATCCCAACCGACGGGGAGGGGAGCGGAGACTACGAGTTGTTCAGTGAAAAGTTGGTCGCTCGCGGCTACATCGTGGCCGTCGTAGATGGGCTCACTTCCGCACCTGTCGATGTCGCGCGCTCCCTAACGCGCGTTTACGAGGTCAACGAAGGCGACGGCAGTGTCCCAGGGGCTATCGGCAGCATGGACAGTCGATGGGCCATTGGCGGACACGGCGAGGGTGCAGCCGCATCTTTGGAGGTCGCCGGGAGTTGGCCTGAAAATTCCAACTTCGAGCCGCCAAGCGGTATCTTTGGGTTGGGNCTCAGCGATGACGGAGAGCTGATNGAGGGCGGAGAAGTCACCGAGGATGCNCTTGATCTCGTGTTCGCCGAGCCCTCCATCGGCCTCTTACTGACAGGCTCAGTCGACACGGTTGCTCCGGTCGAATCCAATGTTTTGCCTCTTCTTGATGCCGGCATGGACCTTGGTCTCCATGTCATGACGGTACGAGGGGCCAACCACCATCAATGGAAAGACAGCACAGGGCTGTTTGATAGCAACGACGGCACCGCGACCTTGTCTCAAGAGGAACAACATTCGATTGCAGCACACCACGTTGTGGCGTTGCTGGACTTGACCACGCGCGGTGACCATGACAGCTTCTCAGCGGCGTTCAACCGACCGCTGGACCCAAGCGTGCTAAGCGATCCTGACGCGTACCTCGACGAGGACCTTCGTGCTGCAGAGATGCTCAGGTTGAACGTGACTTCACCAATGAACGCGTCGGGTACCGCAGTGAGTGGGACCCTTCTCTTTGAAGGACAAATTGGGCTTTGGGACGGAAGCGATTGGTTCGCAGAAGGCCGTCCTGCCGAGATGATGTGCTGGTTTGAGGACGGTTCATCCGAGTCCATTGGGAGCGTCAACGAAACCGGTTGGTTCTCCTGCAGCCTTGACGTGACCGATGTTGAACCTGGTCCGTTCGAAGCAAGCATGCGTGCCACGATTGACGGTGCTCCAGTCACTCGTACGCTGAGCCTGAATCGCGTCAACGGTCCGCTCGAATCGTTGGCTCCTGTCCCCGCCGTCATCGTCCCTCAAGGGGGGTCTGCCACGCTTCANGCCGACACGTTGGCGGTGGACCCTGACGGACAACACGTACGATTCACCAACGTTCAACTCGAAGGAGCAAACGCCAGCCGCTTTGACCTCACGCTCTTGCCTGAGGGTTCAGCGGTCGAGATACGGGACGCTTCAGACGTGGACTGGCTTGGGGGTGCCCTGCTCAACGCGAGCCTTTCCGCTGCTGGAGAAACCTCTCCTTTGCAGGTGTCCGTCCAGGTCCGAATGGGGGCCGTTGACAACCCCGTCGAGCTACTCGGTACGCCACCGAGCTTGGTGTTTGACGAAGACGGACCTGAACAGACTCTGGACGTCAGCACCTACGCATTGGATCCCGAAGGTGTCCCGCTTCAGATTACCGTAACTGGAGGTTTGTGGACGGACCTTGGCCCCGTCCGTGTTGCCGTGGTNGGTTCCAACCTGAGCGTGCTACCACTGGCAAATGCTTCGGGGTCAGTGGTGGTTCCTCTGGTCGTCGGCGACGGGACAACTTCGCCCGTAGCCCTCAACGTGACCGTGGTCGTGAAGCCCGTCAACGATGCCCCTCTGCTCAACGAAACGAGCCTTGAGGTGGTGATGGCCGAAGACGCCGTGCTCGACCTCGACTTGACGCCCCTCGCATGGGATGCAGACGGGGATATCCCTGTGGTCAGCATCGTCAATCCACCTGAGGCCCTGCTTGTGCTTGAAGTGGTTGAACGGACACTCGAGGTTCGTCCGTTGCAACACGCCAACGGGCGCATTGACACCACGCTCCGATTCCAGTTCCCCGATGCGGTGCTGGATTTGCCCCTCACGGTAACCGTGGAGCCGGTCGAAGACGTCGGAAGCATTCGTCTTGATTGGGTTCGTTCTCTCGGCGAAAATCAGATCGAAGTGCGATGGACGGTGGAGGACCGTGATGACTTGACCAATGTGTCCTTTTCCTCCGCCATGCAAGACGGGGACGGCTTACCGATGGTTGAGGCAGGAACGCGTTCATGCGGCCCCGCATTGCTGGACGAACGAGGTATTCCATTGTGGTCTGTGACGTGCACAGGGGTGTGGGCCTTGCCGGCAGGATCCTTGCTCGACATGACGCTCCGCGTCGAGGAACCTCGTCCGACATCTGAACCCGAGGTGGTCTATGTGCTCCCGGTTCCGGTTGAAGCCGTTTCCGAAGGCTCGATTGTGGACAACACCGAAGGCGGTTTTGGCTCGGTCTTCTTCCTCGGTGGGGCCGCTGTTTTGGCGATTATCGCACTGATGGCTTGGCGCGTCAGAGAATGATCACANCGGAATGTTGCCGTGTTTCTTTGGCGGGGTCCATTCGCGCTTAGACGCGAGGACATTGAGGGCTCGAATCAACCTTAGACGGGATTCGGTGGGTTCGATGACGTCGTCCAGCCAGCCGTTTCGTGCGGCCACGTATGGGTCNCCGAATTTGGCCTTGTATTCATCGATCAGGTTCTGTCGCACGTCCTCTTTTGCATCGTCAGCGGCCGCAGCNATTTCNCTGCGGTGGATGATGTTCACCGCGCCTTCGGCNCCCATGACCGCCAGCTCTGCCGTTGGCCAAGCCACGTTGTAATCGCTGGCCAAGTGCTTGCAGGACATGGCAAGGTACGCGCCNCCGTAGGCNTTGCGNGTCACAAGGGTCATCTTCGGGACNGTCGCTTCAGCATAGGCGTAGAGCAACTTGGCNCCGTGGCGAATGATGCCACCCCATTCTTGNACNACGCCNGGAAGGAAACCNGGGACGTCTTCAACGGTCAACAGTGGGAGGTTGAACGCATCGCATGTGCGAATGAACCGTGCGGCCTTGATGGACGCGTCGATGTCCAAGCATCCGGCCAGCACTTGTGGTTGGTTAGCGACAACGCCAACAGAACGGCCGCCAAGCCGGGCGAAGCCGATGATGATGTTCTCAGCGTAGCCGTCGAAGAGTTGGACAAAACGTGCGTCGTCGACGATGGTTTCGATGACCTTGACCATGTCGTAAGGCTTGTTGGGGTTGTCCGGGACAATTGTTTCCAACTCTTCAGTGAGCCGGTCGGACGGATCTGCCGTTTCCTCGAAGGGAGGCGCGGCGTCGTTGTGGTCGGGCAAGAAGGAGAGCAAGTCGGCCGCGATGGCACAGGCGTCATCTTCGTCTTCCGCAACCAAGCACGCGATGCCACTTCGAGAGGCGTGAAGGTTGGCTCCACCAAGTCCNGCCGCATCCACTTCACCGGCCATGACCTCAGGTGTTTCCAAGGGCGAAGACAGGAAGAGTTGGCCGTGCTCTTCGCCGAGGATGGTGAAGTCGGCTAAGGCTGCAGCAAGTGCGCTAACACCGACGACAGGACCGAGGACCAGGCTTAGCATAGGGATTCGTCCGCTGCATTGCACCATGCGGTCCAGAAGTTGTCCGGTGCCTCCCAGCGCTGCAATGCCGTCTTGGGCACGTTGGCCTCCGCCGTCCCAGATGCCCACCAAGGGGGCTCGTGCTCGTTCAGCCATTTCCACCACTTTGGCGATTTTGAGGGCATGCATTTCGCCCATGCTGCCGCCGTGGACGCTGAAGTCTTGAGCAAAGCAGTANACNCGCCGNCCGTCGATGCTGCCGTGTCCGGCCACGACGCCATCNCCAGAGGACGGATGGAGGTGCATGCCGTGGTCCGTGGTNCGGTGGGTNACGAANGCGTCCAGNTCAATGAAGGANCCTTCGTCCACCAACATGNCGATGCGCTCGCGCGCAGTGCCNCGNCCNGTGGCNCGGATGGCCTCGAGTTTNCNGGCGCCTCCACCTTTCTCGATGGTGCTCCGCCTGTCGCGGAGTTCGCGGAGCCGTGCACCGTTGGCGCCCTCCATGGCTATGGCTTGCTCAATGCGGTTCTTGATGTGCTCGCTGGTCAAAGCCTTGGAGGATTCTCTCCGCAGAGATCGACGTGAAGGTGTTCGGACAGAGGCCAATCGATGCTCAGCAAGAAGTGCACTTTGACTGCCACAGTGTCCGCATGGCACGTCAAACCGTGGCCAAGGATGTCCAATCCTTGCTGCTCCCGCCCCTTGGCGTAGACGTTCATGTCGACCGGGCCTTCGAGGCATTGGGTCGTGACGATCACAGGCATCTTTCGGTTTGAGGCCCTCATCAGGGCCTTCCAGATGTCCTTGTTTTCAGGAGCGTCACCTCCTGGGTCGCTCATCGGAAGGTGGCCCAGTCCGGTGCCGTGGAAAATCATGGCCGCAGGCCCTGTTGCCGCAAGGGCTTCGATGTGTTCCGCGCGCAGCCAAGCATTGGCGGTCAACTGCGGGATGTTGAGGTCGGTACGGTAGGCGTGAGGATGGTCGGCAACCGGCCTTCCCTCCGCTTGGTCAATGGCCTCGGCGTAGGTTTCGGTGAGGGCGTGTGTTCGCCCGTCGTGATCGACGTTCACGTAGGCCAACGGACCAGCGTTGAGGGCGCGGAACGCGTCACGTCGGGTCGAGTGCATTTTGCGAGCGGCAACGCCGGGGAGCACTGCGCACGTGCCGTCGTCTGATGTGGCGTGCATCACGATCACGGTAGCGTCGCCGTGTGAGCCCGTGGGCCTTGGCCCATGGGCCGCCCAATGAACGGCAGCGATGAGGTTCTCCGCAGCGTCGCTTGAGCCACGATCGGAGGAACGTTGTGAGCCGACGAAGACAATCGGGCCCGCTGGGCGAGTACCTTGGCCGGCAAAGGCGAACGCCAAGGCAGCAGCAGAATGGTGCAAGGTGTCGGTTCCGTGCGTCACGACCACGCCCCTTGCTCCTTCCGAGAAGGCCTCAGCACACGCCACGGCCATCTTGTTCCAGTGCTGAGGGCGCACATCATCGGAGAACATGTTGCCGAGTTTTGTCGTGGTCAATTTCGCCAACCCGGCCAATTCTGGAACATCGGAACGCAACTCTTCTGGCTCGAAAGAAGCCGTGACTGCGCCCGTGGTGTAATCCACCTTCGAAGCGATGGTCCCTCCAGTGTGCACCACGTGGACGTGGGGGAGGCCATCTTCATCAGCGGCGGAGGCCAATGCGTCGCTCGTGGTCGCCGGTTGTGACGCCTCAAGGACGTCCATGCTCAGGATGCGATCAACACGATGGCTGACGTTGTACCCGTTGATGAGCTTCAACGTGATGTGTTTGGGTGCAGCGGCTGGTAGGACCCTGCCCTCCAGCACCGTTGGACCACCTTCGGTCTCCAATTCGACGCGCACGCGGTCCCCTTGGTTGGCGTCCATGGCGCATCCAAAGCGTCCACGTCCATGAAGCGCTCGCTTGTGGTGCCGGGAGCGGGGCTCGAACCCGCGACCTTCGGATGTCTCAGACATCGACGGATAGTCCGCTCATAGTGTCCTATGAGTCCGACGCGCCACCAACTACGCCACCCCGGCCTGAGAACCGCTGCGACGCTCCATTTTTCAAAGCAACGGAACGGACACCAAAGGTTCGGACCGGTCCTTTCATGGGTCGTACTCCCTGCCGGAGTGCATGGTCGACCTCCAAACGGCGATGGCTGCTGCTGCGGCCGACCGCCAAAAGCGGCTCGACAAAACCGCTGCTGACCGGAAGAAGCGTCGCTCTGGCGCAGACCTCGGTATCGAGCGCTTCGACCCCGTAAATCACGTGGCCAAGGAAAAGGCAGAAACGGCCTCCATGTGGTTTGTCTTGGCCTACGCCGTGGTTGTTGCGCTGCTCAACCGGCACATGCTGATGGGTTGGGTTGGTGCTGGGGAAGGCTTCCTGCTCTGGTTTCTTCCCATCGGGATGCTCATCTTCCTCCCCGGACTTCACCGGGCCGTCATGCCAGAATCCTTTGTTGAACACTACAAACCCGGTACGTGGGTAAAGGCAGGTTTTCTCCACACCTTCACCTTCCTGGCCTTTTCCTTCCTTCTGGTCAACCCGCCCTTTGGTGACGTCACCGCGGCTTCGCTTGATGGTGCTTGGGATGTGGCGGTGATCGACGCCGACGGGGCCTTGGTGCTTGCCAGCGATTCGGATGACGCCGTAGACATGGACGGAGACGGATTTTCATGGACCACGGAAGACGGGGTGTTGCACGGTTCTGCGTGGGTGATGTTCACCCTCACGGACAACGACGAAGTCAGCGAAAACGAGGTTGAAGTTCGCCTTTCCAGCAACGCCGACCCCTCCGGTTCCGTGCTGCTTCCCGTTGAAACGGTCCCTCCCGAATTCACCAACCTAAGCCGCAGCGATTCGGAACACCGGTGGTTCTTGATTCCGCTTGGGGAAGACTTGGTCGAAGGCCGTTGGACGATCACCGTTGACATCGAAGAGCAGGGCTCTCCTTGGGTCAACACGCGGGTCTACGAATGGCACGTCGACGTGATTGACGAGCGTGCCTGATTACCACGCCACGTCGGGGTGGGCGCGCACGATGGCCTTCAGCAGGTCTTCAACACGGCCCACGTCACGGCGGATTTGTGTTCGCTGGGCAATCTTTCGTTGACGCCACGCACGGACGAGGGGCGCAGCTACGGTCCAGCACAGGAGTTCGGCGGCCAAGGATCGGAGGTTCATGCTGCGGGATGGGCATGGGGTCCTCCTTTCCCACGGTGGGGGTGCGCTGAAAGTGAACCTCACGCATCGAGTTCGTTGACCAAGCGGGCCGTGAGCGCATCGAGTTGAACCGTTTCGCTTCCACCTTCGACCAGCCGGAATTCGACGTCAGCCATGCGTTCAGTCAAGCGGAGTTTGGCCTGTTCGTCAAGGAAATCTGCNGCGTAGAGGTTGCGGTGCAGTTGCGCCACGAAGTCCGTGCCAGCAAGTCCGTAGCGGTCGAGGAGTTCGCGCAACCGTCGCCTGGCGGCATGGAATCCATCTTCCTTGCACGCCATCAAGTACGCNTGGAGCGCTTCGGGAGGTGCCGTGGCCGAGGTCTCGTAGATCAGACCTCGGTCNATGGTNCGGTCGAGTGCAGCCGCCACCTGCAACGTCGTGAGGGCTTTTCGGAGGTCACCCTGAGCAATCCTGGTGATGGCTTCGACGGCATCGTCCACGATGTCAAGGTGTTCCGAGGCGGCGACCATGGCCACCTGGTCTTGGACTTCTGCATCGGGNAGGGGGCGGAACCTGAACACTGCGCACCGGGATTGAATCGGTTCAATGATCTTTGAGGAATAATTGCACGAGAGGATGAAACGGCAGGTTTCTGCGAATTGTTCCATGATGCGNCGAAGGGCCCCTTGAGCGTCGTTCGTCAAGGCGTCAGCCTCGTCGAGGAAGATGACCTTGAACGGCGCATCGCCNTAAGGCGTGGTTCTTGCAAATTGCTTGACCTTGCTTCGGATGCTCTCGAGCTTCCGTTCATCGGAGGCATTCATCTCGAGGAGGTTCCGACGGAATTCTTCACCAAAAACGTCCATCGCCAAGGCCATGGCGGCCGTCGTTTTTCCTGTGCCGGGAGGGCCCGCGAAGAGGAGGTGAGGGAATTCTCCTTTGGACGCATAGACGCCAAGGCGCTCCACNACGGAGCGCTGNCCTCGGATGTCGGTCACCGTCCGAGGACGATGCTTCTCGACCCAGAGTTCCGACATGGATTCCACCACCTCCGTCGAGCGCCCATGAACCTTCGCTCAGCGTGAAGCGGGCCATCACGGGCAAGTGGCTATAAGNGTCCAAATCCTCAGAAAAGTGAGTTCCATGACGTCCGCAAGCGCCCCACGGCGAACTCCACTCGTTTTGACCCTCGTCATGCTGTTTCTCATCGCCGATGTCGGCGTTCCATTGATGAGCAATTCTGCCGTTTTGGACGAGGCTCCAAGCGTAGCCCGAGCCACCGCTCAACTTTCACCCGTGCAGGACGTTGGCATCCTCTCCACGTCAGCCGTTTCCACTGAGGGTTCGGACACCGCGGAGATCGGTGATCTTGGCGCAAGCGGCGAAGGGCGTCTCCTCTTAGAATTCAACATGAGCCTGACGCCAACGTCCACCATTGAATCGGCCACGTTGGACCTGGAGTGCAGCAGCGTCGCTTCCATGCCCGGCGAGACCGCCTTCCACGCGGCACGTGTGCTTCCCTCATGGGACGCTTCGGACGCCACATGGGCGATGGCCGATGCACTCGAAAGCTGGAGCCTCGCCGGCTTGGACAGCGTCGGCGATGACCGAGGCGTCTGGGAGCCTCCTCTCTTCACCGGGACCAACGGGACCTTCTCACTCAACGTGACGGCCCTCGCTCAGCAGGCTGCGGCAGAATCAAGCAACCTTTCGCTGATCATTGCAGCCACAGGCGATGCATACGAATGCCAACTCTCGGAATCCATTGCCACCGTTGCACGCCCCGTCCTGACCGTGGTATCCACCTCGACAGCAACGACGTCCGGCGGGACCATCACGCCCGACATGCCGGCCAACGGCACGGCGCTGGTGAATCATGCTCCAATTCTGCAAGCCGACGTCACCCCCATGTTCGCTTGGACGGCCGCCAGCAGCACGTTGGTGCAGGTGCAGTTCGGCCTCAGTTCATCGTGGCTCGTCGCGGCCGGTCAGGACCGTGAACTCAACGCCATGGCCGACGCGAGTGCATTCACCTATGTTTCAGGCGGCGGCAGCGTCGAATTGCCTACTGGCGTGGCGTTTGAGAACGGCACCGAAGTGTACTGGCGCGCCCGCGCGATGGACAGCAACGGCGTCTTTGGCGCCTGGGAGCAGGGCGATGTCGTGCTTCCTGAACTGGAGATTGTGGTCAACGCTGACGGTACGTCCACCGTTGAGGTTGCAGACCTCGGCTTGTCGCAATCCTTTGTCGACGACGCCAGCGTGTCGCAAATCTCCAAAGGCACCGCATACGGCGCCGCTCAGACTTTCAAAGCAAGCATGACCAACAACAAGGAGATCTTCAGCCACCTTCGCTTCCACATGGAACACGTTGGCATGACCAGCAACTACGCCATCGTTGATGCCTCGATGGACTTGGCTGTGGATTCCGTGAGCGGATCCCCACTTGTGTCNATTCACGCAACCGATGCACCAGATTGGGACGAGGGCGTCATTACGTGGAACCGCGCGAATTCCGCGGAGACGTGGACCAACGGCGGGCGTGGCACGGCGGGCGCAGCCATTGACGGCGTAGAAATGTCCACGTCGGACACCAGCCTCAGCCTCAACGTCACCACCGCCCTACAAGCTCATCTCCACAGTTCAGCCGACGAATCCGCCTCGTTCTTGCTCACCTCACGCGGCCTCAATGAGGGCTTCACGGGTGGCGATGCTGCAGAATTCCATTCCAGCGAGGCCAGTTCCAACGCTGATCTCCCCTCGTTGAGCATCACGTACCGCACCACGTCGGTGCAGACCGGGCCTGCAGCTCCGAGCCTCGATGCTCCTGGTCACGGTCATGCAGTGTGGAACCTCAGCGGCCACAACCTCAGCGGCAACACCACGCCCGACTTGCTCTGGACGCCGCTCTCGGGACATGACTTCCTCTTCGAACTGGCCGAGGATGCAGAATTCCGTAACCGGGTTCTCCTTTCCGACACCCGTTCCTCATCCTCCTTCTCTCCGGCCTCCACAGGATACACGCCCACGGGCGTGGACAGCCTCACGACGGGCACTGGCTACTATTGGCGCATGGCGTCCATCACCTCGAACGACCGTGTTGGCGGATGGGCCACATCGTCCTTCGTTGTCAGCGATTTGACCTCGGAGTGGCTTGGAGGCGATCGATACGAACTCCGCCTCAGCCACGGAAACGGCACGTCCGACGGCACTTTGCCCGCGTGCATGGACACCTACATCGATTCGACGTCCCCTTCGGACAACTACGACGACGACGAAGAGATGCTCCTCGCGCTCGACACCAACGCGCGGCAGACCGTCCTCGTGGGCTGTGACCTCACGTCGCATCTCCTGCCGTCGGGCTACGCCGTCCAGAGCGCCAACCTTTCGTTGGAACTTTCCACTCCGCCGGGCGCTTCACCCGTCATTGGGGCGTTCGAGAGCCGTCAGCACAATTGGACCGAATCTGGAGCCACATGGGCCACTTACGACGGCACCAACGCGTGGGGCGCCAGCGGTGCGCGTGGCGCTGAACGTGGTTCGCTGCTGACCTCCGTCACCGTCGACTCGACGACCTATTCCACCGGCGACCTAGTGACGTGGAACGTCACCCAAGCGGTCCAATCCGCTATGCGTGAAAATCGCTCTGCGGATTTCATCCTTGACATGGTGACCTCACCGACCAGCGTTTCGAAGTACGCGCTTCTCTACGGGAACAGCGCCTCTGAAAGCAAGCGGGCAGAGGTCACCATCGTCTACGTTCCTGGTTCGGATGTCGTGCCGAACGAACCGGTTCCCTCCAGCCCAGCCAATGGCTCCTGGGCCGTGCTTCCTGGTCTCAACCCGGCCGGCGACACTACGCCCTTGCTCAACTGGACATACGGGGGTGGATTGACGATCGGCGGATGGGCCCTGCAACTGGACACCTCTTCCGATTTCAACACCGCTGAGATGCGTTACCTTTCCTCATACAATGACCAAGGCTTCGACGCCACGAACCTCACCTACGAGCCTCAGCAGGATCTTGCTGACGGCACAACTTGGTACTGGCGCGTTCGCGCCATTTCGGCCACGAACCAACTCGGGAATTGGTCGAACACCAACCACTTCCTGCTCCCTGACACCACCACGTGGGACTTGGGTGGCAAGGTCGCGGTCGAACTTCGCCATGAAGAAGCGATGCCGAGNNTGGGGCTCGTTGGATTNGAGGACACCACGGTGGTTCGAGGNAGCAACGGGCAAACCTACGACACATCGTCCACCTTGCGCGTTGGCGACACGTCCACGCAACAGGCAGCCACCTTGCTGCGGATTCCGCTAAGCGACGTGCCTAATCCGCAAAACGCGCACGTTGAGTCGGCTGACCTGCACATGTTCTCTCAATTGTCCTCCGCGGTTGGGGTCAACGTTGGAATCCTGCCAGCGTTGGTCGATTGGAACGCTTCAGCGAACGAGACGACCTACGACGGCACCAACACTTGGACGGGCGTCACCGCGAGTTCCACGCCCGGTTGGCATTACGCCGACGTTGATCGCGTCAACCAATTNGGTGACCGCGTCGCTACCTACGCTTCGTCCGTCAGCGCAGGCTGGATGACGTGGGACGTCGCTGATCTGGTTCAAGCGGCCTTGGCNAGCGGCGACGATGAATTGGACATCCTCCTCCTNGTGGATGCCGATGCTTCGGGACAAGTGCTGCTGAGCAGCATCGAGGCGTCTTCAAACCAGCGTCCNTGGCTGAACCTCACGTGGGAAAGCGGCACGCCCTCCGCGCCTTCCGGTTCTCCGTCGCTGATCAGCCCANCCGACGAAGACGTCTCGTTCGACACGTCATCGCATGCCCTCATCCCCGATGAGCGCCCGGTCCTCACATGGAACCCAACCGCCGCGGGAGGCTCCACCGTGTCCTACCAAGTTCGAATCTACGATGCCTGGAGCGCGGACACCTTCCTCTCTGGAGGCTGGACGACCTACGATAGCCGAGAAGATGCGGGCTTTTTCTTGTACACCTACACTCCGCAGGAAGACCTTGGTGCCCTCGACACCGTGGTTTGGGAAGTCCGTGAAGTCGACGACGACATGTACGGGCCGTGGTCCGCCCAACGTACCGTTCACATCCCTGANGTGATGGCCGGTGAAATCGACGCCGANGAAGCATGGTACCGCATGCAATACGGNAGCCTNGTGGACGANACNGTCCTGATGCCNACNGGCATCACCGACACGAACATCGATTCTGGAACNGCCACNACCGCCTACAACACGAGCAGCACGCTCAANGTGGGTCGCTCGTTCTTCTCATCGAGCACCAGCCAACGTGCGTCCTCGCTGATTTCCTTTGACATGAGTCCGCTCCCCCTCCCNGCAACGCTGGAGATCATCAACGCCAGCCTTGAGATGACCACNACGGGGACTTCGGTTGGTTCTGGCGTTCACGTGTCCGTGTCTGGCACCAGCGTGGCATGGGACGGAGGCGCGACGTGGTTTGGACCCGGCACAGGTGGCCAATGGGCCACGCCTGGTGGCTACCAGAGCAGCACCGACACCACGATTCCTGCCGTTGGGCAAACCACGTGGGTCTCGGCGATTGACACGGCGTACAGCTGGAACGTCACCGCCCTCGTTCAACAGATGCTCGACAACGGCGATCCCGTTGCTTTCATGCTCCAAGCAGAAAGCCTTGGCTCAGGCATGGGTCGCCAGAGTTTCCACTCAAGCGACGCCTCCTCGACNGAGGACCGGCCGGTGCTCAACATCACCTACCGGACCACGTCGGGCTGGTCCGCAAGTGCTCCAACCCTCACCTCGCCTTCGACGGGTTCCACGCTCTGGAACCTCTCCGCGCCTCGACCGAGCGGTGCGGAAACCGTTGAGGTGGATTGGAGTTCCAGCGTCGGAAACGCNACCGGTTGGGAAGTGTGCATCGCTTCCGATGCCCGATTCCTCGTAGATCTGGTCTGCCATGACTCCACCGGGAGTGGCGCGGGCACCTTCGACGCAGCCGCGACGAGTTACAACCGCACCCTCTCAGGCCTCGACACCGACCTTTGGCATCACTGGATGGTCCGCGCAGAGCAAGACCACCGCCTTGGCGCGTGGTCNGATTCTGCTTCCTTCCGNCACGCAGACGATCAGGGNTCGGACGANGGNCAAGGCAACCACACCGTGACGCTGAGNCGGAACTCCGTGTTCANCACCTCGCCTGGTGTGCCNTCCTTCAAGGACGCCACCGTGTCNTCCGCNACCCCGAACACCAACGCAGGCGGNGCATCNAGCCTCAGCCTNGGGCAAGGCGCGGCCGGAAGCGGCGAAGCCGCCATCNTGATCGATGTTGANCTCTCGGNCCTGCCTTGGCCGACCGCGATGACGCCGACCCANATGTTGCTTCGNTTGTACCGCAACACNGTGGGNCCCACCTCGCTGACGGTGGCGGCTTACGCGTGCGCAGGCTTCACCGAATCCAGCGTGACGTGGAACAACGCACCGACGTGTTCCACGACCGAAGTGACGCGTTCAACCCTGACCCTCACGCCACCGGACGGGTTCGTCGATTTCGACTTGACCAGCTTGGCGCAATCCAACATCGCCAACGGCAACCAGTCCATGACGGTGCGGCTTGAAGTGGTGGGAACCCCTACCTCGACGATGACCTTCGTGGGTTCTGAGTCGACGAGCAACACGTCAAGGCACCCACAAATCCACCTCGAGTACGTGGACAACGTCGATGGCATTCAACCGCCTTCCCAACCGACGCTTTTGGCACCCGCTGACGGCACGGTGATCTACAACACGTATGGCAATCTCCTTGGTTCAGGGGATGAGCCAACGCTCACGTGGGCTGCTCTACCGGACGCGACAGACTACATTCTCACCCTCTCCGGACCGAGTGGTGTCGAAACCTACCGTTCGTGGGTCGACAGTGAGTTCCTCAACAGCACGACCTTCCGCGTGGAGTCCACCCTCGACATTGGTGTGGCGTACGAGTGGTGGGTTCAGGGGGTCAACCAGTCGATTCCAGGTCCCTCCTCGTCGCGCTGGGCTTTCGCTTTGGGCGACCCGGACAACACTGCATACGGCGATGATCGATACAAGTACGAATTCTCGACTGGCAGCGAAGTGCCCGAACTTGGTCACACACGTGTGCGCGAAGGCATGATCACCAACGCCAGCGCTTCCGCCAACTACGGCTCAACGACAGAGGCCATGCTCGGCACCGGCACTGGATGCGGCGGCGTCAACGTTGTGGATGCTTGCCGAATGATTCTCGCCGTGGATTTCGGCCAAGTGCCCTTGCTCACGACCTTGCGCGCTCACACCGCTCACGTGGAACTTTACCTGCCGGCCAACGGTTGGGACGGGGCCGGCGGTACGACCTCGATGACGGTTACCGCACACCAATTGCTGAACCCTTCGGCATGGGGCGAGGCTTCCTCCACTTGGAACGAGAGTTCCCCGGGCAATGCGTGGGCCGCCCCCGGCCTCTCGGCCGGTGTGGACCACGGCCCAGCACTTTCGTCCGTGAGCGTGCCTTACGGAACGACCGGATGGATTTCGGTGCCGCTGACCTTCGAAGGTATGAGCCTCAACGGCGATCACGTGTGGATGCTGGTCGCGACGCCGGACACGGGCGTTGCTTCCTTCACGGTGGGCACCAGCGAAGCAGGATTCTCAGACCGTCCGGTCGTCGTGCTGAACTACACCGAGGTCTACGACCTGAGCACGACCCTCCAGACCACCACGTTGACTGCGGGTACGTCCGCCAGCATCTTTGTTGACGCTTCCAACTTCACCGGCGGCAGCATGTCGCCGGCCGGCATCACCTACCANGTGACCGACGGAAGCGTGCAAGGCGCCACGTGGACCCCTGTGACCGCAGGAAGCCAAACCGTGACGGCTTGCTACGGAGCCATTTGCGACAGCTTCGTGGTCAACGTGATTCCGAATACGCCGACGACCTTGGTCGTNGATCCGCTGACGACCACCATCACGGCGGACCAGACCCTTGCCATCAACGCTCAAGTCACCGATGACTACGGCAACCCCGTTTCTGGTGAAGTCATCACCTACACGCCCAGCAACGGCAGCATGTCGGGAGCGACTTTCTCCCCCTACACTTCAGGGTCTCAGACCGTGGACGTCGCGTGGGGCAGCATCACGGCGACGGTCAACGTCGAGGTCTTGCCGGGTTCGCCAACGGCCATTCTGCTGAGCGGCTGCGATGGTGTAATTCCTGCAGGCACCAGTTGTGCCGTGACGCACGTTGTGGTGGACCAGTACGGTAACGCCATGGACGTCGCGTTCGCCGGTGGACTGAGTTGGTCCACCACGAACGGGAATTACTCCGAATCCGGAATGGCGTACACCGCAGATCACGTTGGCTCGTGGACGCTGAGCGTGACCTCGGCTTCTGGCGCCCAAGGTTCGCTGGACCTCGAAGTAGGCCACGGCGAAATGGCTGCGCTTGAGTTGGTGGCCTCGTCCACNAGCATCACCGCGGACGACGTGGTTTACCTGAACACCACCCGCATCGACGTGCGTGGTAACCGGCTTGCCGTGGTGCTCCCACAGAGCAATTGGACCCGCGTGGCCGATGGNTCGATGGTCATTGGACAACCGGCCGAGTGGTCTCCNACATCGCGTGGGGCCAAGGTCATCGAAGCACGCTACGAGGCGTTCACGACGTCGTTGACCGTCTCCGTCAGCGAGGGTGCGATGGTCCACCTGACGATGGTGGTGGACTCCGCTGACGTCAACGACCANGCCTTCCAGTTGACGGCTGATGAGATGCTAACCGCGAGCGTCAAGGCCGTGGACCAAAAGGGCAACCGCTGGAGCGTCAGCGCCAACTGGAGCCTTTCTCACAGCACCTGGACCGAGCAATCGGCGCTGTCTCACATCGACGCCCCCGCCACCACATTCCGTCCCGTCTTGGCCAGTACGGATGCATATACGTTGACCGCCACCTACGTGCTGGATGAAACGTCGACGTACACCGCCACCATTTCGATGACGGTCGGCCACGGTGACCTGTATGTGCTCACGTTGAGCGCCACAACCCTTGACGAGGGCAACACCGGTGAATCGCTTGAGTTGACGTCGGACGACGGCGTCTTGTTCAGCGTCACGGCAAGCGACGCTGAAAGCAACCCCATTCCGACCGAAGGGTTTGCTTGGTCCATCGAAAACGAGGCAGGGATATCCACCGACATCGGGGATGCACTCCGCACTGCCGGAATGATTTGGGATGCGACCCTGGTCGGGAACTACACCGTCAGCGTCACCGGATTGACCAACGCAGGTACCCCAATCGTCAGGTCCGTTGACCTCGTGATTCGTCATGGTACGGCCGTCGCTCTCGAGGCTCCTGAACCGGGCTATGTGCTGACCGCTGGCGACCACGTCAGCATCAGCGTGACCGGGTACGACGCGGACGGCAATGCCTTCCCACAGGACGTGCTCTGGACTGAGTCCGGCGCCACAGCCCCCGACATCAACGCCACCGACGAAGCCACCTACGACTACTTCGCTCGCCGCGCAGGAAACCACAGCCTCGACTATTCCGTCAACGGCGTCGAAGGGGTCTGGACGGTTACGGTCCGGGCCCAAGCCACGGTTGACCGCTTCGTGCTGGATCTTTCCGCCACGACGGTTGAACAACTTGGACGAGTCACGGTGACGGCCACGGCCTATGACGCATTCAACAACGTCATTCCGGTGCCTCCCTCCACACGAGCCGACATCTCGGACGTTGACGCGACCGTAACTGCTCAAGGAAGCGGTGTCTGGACCGTGGACACGATGAACAGCGAATCGCAAACCATCACCATCACCGTTGGAACCGTTAGCGGCTCTGCGGAGATCATGGTTGAGCCAACCTTGGCCGGTTTCTACGCCGCCAATTCTCCGGTGTCCTACATCGGATCAGCGCTTGGAGCCATCGTTCTGGTCACGCTTTTGGTGCTGGTTTTGAGGGTGCTGCGAAGCGGTTCGGAGGACGAATACGACGACGATGACGANGATTACGACGACGACGACGCCCCTGGTCCAACCGGTCCGGCTCCGGGCCCAAGTGGGCCTGCTCCAGGCCCATCTGGCCCAGCGCCAGGGCCGTCAGGTCCAGCACCTGGCCCGTCCGGTCCAGCCCCAAAATCCACCGAACCCGAACCTGAACCTCCCTCTGAGGATGAGCCGGAAGAGGCCGAATCGGACTATCGCGTTGACGAAGACGGGACTGAATGGTACGAAGACGAAGCTGGCACCTGGTGGTACCGTGCTCAAGGCGACGACGACTGGCAAGAGTGGACGGACTGATTCGTCGGTCCCTTCAAGTCCCATGAGGCGATGGAGCGGCGGTTGACATGCGCCAGTGGACTGCGGCAGGGCAGGGCTTGGTCCTCGCANCGCTGTTGCTTCTGCTGTTTCCTTCCGCGGGCCCGGTCCTCGACCACCACGTGANGCCGTCGCGAAGCAACGCCACAAGTTTGGTGCTGGACGTGGATAGGACCACCATCACGGCGGATCAGGCTTTGCTGTTTCAGGCGGAGCTCAGGGATTCGTCTGGGCAGCCCGTTTCTGGAGCCATCAATTGGACCGTGACCAACGGGAGTATGGAAGAAACAGGGTTGTTCATCCCGTGGTCCGCGGGCGTNGTCAGCGTCACGGCCGAGCACCAAGGTTTGGTTGCAAGCCGGCAAATTACCGTCGAGGCTGGCCGTCCGGCNGATATCGAACTGGCCTTGACCGAAACTCCGGTGGCAGGAAGCCCGTTCAGGCTGAACGCCCTTGGCGTCGATGCAAAAGGCAACGAACAGTCGCTGAACAACGTAGCGTGGTTCATTGACGGCGTTGCCCAAGGTGTTGGGTCTCCAGTGGTGGTCGTTGCTGAACCCGGCCCCATCGAAATCAGCATGCGCCTCTTCGACATTGAAGCGGTGGACATCGTCGATGTTGTCCCCGGGGACCCCGTCGCCATCGTGTTNCCTTCAGGCATGTCCATGCGCAGCGGTCAAGGCCTGCTCCTGAAACCACTCCTCGTTGACGCCAACGGATTTTCCATGCCCTACGACGTCGNGGGAGGCCTGCGGTGGACGTCAAACCACGGTGTCGTCGACACCGACGGCGTCTTCTTCCCCACCCGCCCAGGCGTGTGGAATGTCACCGCCACCTCGGTCGCTGGTAACCTCAGCGCCAACGGGAGCGTCGCCGTCCTTCCGGCTGACGCGGCCATGCTCGAGATTCAGATGAACCAGAACACGTCGTCGCTGCGCGCAGGGCAACCCGTGACCTTGGAAGCGCTGTTGAGCGATTCTTTGGGCGCTTCAGCCCCGGTGCAGGTCTCGCTGTCGAATTGGACCATTCCCTCCGGGCAGGTCGCAGCCTCCGATGCAGGCCCAATCTGGACTCCGGTGGACATCGGTCCGGTTCGATTGGAGGTGCATGATTCCGGCTTGACGGCCGTACTCGACGTTAACGTGGTNTTTGGTGACGTGACGCGGCTCGAAACGCACGCCTCNCATGACGAANTCCATGCAGGCGACGACGTGGTTCTGTCTGCCTTTGCGATCGACCAAGCCGGTAATCGGCGTGTGGTCAATGCCTCATGGACGGTGGTGGACGGCACCGAAGCGGACGTTGTCGTCACCTCCGGTGTGGCGTTCCTCGAGCCCTCGTCCATCGGTTCATGGCGATTGGACGCCGATTGGACCGATCCCTCCACCAACGCCTCATATTCCTCCTCATGGTCCTCCGTGGTCGATCCTGGACGATTGGCCTCAATCACGTTTGAGCTTGAGTCCAACCTTGTGCCCGCCGACCGAGCCGTCGATCTTTCCCCGCGCTTGACCGACGCATTTGGGCACGCCATTGATGGCGTTGAACTCAATTGGACCGTGGACGGTCTCGATGCGACGTTTGACCTTCGGGCCTCGCAAGGGAAATGGGCACCGACCTCTTTGGGGGGGCACGTCATTCGAGCCAACGCAGACGGCGTTTTTGGTTTGGTTCGCCTGACGGTCGAACCGGGAGCGGCGTCGATGCTGGCCCTCGAAGCACCGCTTCCAGAACAACTTGTGGCCGGTGTCCCTGCCGAGATTCGCCTTGACCGAGTTGACCTGCATGGCAACGTTGGTCCTGCTGTGAACCTCAGCACGGACGTGAATGCATCGGTATTGACCGTCGAACCTTCCATCTCCGGGCCAGGATATTGGACCATTGTTCCCAAGATGGCCGGCGATCACACGGTGGCGCTGCTGTCGGATGAGGCCGTTTTGAACATCGATTTGACCATCGACTCAGGGCCTGCAGTACGTTTGTTCGTCGAAGTCGACGGCCGTCAGATGGCGCAAGGAGAAACCGCCTTGGTGTCCGTTCACGGTGTGGACGTTCACAGCAATCGCGTCTCGTTCACCGCCGATGAAGTGAGCCTTTCATGCAACGCCGGTTCAATCACTCACATCGTGGATGCAACGTGGGCTTTGGATCTGCGAAAGTCAGGAACTGACAGGAGTTGCACGGCAGAAACGAACGACGGCCTGCAGGCCCAAACGTGGTTTGAGGTGGAATCCGTTTTGCTTGGAGGTTCCTTGGGATCCTCAAACAGCGTCGTCAGTCTCGGTGGTGTGTTGCTNCTTGCCTTGTTTGGCTTGCTGCTCATTCTGCTTCGTCGCCAATCGCTTGAGGTTCTGGTTTCCGAAATCATGGATGAGGATCAGACCGATTTGGTCGATGTGGACGATGAAAAGGCCGGGGTCCATTTCGCGGACGAACCCGGTCCAATCGAGGACGCTGCGTTGACGGAGCCCGCGCTGGAACCTGATGTTGTGGACGCCATGGCAAAAGAAGCCACCACTACGGGCGTGATGCAAGCGATTCCCGGCACAGAACAGGGTTCGACCGGGTGGTATGTTGATGCCAATGCCACGGTGCAGCATTGGACCGTCGGCGAGGACGGTTCGTGGACCAANACNGAGGCGTNATCACTCGCTNTCGTNGNNCGCCTCNGCGTCNTCGGNCCGTCCGAAGAAAGCACTGAGCGGNGTTGGTCCATCACGCGGCTGAACNTTCCTTCTGCCGTACGCAAACCANGCCANGAGNCCNAGAAGNANGGCGCCNGTGCCGCCNTAGAGGGCCTTCTCCCCCATCAGGATGAGCAGCGCGAGCCCTGCTACTGTTCCGTAAATCTGGGGGAGCGGATACAGCGGCGAGCGGTACGGTGGGTCCCATGCATGATTGGGGCCTGCATTGCGGAGCACCACGACGGTCAAATTGAGCACGATGAAGACCATGAGGATGAATCCAGAGGCCAGTTCCGCGATCACGTGGACGTCGAAGGAATAGATCGACACCGCCATCAGCACGCCGGTAAGCAAAATCGGCCAGTGTGGGGTTTTGTACCGCTCATTCAATTGGCCGAGGGGTGCAGGAAGAACGCCGTCCTTGGCCATGGCGTAGATGAAGCGCGACGAGGAAAGCACGCCGGCCAAGGCCATCGAGGCCATGGCAATGATGGCCACCAAGGACGCCAGAAGCACGACAGTCGTTCCGGCCACTGATTGGGCAAAAACAGTGATTGGGTTCTCAACGGCGTGGCCGTCAACCATGTACCAATCCGCGTCCATCACGGCCACCATGATGTACGCCACCGCTGCATAGAGGGCCGTTGCAATGACCAGCGACTGAATCATGCCACGAGGAAGCGTTTCCTCAGGTTCCGTGACCTCGCCACCAATGGCGCCTACTTTGATNGCGCCTGAGAAGGCGACGAACACCAGCGCTGCCGCGGTTCCCATCTTCAGGCTGAACGGCTGGAAATCAGCCATGGGGCGAGCGAGGTCAAGATCGCTTGAGAACAGGGCCATGATGCACAACAGGACCACGACCGCGACGGCTCCTGTGACGATGGGAACCTGCACTTTCTTGATCGCTTTCACACCGGTGAGGTTCACGATGAGGATGAACACCAACANCACCATCGCAATGGCCTTTGAATTCACGTCNTCGATGCCGTANTGTCCNGTGATGACCTCCATGTANGCTGCAAAACCGACCAACGCAAAGGCAGATTTGAGCATNAATGAGGCGAAGAGACCGAGNCCNCTGATGGTNCCNACNAGNTANCCNTAGGTTCGCTCAGCGTANACGTAGAATCCNCCNGATTNGGGCATGGCACTCGCCANTTCNGCCTTCGAANAGGCGCTGGCNATNACCACACTGCCCGCGAGGANAAACGCAAACCACATCCCNGGNCCANCNACTTCCTGCGCGAACGCAGGNAGNAGGAACAGGCCAGATCCAAGCATGGAAGANAGNGACAGAATGACCAGCGTCTTCAGTCCAATGGTACGCGCGAGTTTGACGGTCGACCCCATGCGAATTCCCCGGATTCAGGTAAGCTGTAGGCTTACGTTGCAGGCGAACCGAAGGTTGCCCTTGAACTCTTGTCCCTTTGCGGATGATTGCCGCCGGAATCCGGTCATTGGGGGAGGTGCGCGACAACTTTCATTTCCACGGCGATTGGAGTGGGTAGCGAGCGAATGGCCAAGGTCGTACGTGTGGGTCCAACCTTGCCTAGCGTGTCCGCCCAAACCTCGTTGTAGCCAGCGAAATCTCGATCCATGTCGACGAGGAAACTCGTGACGTCAACGACGTTCTCCAAGGAACCACCCGCTTCTTTCAGCACGCGTTCGACGTTCTGCACCACAGCCCGCGTTTGGGCTTTGATGTCGTAGTCCAATGCTCGCCCATCTCCATCATGGATTGGACCGCCTGGAATGGCGTTGGTGCCAGGTTGGCGTGGGCCGACTCCCGACAAGTAGAGCATGTCACCGACACGCCGTGCATGTGGGTAAGCGCCCACGGGTTTGGGAGCGGTGTCGGTGTTGACCGCGTCTTCACCTTCCACCGGGTCCCACAGAGCAGGGCCGCTGTTGGACGCCGGTGCAGGGTGGGCTGCGGGCGCATCCTCCGTGTCCTGCTCTTCGGACTCGGTGTCCAGCACGTTGCGATCGCCGCCAAACACCTCGACGTTTTCCTCGTCGTATTCCTTGTCGCCACGGCCGTTTGAGGCCGGGTCGAGGTGAACCACGGCACCGCCGGCGCCGTGGAGGGCCTCGTAGGCCAGCACTTCACCGGTCAGATCGTTGCGGTGGTCGTTCATGGCTGAAAGGAACCACATCGGCTTGAACGCCACCACCTTTTGCACCCTGATTTGGTGGTGGATTGTTCGGGAAAGTTGGCCGACGTCTTCGAGACGGCCGTCCTCAAGGAACTGCAGGATCTTCCTGTTCCATTCGTCGTCTTTGAGCGAGTGAATGCGGTCCTCCTCTGGTTCGATGCGACGCGTGAACATCCGGTTGGACAGGGACATGGCCGCGACAACGGCGACCTTCTTGCCGGCCGCAGCCGCGGCGTCGAGGCACGACTTTGCAAGCACGGTGGTCTCGGCGCGGTTGGCGTAGACGTTTGAGGACACGATGACCGCTGGGATGCGGTTGCCGGGGTTCAGCAGCGAAAGAGACACGACGGAGCCAACGTCAATCGGGAAGCCATGGTAGTTCACCGTTCGCGCGGTCAGGCCACGACCCTCGGCCGCATCGCGCCAAGCATGGGCAAAGTCGGCATCGATGTCGAAGTCGTAATGCATGGTTCCCAATTCATGGAAGTCGTGGTCAACGAGGTTCCAGACTGGATTTGGGTCTGCCTGGATTTGGTGTCCGATGATGCTCGGCCAGGTGGTCGAATAGACGATGAGCAGGTCTGCGCCACTGGCTTCAATCCGCGCAGAAGCCTCGTCAAAGGCTGCTCGTAGGCGGCCGTAGCCTTCGTTGGACTCCGGTGCAAGCATGGGGTGTGGGTGCACAGGCACCACAAAGGAGGCCACGACGGTCAAGCCGATCCCTCCTGATGGCGCCATGCAGGCCATTCGACCACGGCATTTCCAGTCCCAATCACGGTTCCATACCCGTGCAGGGTCGCCTTGTAGTCGGGAAGATCAAGGGCATGGAGAAGCCACGTGAGCGCTCCTCCGTCCGTTTCAGCGATGGCCTGGTCGGTGAATTCTGGCATTTCATCGAGCAGTTGCTTGGTTCGGCCGTTGACCATGTGGTCGATGATGCGCATATCCCAGAGGTGCATGGCGTGGCTGGTGATGTGCTCGTGGCTCATGTCCTCGGGGACCTCTGGCTCTGTGGTGAAGTGCCGATGAGAGAGGGAATTGCTGGCCAAGACCACCGCTCGCTTGCCGCTCGCTTCGATGGCCTTCTTGGTGGCACGACCGAGTTCGGCCATCATTTCCTGCATGACCTCGACGGAGTAGTAGTGACGGCTGCGATTGCTTGAGATGACCACCAACGGTTTCGACCATTCAGGGTCGGTCAGGTGCGCGGTCGTGATGGTGCCGTAGTCCACGCGAAAGTCCGGATTTCGCATCATGTGCGCGTCCAACCCTGCAGCCAACGCCTCGGTGTGGATGCCTTCAGCCAATTCCAGGTCGATGGTGAGGTCGTATGTGTAGCGGAACAGGTTCGGAAACACAGGGTCTACGGAGAATCCCTCAAACCGTTCCAAACCCAGCAGATGGGTGCCAACGTAGGTCTGCCAATGAGGTGAGAGGATGACGACCACGTCATGGTCCACTTCCGCGAGGCTGGCTCTGAGGCGATCGTAGCCCCAACGAAGTTGTTCCCAGCCGCCTTCTGAATTCGGCTCGTTTTGCGGCGGATTTTCTGCGTACACCAGATGAGGAGGGTGCGGTGCGAGGCAACCAGCCACGATCCGTCCGCCGCCCATGCCCACAGGTCACGCTTCCGCCCTATGAGCCTCACCATGCTCGGGCCTCAATCCTGAAACCTCGGAGGCCTCACGGCATGGCATGGACGACGAGGAGGTGACCGGCGAGGTCGTGCCTGTGGAGGGGGCTCCTGCGGACCGTGAAGGAAACCTCCGCCGCGTGTTCGAGCACGGCGTGTCTCCGTTCCTTTTTGGCGCCGTGGTTGGCGCCATGTGGCAGACCCTCGTCACGCCCAGCTTGGGTCCGAACCAACTTCCCAATCCGGTGCATGGCGCCTTGCTCGCTGGCCTCATGTGTTCTCCTCTTGCCCATCGCGTGCTGGCGCGTCGCCCGATGGACGAATGGTGGGAATACGGCGTCGGGTGGGCGGCCATCGCCGTGCCGTTGAGTTTCATCTGGACCATTCCAGGGCCTCAGGCCTTCATGTGCGGAGGGTACCTCTTCGGCGTGTTGTGGATGAGCATCACCTCGGCTTGGTCCATCGGGCCCAAGCCGCCGTTCCGGCTTGCGATGTGGCACATGATCGGCGTAGGCTTCGGGGCTTTCCTCGGTGGCTTGCTCGCGTACGGCTGGTCCTGAATGGGCGCCTGTCATCTTCAAGGGGCGCCTGACAATGTTCAGTCATGGTGCAGAGCCCAATGTGGTTCAATCGGCTTGCACCGCGCGGGAGCCTCCTTCGTTACGGCGTGGCCGGGCTGTTCAACACCGCGGTGTTTGCGGTGTTGCTCGTGGCCCTCGGATGGCTGGGCGACGTCACCCGTGATCAATCCGAAGCATGGGCGGTGGTGTGGGGCATCGCGTGGATGGGCTCCAGCGGCGTGGCGCACTGGGTGCACCGGGTGTTCAGCTTCACCCCTTCCACGAACCTCACCTATTCGATGTCAACGGCTTTGCCAATCTACACCTTGGCATTCATCGGCTCTTCAGCGACCTTTGGTGTGATCTTGGAGTTCACCGCGTGGTACCTTTGGTTCGTCACCTTGTTGAACACGGGCGCATGGGGCATCACGCAATGGCTCCTCAATCGGACCGTCATCTTCCGCCACGACCGAGCGGTGCGCTTGGCGCGGGCTCAGGAAGAGTAGGATTCCTCTTCGTTGGGGAAATCCTTGGAGCGCACGTCGGTGCAGTAGGCCTTGACGGCGCCGTCGATGGACTCTGCAAGGTTGAGGTAGCGCCGTAGGAACCTTGGTGAGAAATCCATGGTGATGCCGAGCATGTCGTGCAGCACGAGGACCTGACCGTCCACGTCCGGGCCAGCACCAATGCCGATCACGGGAATGGAGACTTCCTTGGCGACCCGCGAGGCAAGTTCACGGGGGATTTTTTCCAGCACCAACGCGAAGCATCCTGCTTCTTCCAGCAAGCGCGCGTCAGTCAGCAGCTTCTCTGCTTCTTCCTCTTCCTTGGCGCGAACCGTGTATGTGCCGAACTTGTAGATGGACTGAGGCGTCAGGCCGAGGTGACCCATGACGGGGATGCCAGCGGTCAGGATGCGGCGGATGCTTTCGACCACTTCCGACCCGCCTTCGAGTTTGACCGCGTGGGCTTCGGCTTCTTTCATGATGCGAATTGACGAATCAAGCGCTTGCTTCGAATTTCCTTGGTAGGAACCGAAAGGGAGGTCCACCACGATGAGGGCCCGGTCAACGGCACGTTGTACGCACTGGGCGTGGTAGATCATGTGCTCCAGCGTGATGGGAACTGTGGTCACCTGGCCGGCCATCACGTTCGATGCAGAATCGCCGACTAAGATGACGTCCACGCCGGCCGCATCGACCAGCTTTGCCAAGGAGTAGTCGTACGCGGTGAGCATGGTGATGGGCTCGCCCGCGCGCTTCATTTCCTGAAGGGTGTGGGTCGTGACCTTGCGGGCCTCTGTGTGAACGGACATGGCGGGAACCCATACCGTCGTGTGTGGGCTCGGACTTCAAGCCACCCCTGCGTTCACGTCTCGTCGGCCACGCAGATGTTCACCGCTTCTGAGAAGAAACCGAGGCTCCATTCGCCCCCTTCTCGACCCACGCCAGAATGCTTCACGCCGCCAAAGGGCACGCGCAAATCACGGTGCAGCCAAGTGTTGACCCACACCATCCCGGTGTCCATCAGTGCTGCAAAGCGACGCCCTCGCTCGGGGTCTCCCGTCCACACGGAACCCGCCAATCCGTATTCGGTACCGTTGGCGATGGCGAGCGCTTCTTCTTCCGTTTCGAACGCATGCACGGTCACGACCGGCCCGAAGATTTCCTCTGTTGCGCAGCGGCTTTCTGGTGAAAGTCCGGCGATGACCGCAGGCGTCAGGTGGAAGCCAGTTCCCTCTCCGCGCTTGCCTCCCGTGAGGATCTGGCCGCCTTCTTCCAAAGCCAGAGCAAGGTAGCCCTCGACCTTCTCACGGTGATCGGCGGAGATCACGGGACCGATGCCAAAGGCCTCGACCGCTTCCACAAACCGCGGCACGAAGGCATCGTACAGCGATGCGTGGACGAGCACACGCGAACCACAGAGGCAGATTTGTCCCGAGTTCAGGAAGCCCGCCCGCACCACGCCGGGCACGACGGTGTCCAAATCTGCGTCCTCGAGGATGACCGTGGCGTTTTTGCCTCCCAATTCAAGGCTGAGTTTCTTGAACATCGGAGCCGCAGTGGCCGCAACAATGCGACCTGTGGCTGTGCCACCCGTGAACGAAATCGCTGCGATGCGAGGATGTTCGACGATGGGCTGGCCCACTTCCGGTCCCAAGCCGTGCAGGACGTTCAGAAGGCCTGCCGGAAGGCCCGCCTCATGAGCCAATTCACTGAAACGATGAGCGGTGAGGGGTGTGATCTCCGAAGGTTTGGCGACGATGGCGTTGCCCATCAGCAAGGCCGGCGCCACCTTCCACGTCAAGAGGTACAGCGGAAGGTTCCACGGAGAAATCAGCCCCACGACTCCAACGGGTTTCCTGAGGACGTAATTCATCGCGTCGTCCATCGCAAAGGTTTGCTCAGGCCTTGTTCGGCCAAGTTCGGCGAAGAAGCGAAAGTTGCGAATGCACCGGTCGATGTCCACGTTGCGGGCCACCTCCCACGGCTTTCCGGTGTCAAGTGCCTCAAGTTCGGCCAACGCGTCGGCGTTGGCTTCCATCACGTCGGCAAGGCGGTCGAGCATGTCCGCACGAGTCGAAAGCGGCAAGGCTCCCCAGGCTGGTTGCGCCGATTCTGCCGCCAACACAGCGGCTTCGACGTCCTTGCCGTTCGAGCGCGGGAGAGTAGCGACCACGGTTCCGTCCTTCGGACCAACGTTGTCCATGCGTTGGCCGCTGTCCGCTTCCTGCCATGTGCCGCCAATCGCGTTGAGCACATGGATTGGAGAGGGCACGCTCATGCCTCCACATCGTAGAGCCAGCGGTCCGTGTCAGGGTCCCACTCGTCCCAGGTGGGGACGTTGTCAAGCCGAGGCACCAAATCAGGAGGTACGATGCCCGGCACGAGGAAGGCCTTCTGACGATGGAGCGGGTACGGGTTGCGCAATTCAATGCCGAGCACGCCCAGCACAGCCCGGGCCACATACCACGTGGCTTGAGCGTTCCAGCCGTGGGCGATCTTCACCACGAGGCCAAGGCCCTTCGGGTAATCCGGATGCGAGATGGCCAATCCGAGCAATCCATCTGCCCCTTCCTTGGCGATGACTTCGCCGCCTCCGGCCTTGATAATGGTCGAATCCAAGCGATTGAACCCACCGACCAGATCCGGATGTCGGCACATGGCCTCCCAAATCCAATCTTCGTGACGGTCCGCCACCAAGCCGGCGTAAATGATGGCCAATTCGGCCACGGTGTTGGACACGGTTGGAAGGCCACATCCGTCTTTGGCGATTCGCAGAGGGTCCCAGTCGTTCCCAAGAAAACGGCGAATCTGATCCATGTAGGCATGGAACACCTCGTGCGTTGGGAGCGTGTATCCCGCACGGTTCCACCCCTTGGCGCGGCACCCATGCAAGATCGCAGCATGTTCACCCGAGCAGGTGTGGTACCAACGCCGCGGGCGCCGGACTTGCCGTCCAAATTGGATGAGCGGCACATCAAGCGGGGTCAGCATCAGCGGCCACTCGGATTGGTTGAGCAGGGACTGGGCTGCTGCGACGTGTTCTGTGTCGCCGTTGTGGCTGGCGACCGCGATGGCTTTCTGCTCCCAACTGCACGGTTCGAGTTCCTTCACGAAGGCCTTGATCATGAAGGGCTTCATCATCGAACGGCCGTAGCAGAGAACGTTTCCTCCAAAGGAGTGGATCACCTCGTCGCCGTGTGCCCACGCCACAGCACCGTGAATCGTCGTCTCGGAGACCCCGTTGCGCCGGTAGTCGACCAACGGTTCCCATTCAACGTCCCTTCCGGTCGGCACGCCCTCGACGGTTTCCCCAAGCGGCGAGGTGGGATAGAGGCTGGAGCCTGGAAGTCCGGGGGCCACGGCGGATCCGTCGTTGCTCATGAGGCGTCAACCTCCTGCAATCGTGCTTCAACACGTGGGACCACTTCGGTCATGTACGCGTGCATGTTGCGCTTGACCCGCTCATTGTCGTGGTTGAAGAAATCAAACCAAGCCATGACACGGTCCTCTGGATGAAAGCGCTCAAGCAATTGCTCAACCACGTCGTCCACGTTACCGATCAAGGCGTTGTTCGCCGCCTTGCTCACTTTGCTTGGGTCAAGGGTGCCCTCGAGGGCGGTCCAATAAGCGGCTAGGGCGGCTTCCGCCTCCTCATGAGCGGCAGATTTGCGCTGCTCGGGGTCCAACCCCTCCTCGTGGTTCAGGAACACAAAGACGGTGCGTGGCATGTGGCTCCGTTCCCAGCGCCCTCCATCGGGGTGGAAGCACGCCTGCATACGTTCGTGGGTGGCGTTGATGACCTCTGGTGAGGTGATGGAGAGGTTGAACACGCGAACAGGAGCAAGCGCGTTGAGTTCCACCTGCGCCTTCGGGTCATGGGTTCCAGCAACGAGGACCAAACGCTCGCGCGGTGGGTTGCGGGGGACGATGCAGAGGTCTTCGAACACGTAGCGCGGCGCGACTTCTATCGATTCAGGAGCATCGGATAGACCGTCACGTTCGACGGCAGCGGCTTGCACCTTCTCCCAATCCTCATCGCTCCTGAAGAGAGCGCGATTGAGCACCGTCGGGCGGGCTTGGTCGCTGCTGACGACCTCCCCATTCAACAGGCGGAGAAAGACCGTGGCCGCTTCGAGAAAGATTTGGCCACGAAGGCTTGGCCATGCTGCGGCTTCGACCTCGTCACGGGCATCGATGCCGTAGGGACGAGCCATGAATTCGAACCGACCTGATGCGAATCCTACGTGCAGGCGGCGTTGTCCGCCTGCGTCGATTCGATCCAGATGCGTCAAGGTGTTTGCAATGCGCTCCGCTTGTGCGATGGGTCCGCCGGAGGCAAGGATGGACAGCACCGCGCTGCCCATGTCAATGCGCGACGTTGCGCGGAAGGATTCCAGCGCCAACTGGGGGAAGTCCGTGCAAAGGCCGACTTCACCTGGCCAATGAGGCACGACTGGGCGGCTGTTTTGCTTCTGAATTTCAGTGGAAAGGTGGGCTTGGGCCACCCATGCCACCCCGAAACCGAGTTCGTCCGCCCAACGGAGTTGGTCGAGGTAATGCTCGAACATCACCGCTTCACTGGGCATCGTTCCGGTGTGGTCCGGAGTGTGCGAGATTGAGAAGAAGATGTCGTGGTCCACACCCTCACCCGCCACGGGGAGCGGTCGGCAACCTATGAGATGCACGCACGTCAGGCGCGGTCGGCAAGGTCGGTGAGGGCCTTGATGCGCTCCCGCACTTGTTCGGGCGCTGGGAGTCCGACGGCCATGAACGCATGCACCACGTCGGAAAGGTGCAGCATTGCCGTGGACCAATCTTCAGCGATTTCAGCGATGTCAGCGAGGCCCCAAGCGGCGACAAGTTGGCCCGAAAGGTCGCCCATGTCCTTGGCCATATCCATGGAGCGAATCAGGTGGTCGCTTGCCAAATCGACCTCCCCAATGGTTGCGTGAAGGTGCGCCAAATCAGCCAACGTTTCCATCACGCCTTCGTGGTCCTCAAGGCGTTCAAGGACGCCAAGACGCTCCATCTGGGTCTCGATGGAATTAGGCATCAGATCCATCGCACGCTCGCAGGACGCTCGGACGGCCAAACCATACGAGCGGCCTTCTTCGTCCCCGCTTTCTTGACGGAGCCTCAGCGACCTGTTGACCAGAGCGTGCGCCTCTTCCCAAGCTTGGTTTGCATGGTGAATCAGCGCCACATGGTGCAGGGATGCAGCAGCAAGGCGTGCGCCGTCCTTTCGCGCTTCCATGTCTGTTGCGAGGGTGAGCAATGCGTCCACGTCGCCGGCCTGACCGCGTCGAAGTTGCTCGAGGGTGACCCACCCTTTCTCGACGTCGTCCGCAGCAGCGGCCTCTGCCCGGAGCATCAGGTCCTCTGCCAAATCCGTTCGTCCGACTTCATCGGCCAGCGGAATCAAACGGAGGGCCAGCGGTGTGTCGATGTGCTTCATGCCACCGCCTTCCACCAAGGCATCGAGCAGTTCACGGGCCTGTTCGCTGGTGACTTCGCCTTGCATGCTGCTTCCCCCAACCGATGGCGTTTGAACGCACCGCTTCAGATGGACCTGAGTCGACCGCCGTCCACCGCAAGGCTGACTCCACGGATGGCCCCTGCCGCGGGGAGGGCCAAGAAGGTCAACGCCGACGCCGTTTCAAGCGGGTCAATAAGTCGGTCGATGGGGACTTGATCCATCCAGCCACGGTGCACATCATCAGCGCTCTTTCCAGTTCTGGCCTGGATGGAGTTCGCGAGCGAACTGAGCCGGTCCGTAGCGGTGAATCCTGGGAGGACGTTGTTGATGGTCACGCACGAAGGAAGCTCTCGTGAGAGCGTTTTCGCCCAAGAGGCCATCGCGCCACGGAGCGTGTTGGAGACGCCAATGTTGGGAATAGGTTCCTTCACCGAAGTGGAAATAATCTGGATGATTCGTCCGTANCCCGCNTTCTCCATCGAAGGNACGAGCCCTTTGACNAGNGTATGCGATGCATGCAAATGCCGNTGGAAGGGGGCGAGAAATTCGTNNACGTCGGCGTCGATCAGNGCACCGCCNGGCGGGCCNCCTGCGTTGTTCACGAGGATGTGCACGGGCCCGTCACGAACCAAGGATTCGACCGCNGCGTTGACCGCATCCATATCTTCCAAGTTGAGGGCCATTGCCGTGTGTGGGCCAGGTCCCAGTTCACCGAGTTCGGTCACAAGCGCTTCGAGCTTGTCCACCGAGCGGGCGGCCACCACGGTCGCTGCTCCAGCCTTGGCCATCATTCGGGCCGTNGCGGCGCCGATTCCGCCACTGGCACCACAGATCAGGGCTCGACGTCCAGCAAGGGCCTTCGGATGGAAGGGGAAGTCGTGCCCGAGGAGGTCCATGGGCCCCGGTGGTCGGCTTCGCCCTTAAGACACCGGGTCCAAGCCCTCGTCGAATTCCTCGAGCAAGCGGTCACGCAACAGGGGGATGGTGTCGTCACAGAGGACCAGCACGGTGGCCAAGACGCCACGGCGTCCACGCTCTAAACCAGCCGAGTGGAGGGCACTGTACATGGCGAGCCCGGCACGCTTGACCGGCGGCAGGTGCATGTAGGGGCTTTCCACGCCCATGGCCTTGTCCACGGCCGCCATCGCGTCCAAGCGCAANGCGGCTTGATGGAACAAACCCTCGAGGTAAGGAGTGAGCGCATCGTCCTTCGAAAGCGCGTGGTGCAGCTCGTCCATGTGTAGGCCAACCTGGCTCTCAATCCATTGCTGGTGCGCCTCAACGTTGCGAGTGCGGGGCGTGAAGAACCCGAGCTTTGCCAAGTCACGGAGGTGGCGTGNCAANGNTGGACTTNGCCTTCAGCAAGTGCTGCTTGGCAACCTTCATGGGCAGTCCTGTGCGCTCGAGGAGGCGTGTTTGAACGTTCGAGACATTCGACGGAGCCATTGGATACAGGGCGCCAAACAGGCTCACGCAGGCCGCGGCAAGGATGGCTTGCTTCTGCTCAGGGTTGAGTTTGTTGGCATCACGCTCTTCCTTGGTCCTGCCCGTGCTCGTGGCACGGGACCATTGGCCCGACGGTTGTATCAGGTGGATGCCTTCTGCTTCCGCCTTGGCAAGGATGGCTTCGGCGCGCTTGGTCAAAACCTTGCACTTGTGGTCGAAGCGGACCGGGCGAAGCAGGTCGTCCAGCATGTTNGCGTCGTACATTGCGTTCGCCAANGCTTGGCCATTTTCGTCCGAGACGAACTCCCACACCTTCGCCGCCGTATGTTGCGGCTGGCTTGGCTTGGAGAACCTGTTGTGCGCCGCGATCCTGCGGTACAGGGCACGCTGGCTCGCAGGGACGTCACGAAGGTCCGTGCGCCCGGTTCCGATGGTTGAACCTGTGGCTTCATGATGGTAGGGGTTGCCCACGCGCGTGGTTCCATGGCCTTCAGGAACGTAGTCCATCGTTTCTGTAGGGGCGTCAAAGGTCAGGCCGCAGACACTGCACGCCAATTCGGCGCGCAGGCTGTCCATGTGCAATGCTCCTCCGCAATCCGTGCAATCTCCGTGTCCTCCGCTGCTGTTTCCAATGCTTGCCTTCATATGCTCTCACTCCTAGTCTTGTCTTGCAGGCGGCATGACGCCGTCCGCTCNAACAAGAAACAATCTTGTCTAAACCCCGACTNTTATAAACCCTTGGATTATTCGGACAACTGCAGTTCTNAGANATCCAACATGAAGCGTTCAAGAAGAACATCTTGAATCTCGCGCCAGCATTCATGTTGGGGGTCGATGACGGTGTAATGGTCGCCAGGAAGTGACATCATGGTGACGTCCACGCCTCGGCTGGAGTACGCTTCTGTGCACGCCACGCTCATCTCCGGTGGTACATCCAGGTCGTGTGTTCCATGGGCCATGATGACCGGGCACCGAGGGCTCAGTTGAATCGGGTTCAGGTCCTTCCAAGGGGGGGCGTCCGACGACGAGGGTTGCCCAATCCACCGGCGCGTTGCGTCGCCACCGTCGGANAAGCCCGCTTNATCTGCTTCCACGAGGTCACTGACCGCGGCTTGTGCGATGCAGAACNNTGGNGNCCGCTCCGNCAANGCCGANAGNACNAGNGCCAGNTGNCCNCCNGCNGAATGGCCGATGACCGCAGTGCGCGTGGCGTCGACTCCATCCAAACCTTCGAGGTGGCCCCAAGCGCGCAGCGTGTCAGAAATCGTTTCCTGCCACACGCCCTCGTCTTCAGGAGCCCAACGGCGGTATTCGACGTTCCATACGATGAGACCAGCTTCAGCCAAGGCTTCTGCCATCGGGGTCATGAGGGAACGGTCAAANGCTTGCTTCCAGAAGCCTCCGTGAAGAAGCATCACAGCAGGCGTTCCTTGCTCGTTGGTGAACGGCCCTTCTTCGAGCGGAAGATGGAGGTCGGCCACGTGATCGGGCCCGTCGCCCCATCGAATCTCCTTGCGCACGACAAGCCGTTGAGGAGGGGGGGCGTCAACCTGTCGGCTCAGGGGCAGAAGCGGCGTCGGTCGCGGGGGAAGAGCACCGTTTCGCGGACGTTCTTCGCTCCGGTCAACACCATGAGGATGCGCTCCACGCCGAGTCCCCAGCCTGCGTGTGGAGGNACGCCATGGCGGAAGCCGGCGACGTAGAATTCGAACTCCTCAGGATCGAGGTCCATGTCCCTGAGGTTGTCGCAAAGGACGTCGATGCGGTGTTCTCGCTGGCCTCCAGAGGTCATCTCGTCGCGGCCAAAGTTCAGGTCGAAACCACGGCTAAGTTGGCGACCAGTGGAACCCTGTTCTCCCTCGACCTGATGGATGTAGAACGGTTTGAGGTCCATGGGCCATCGCGGAATGAAGTAGAACTGCGGGAGGCCTTGAGCCAGCAAGTCGCTGTTCTCGGCGTCGATGTCGTCGCCCCACTCGATGGAACCACCGCGCTCCTTGATGATGCGGATGGCGTCGTCGTATTCCACCCTTGGGAACGGAAGTTCGGGGACGATAACCTCGATGGCTTCCTCGTCCTGAGATTCACGCCATGCGTTGATGGATTCAATGTGTCCTTGGCAAGCAGCATCGTTGGCAACCGACGACCAGATGTGATGGAGCATGCGTTCAAGCACACCCATCACGTCATCATCGGTGGACCAGGAGGATTCGATGTCGAACGAGATGAACTCGTTGAGATGGCGGTACGTGTCGTGCTTTTCTGCCCGGAAGGCGGGTCCGATTTCGAANACGCGCTCGAGGCCACCGCTCATGCACAACTGCTTGAACAGCTGCGGAGATTGGTTCAGGAACGCTGGGGTGTCGAAATACATCATTGGGAAGAGGTCCGTGCCGCCTTCTGTGGCTGTAGCGACGATCTTTGGCGTGTGGGTTTCNATGAAACCCTCGGTGATCAGGTGCTCGCGACCGTACTGCAGCACCTTCGCGCGCAACCTGAACATGGCGTTCACATGCGCTCGACGAAGGTCGAGNAACCGGTTGTCAAGGCGCGTGTCCAGGCCAACCCCCACCGTGTCGGTGACCCCNAGGGGCAAGGGTGCTTCTGCTTCGGCGAGGACGGCCAGAGACGAGGCGAGCACTTCGTAGGCCGGTGGCGGTGGTGCTTCGCCTTCCTTGGTCTTCGGGGGCCGCTTTTGAGCGACTGTCCCTGTGACGGTCAACGTGCTNTCGCGNGTCAGGCCTTGCAGGANGCCCAACTGTTCCTCGCCAAGGGTGTCCGATTTTCCGAAGACTTGGGCCATCCCAGTACCGTCCCGAAGGTCAGCAAAGCAGATGGCGCCCTTTCCGCGGCTGGCGTGCAGGAAGCCTGCAACGGTGACCTCTTGGCCAATCAAATCGGCACCTTCGCGTTGAATTTGTCCAAGTGTGTGGGTGCGGTACGCCGTAGGGTGCCACGTCTCGTCCATGCTTCGGCCGCGTCCTTGACGCTCATCAAGCCATCGTCGAGAAAGCTTTGACCTGCCAAGGCGACCTTTCATATGCGTCGGTTCCGGGGCCACGGTCATGACCGTCGAACTCTTCACCTCCGAATCGGTGACATCGGGCCACCCAGACAAGCTCTGTGACGCAATTTCCGATGCCATCGTCGATGCCTGTTTGGCCGTGGATGCAAATGCACGCGTGGCTGTGGAAACCCTCGTCAAAGGTGCTCCCGAAAAGAGCATCATCGTGCTTGCAGGTGAGGTCTCGCTGAACGGGTCCGCGCCAGATTACGCGTCCCTTGCACGTTCCGCAGCCGCAGCCATCGGCTACACCGACCACGCCATCGGCATGGACGCCACCGATCCTTCCCTCACCGACGTCCACGTTCACATCACCACCCAAGCCGCCAACATCGCACAAGGCGTCAACGACCTCGGCGATGCGCAAGGCGCGGGCGACCAAGGCCTCATGTTTGGCTACGCGTGCGACGAAACTGAAGCATACGCCGATTTGGAGGGCCGCTACTTCCCCCTTGCCGCTGCGCTTTCCCAGCGCTTGACGCGACGCCTGACCGCGGTTCGGGAGAATGGCGTGCTCCCGTGGGCTCGTCCAGACGGAAAGTCGCAAGTGACCGTCCGCTACGAAGACGGCTCTGCGCCTGTGGTCGACACTGTGGTCATCGCCATTCAGCACGACAATGCCCTCATTGACGTTCACGGCAGCGAAGAAGCAGAAAGCGCGTTCATCCGAGCGGAAATCCGTTCGAAGGTGGTCGAAGAGGCCATTCCTGCTGAACTTCTCCCAGAGAACTACCGTCTCGTCGTCAACGGAACGGGACGCTTTGCTGACCCCGGTGGCCCTCACGCTGATGCAGGTCTGACGGGCCGGAAAATCATCGTTGACACCTATGGCGGCATGGGCCGTCACGGTGGCGGTGCGTTCTCGGGCAAGGACCCCTCCAAGGTCGACCGCTCGGCAGCTTATGCCGCTCGTTGGGCCGCCAAGCACGTCGTTGCGGCAGGTTTGGCCACGAAATGCGAGATTCAACTGGCTTACGTCATTGGCGTCGCCGAGCCCGTGAGCCTTCGTGCCGAATCCTTCGGCACGGCCCGCATAGACGACAACGCGTTGTCGTCCTTGGTGCGCGACGTGTTCGATTTCCGTCCAGCTTCCATCGCATCTCGCCTCGATCTGTTGCGCCCAATCTACGCGCCTACCGCCGCAGGCGGTCACTTTGGCCGCCCCGCAGGCGATGACGGGACCTTCCCGTGGGAAGCCCTCGATGAAGGCATCATCGATGCGCTACGTGGTTGAACAGAAGCACCCCTTCCATCGGACGAAAGTCCGGTGGCCTCAAGAGGCATTGGCTCGAGGCGTAATCGGTTCCAATGACGACAGAACGCCGCTCCGCCGTCGTCCTCGTGGTTTCTCTCTTGCTTGTTAGCCTCAGTCCGGTCATCGGTTCGGCGGCGGCAGACGATGCAATCCATCTGTCCGTTGACGTTCAGCACGTCGTTCTCTCACCTGGTGGGGCGGCCAACGTGACGCTGACTGTCCTCAACAACGGGTCCTCCATTGACAGCTTCACCGTTGAGGTGGATGACGCCTCACTTCACCCGTCGTGGGAGGTCCTCGCTTTGGACGAAAACGTCACCAACGTGTTTCCGACGTGGTCAAAGAACACCACCATCGTGGTCCGTTTGGATGGAACGGGCTTGCCCTCCCACGCCGACACCGTTGATCTCGTGGTCTCCGATGCCGACGGCACCGCTGAGACCCGCCTGACCCTCGCCCTCTCAGTGGCGGAATTGACCGCTCCTCGAATCGAGGCATCCGGGGCAGGAAACGGAGGCTTAGTCGTGCTCCAGCCAGGTGATGTTGTCGATGTGACCGTGCCCGTGCACAACGATGGAAACGTCGTTGACACGATGCTGCTGGAGGTCAACGCCAACCCCGACCTCGCTGGATTTTGGGCCAACTGGTCCTCCACGGGTGGAAACACCAACGTGTCTGACAACGTGACTGGAAACACCTCGACGAGCACGCCATCGGCGGAGGTCTTGATGTACGGCAACTCATACACTACTGCGAACGGGCTCAGTGGATTGCTGCAGGCCCTTCTGCGCGAAGTCGGTGACGCCAACGTCTCGGCCAACGCTGGAGGCGGGATGACCCTCGAAGGACACCGGGCCAAGGTCAACGCGAGCGGGGATGCTTGGAACACGTCGCTGAGCAACCAAGCCTGGGACCTCGTGGTGCTCCAGGACCAATCTCAGATTCCGGGGTTCCCTCGCACGCAGTCGGAATGGATTGACTCCCGCGATGCTGCCGTTGCCTTGGGCGAGCGCGTGGAAGACGAAGGAGCCGAACTCATGCTGATGATGACGTGGGGTCGTCGCTCTGGCGATTCAATGAACACGGCACGTTTCCCCAACTTCACCGCCATGAACAACCACCTTTTGCAAGGTTACCTTGACTATGCAGACAACGTCACTGCTGCCCACCCCACCGCTGCCGTGTACGTGGCTCCCGTGGGCCTGGCTTTCGCCAAGATTCACGATGATCTTCAGGCGGCCGGCACCGATCCGGATCAGACGGGGACGCTCTTCCATGACCTCTACACAAGCGACGGGTCTCACCCATCCATCCATGGCTCCTATCTTACGGCGGCCACATTGCACGCTGCGATTCACGGGGGTTCTCCCGTTGGGCTGACCCTGCCGACAGGCATCAACGCTAGCGCAGGGCAGACGTTGCAGATGGCCGCAGCACACGCGGTCTTCAACGCGACCTCGACGTGGACCTACCCTTGGACGTCCAGCGGAACAGGCACATCCTCAACCGCCGTTGTGGGTGGCGACCTCCTGGCGCTGTTCAGCGATGACGTCTTGGAAAACGTCAGCGCCTATGGATCCCAGAGCGCAACGCTTCGGCTTGAGGTTGCTCCAAACGCGATGCCGGCAGACCTTGGTCTCGACCTTGTGGTGGCGTCCACCAAAGGGAACATTACGTCGAGCAGCACGCTCGTGGTGCGCATTGAAGCGGTGCCAGACCTTTCCATCGGGAACATTGACTCCTCCGAAGTGTTGCCATTTGGGCAGGCTTCGACGACCTCCGTCGACGTGGTAAACACCGGGACTTCGGCGGCGGACTGGTCGTGGGAACTCGGCGCCTCTGGAGCCGCAAATTGCGTTTGGGACCTGTTGGATCTCAGCACCTCATTCAGCGCACCCGGAGAAATTGCCACGGTCGGCCTCACCGTAGAGGTCCCTCCTGCCTCATCTTGGCCGTCTGGCGTTCAGGAAGTTTGTGAAGTGGACCTGATCGGATCGTGGGCCAACGACAGCTCCGTGCGCGTGGTACGTACGGTTGGCTTCGTGGTCGACGAACGCATCGACACCACCCTCGAAACGCCCACCACGGTGAGCGTGGACGTGAACGATGGAACGGATTGGCAAACGACCTTCCAGAACGCGGGTTCTCATGACTTGAGCGTGACCATGACCATGATGGCGCCAGCAGCGCCTTCCCCAGCGTGTGACGGACGCATGACGACCACCTTCAGTTCACCTGTGACACAAACCGTGGTGGCCGGTTCCACGGGCGTCTGGTCGTTGCGCAGCGAAGTGATCGAAGTGCAAGCGTGCACGCTCGTCCTCGAAGCCTCGTCAGTTCATGGCGCGGTCACGCAAGAGGTGGATTTGGCCCCCGCCGACCATGGAGCCCTTCTCATCGAAGGCCCTGCGGACGCGCGTGTCATGGTTGAGGCAGGCTCCTCCTCTACGCTGAATCTCAGCCTGACGAGCATTGGTACGGAAGACCTCGACCTTTCCATGAGCACGTCGGGCTTACCTGGCGGCGTGTCACTCGACGGCCTTCCCGAGGCCGGTGCATTGCTTCTGACGTCAGCCTCGCCCACCGCCTTGCTCTCCTTGGTGGTCACCGCGGAGGCCGAAGCCTCCACGGGCGACCATGGGGTGACGCTGACCTTCACCGATGATGAACACGGAACCTGGACGATCGACCTCGACGTGCAGGTCTCAACTCGTCGAGGTGTTGACGTGATTGCCACGTCCGGGAGTGGACAAGGCGATGCGGTTCCCGCAGACCCTGATGTCCCATACCCCGGAGCCCTGTTGCTTGGCGGTTTGGCTGAAGTGGCCACGACCATGACCGTGGTGAACACAGGTGCCATGCCAGCCACCTTTGTGCTCAGTGGGCACAGCAACGATGGCGGATCCGCGCTTCTCGTGAACTTCGATCAGGACGTCGTCACCCTTGCAGCAGGGGCTAGCACCGTGGTGCCGGTTGAATTCACGTTTGACGGGACGGGCACGGACGGGCAAGTGTACCAAGTCATCCTGACCGCCACATCGTCACTCGATGCAGCGGTGTTCGATGCCGTGGTGCAGTCCATCGTCTACCGTGCGCAGCAAGTGACCCTCGCGTTGGATGCGGATGTTGTTGAGGTCGAGGCGGGTGGCACGATCACCGGGACCCTCCGGCTTTCGAGCCGTGTCGATGACCGTCTGACGCTCACGGCCACGGGCGCCACCTGCACGTTGCCTGGCCCGGTTGACCTGAGCGGCACCAGCGAATCGCTTCCCTGGTCGTGCACCATGTCAGAAAGTGCATCTGCTGGACTAGTAGCGCTCAACGTGAGCGTCCGAAGTGCGCTATCTGGTGTGCAATCTGCCGTCGTCGCAAGCGATGCGGTCGTTGTGACGGTGCTCGCGTCGTGGGGTGATTCTGCTCCGATCGAGGTGGTCGTCGAGGATGCATCGCTCTCGATTGAAACCAGCGGCTCGGCCACTACGGTGGTTCGGCTGACCAACACGGCCAACACCCGTGCTGTAGGTGAATTGGACCTCGCCGGTTCGAACCTTGCGTACTTGCAAGCCACATGGGTCCACCTTGGTGACGGTACTCGTACCAGCAGTTTCTCGCTCGAACCTGGCGCCTCTGCACGTTACACCCTTGAATTGGTTCGACTGACGACCGGAGCCTCATCCGCTGAACCGGAGGTGTTGGCCACCTACACCATGGCCGACACGGAACGGACCGAAAGCGGCGGCACCATCGAGGTTGATTTGCCTGGCCCTGCCATGCCTCCTACTGGCATGGACCTTGGTCTGGTCCAACTCAGCAACCAAGACTCCCTCCTCGCTCTTGCTTCGGGTTGGGTGATGAGCATGCTCCTCTTCGCCTTGCTTCGCATCCGCCGCTCTCCCGTCGATGATGAGGACGAAGAAGACGACGAAAGCACGGAAAAAGAGGTGGTGGAACTCGGCCACAACGAAGCTCGTGTCGAGGACGGTAACAAGGTCACCTGCCCAAGTTGTGACGCGGTGTTGGGCGTTCCCTCAGGAAGCGATCCTCCATTCCGGTTCACCTGCCCGACGTGCAGTTCCAGCATCCGTGTGCTGCCCTAGGCCGCCCTAGATTGAGCAATCAGCAAGAAGGCCGTATGGCCGAAGGGGCCGTTTGCCGGTCGAACACCTCCTCGCGATGCACGGCTCCACGGTCGCTCCATGATTTCCCCTGCCCAGTCGACGCTCAGCCCTGCTTCTTCGCAGGCTTCCCATGCTCGTTCAAGTTGGCTGGTGACGGGGCAGTAGCAGGCCATGCGACCACCGGGCCGAAGCAAGGGAGCCAATGCGGCGATGGCCGGCGAGTGATCGGCCATGTCCAACACGACTGCGTCCAAACCGTCTGGTGCAAGGGCTTGCGTTTCTTCGACGGCATCTTCTGCTCGGGCGTCGAGGTGCGAATGCCGGGGCCCGTCCGGCCATGCGCGGGCGGCCTTTGCCAGATTTTCCAGACCGACGCTGGCGTGTTCCTCCCTCGGTTCGACGGTGATGTGGTGGCCTGATGGCCCAAGCGTTCTTGTGATGTGAAGACCAAGTCCGGCGCTGCCCAGTCCGGCTTCCAGTACGGTGTCGTTTCGACCGATTCCCAACCGTGCCACCAAGATGCCTGCGTCTTTATCGCCGATGGTTTGTGCCCTCCGAAGCATGCCGCGTCGGAGTTCTGTAAGTCCTGCTGGAAGGATTGTTAATTTCTTCCCAGCCAGAATCACGTCAGATCCAAGGGCATGGTCTTTGAGGATCGCAGAAGGATTGAACACGCCCAGTCCCTTGATTTTGACGTTTTCATCCTCGACGTTCACCGTCCATGTGCGTCCATCTTCGGCGACGAGAGCGAACACAGCGGGCATCATGCCGCGCCTTCTGCGCGGTTTGATTTGACCTCTTCGGAACCGCTACATAGAGCGCAATGTTTGATAAGTCTGAAGTGCTTGGATTCAGTTATGAATCATGTGCGAACGCTGGCTTTCCTCCTCGTCGCGGTGATGTTTGGTAGTCTTACAGTGGGTCTTTCAGATTCGCTTGTAGAGGTCCCAGAGGACCTCGAAAATACGCCGGTTGTGATGTCGGCCACAAGCCCGGGGCACCCTGTTTTCGCTGAATATGTTGGCGCGTACTGGTGCGGACCTTGTCAGACCTCCTCCAACAGCCTGCATAGCCTCTACGGCACCAACGGCGGCGGTGGCACCCAATCCGAGGATTTCACTTACGTGTCGTTCTGGGAGTCTCCAACCACCGGCTGGCCTTCTGAGACCCCAATTAACCGCAGGGCACACATCAGCCCCTCTGGTTACCCCACGACAGTCTTCGGTGATGCGGCCTCCGGGCAATACTACACCTCCGGCGGCCAGAGCTACAACAGCTTCTACCAGAGCGGTGGAAACATGCAGAACGCCAACGACTACGCGTTGACGATCATGCAATCTCAAAGCGGCAGCAACATGAACATCGACATCACGGCTTCGTACCTTGGATCGGGCAGCAAGACCGTCTACATCTACGCCGCCGTGACCGAGGAAACC
>PBMM01000006.1 GCA_002723635.1 Methanobacteriota archaeon | reverse complement strand
CGTCCCCGGAGGCTGTGACAAGGACATCTCGAACGTGCTGAACGGCTCGTCAATGGACATCACGGTCCTCGTCCGTTCTCGCATCGACCTCCAGGTGCTCAAATCTTGGAGCAAGGTTGGCGACAACGGCGTTGATGAAGGGGACTTGGTCAAAGGACAAGTGGCCCTCTTGCGCGACCGCATCAACGTGGCCGTGGAGAACGAAGAGATCACCTTCGCTCGCCAATACTGGTCCACCGAAGAGAACGGTTGGGTGACGGAAGGACGCAACCGCTCGACCACCAACGAGCAAGGGCGTGCAGAATTCACCTGGACATACACCGGTCTGACCTGTGGCGCCGAGGAGTGCGACGGCAACTGGCGCATCATCGCGTATTACGCGGGCAGCGTTTACTTCGCCGAATCGACGGACAACATCACCCACGAAGTGACGTACCTCGAGGCGGTTGAAGCCTCGAGCGACGGGTTCTTTTCCACCTCGGTGGTCCTGAGCCTGTCGGTTATTCTCGTGGCCTTGCTGATTGCGGGTGCGCTGATCTACGAACGTTCCCGCTCGCGCCGCCAGGTCGACCAGTTGCGCGGTCTCATCTCCACGATGGCGTGGCAACTTGAGACGTCCAACGAGTACATCGCAGCCATCTTTGAAGGCTACAAGAACCTCGTGAGGCACTTCCGCAAGTACGGATTCATGAAGAAGGTCTTCGAGACCACGCGTGAGTTCGAAACTGCGGTCCGTGCAGCGTTCAGCATGGTTCCCGACCAGCAGTTGGACGACTTCCTGACGATCTTCGAAGAAGCGCGCTACTCCGACCACACGATCGACGTCGGTCACCGCGACCGCGCCCTGAGTACGCTTGGAGCCATTCAGGGCTCCTTGACCCGTGCCTTGGGCGAGGAAGCGGTTGCTGTGAGCGTACGCAAGGATGTCGTTGGCCTCTACGACAACCAGACCAAGGCCGGCGAGTTCGTTGCGGCCGACGGAACGGTGCGTCAGGCGGGTCTCGACGACGGTCAGGACGACAGCGGATTCAGCATCTGATTCCCCAACCGAGGCCGTCATTGAACGGCCGAACGTTGAAGGGGTTGGCCGACTGAGCGGAAGCATGGACGATTGGAAGGTCTTGATCGACCAAGCAATGCAACAGGAAACCACCGACCTCATCGGTGCACACGCAACCTACGGACGTGCCGTCCGAGCAGGGTTGGCCCACGCACAGATGCTGCTGGACGACATCGAAGCGGCGCAAATCATCGAAGCTCTCTACGGAGCTTTGGTGGCCTACTCGCAGCAAGTCATGCTCCGCATGAAAGCGGAAGACCCTGAAATCGGAGGCGTGGATCACGCCTTCCGCGCCGGGCAAGCCTACGGTGTTTCATGCGTGCTGAACCACCTCATCGACCAACTCACCGACGTTGCGGGCATCACCGCTTTGGGTGCACTTGACGACTTTTCAGACACGCTCCACCACGAAATCGTGGTGCAGAGCCGGGCCGCCGGCTTGACCGTCGAACTCCTCGACGCCAAGGGCGACGTCCTACTTGAGTGAGGCCCTGCGCCTCTGTGCCCCCTTTTGGGGCATCGGTGCCTTCATAACGAGAGGGTCGGTCGCGAGCCTTGCTTCACGCATCGAGGGAGTCAAAATGAGCAAGCCGAAGAACAAGACAAACGCCGACCTGGTCGATCTGATCGACCAGCTCAAGGCCAAGTCGCGTGACACCGGTGCTGCGCTTTGGCGAGATGTGGCTCAGCGGCTCTCCAAGAGCCGCTCCAACTGGGCACAGCCCAACCTGAGCCGTGTGAGCCGGTACGCTCCCGAGGGAGCGACCGTCGTCATTCCGGGCAAGTTGCTCGGATCTGGTGACGTCGCCGGTTCGCCCACCATCGTCGCCTACAGTGTCAGCGCGGGTGCACGCGCCAAGGTCGAAGCCGCCGGAGGCCGCGTGATGAGCCTCCGAGAGCTGATGAACGAAAACCCGAAGGGATCAGGGGTGGTCATCCTTGCCTGAGACGACCACCTACGTCTACGACGCCGAAGGGGCCATCCTAGGCCGCCTCGCCAGCGCTGTGGCCGACCTGCTCCAGAAGGCGGCCCGTGACGGTCGCGAGGACAAGGTTGTCATCGTCAACGCCGAGAAGGCCGTTGTCACCGGCAGCCCGACATCCATCATGGCCACGTACCATGCCAAGTACAAACTCAACCACGCCAGGAAGGGTCCGTACTTCCCCCGTATGCCGGACATGATTCTCAAGCGTACGGTCCGTGGCATGTTGCCCTACCAAAAGAAATCCAGCGGCCGTCGAGCCCTCCGCAACCTGCGGGTGGAAATCGGCTGCCCGTCCCACTTGGACGGGGACCTCCCTGACGGTCACTCGGCCGGGGATCGTTCCGCTTTCGAGCGCCCCCTCCCTGACCGCTTCATGAGCCTCGGGGACATCAGCGCCGGCCTCGGTGCGCCTGCGCACCGCTGGGGAGGTGAACAGTGATGGCGAAGAAGAAGAAGTCCGTCGAATCCTCCGGAAAGCGCAAGACTGCGATTGCTCGTGCCACGGTGAAGCCTGGCAAAGGCCGCGTTCGCGTCAACAGCTCTCCCATTGAAATCCTGCAACCCGCGCTCTCCCGCCGCAAGGCCATGGAGCCGTTGATCATCGCTGACGCGATGAACCGCCTGAGCAAGGTGGACATCAACGTGGTCACCCACGGCGGTGGCATCATGGGCCAATCCGACGCCATTCGTACTGCCATCGCCCGTGGCCTTGTGCTCTACAACGGTGGAGCGGAAGGTCAAGACTCGGAGTTGCGAGAAGAATTCCTGCGTTTCGACCGCTCGCTTTTGGTCAACGACCCACGCCGCAAGGAGCCCAAGCACCAACTCGGCCGTGGCGCTCGCCGCAAGAAGCAAAAGTCGTACCGTTGAGGTGAGATGAGATGATTATTCCAGTTCGTTGCTTCAGCTGTGGATCCATTGTGGCCCACGTCTGGGAAGAATACAACGCGAAGGTAATGGGCGGCATGGAGCCCGCGCAAGCGCTCGACGAAGTTGGGCTGGAGCGCTACTGCTGCCGCCGCATGTACATCGGTCACATTGACCTCCTTGAGGAAGTGGCCACGTACAGCGCTGCACGACAACGCTGAACAGGAACACAGGGGCCCGTGGGTTAGCTTGGCCTATACTTGGCGGCTGGGGGCCGTCAGACTCCGGTTCAAATCCGGACGGGCCCACTCCTGTTCACCAACGTGTTCCTTTGATATGCGTCTGTGACCACCCCTTTCCATGCGTCGTCGGGCCAGCCTCCTGTTGCTGCTCCTCATTTGCTCCTCTTGGGCTCCGGCTTTGCCTGGTGCCGGCGCTTCAGATTCGTCCATCGTCGCCAACACCACGTGGAATGGAGACGTGATGCTAACGGGCAACCTGACCGTGGAAGGACCCGCCGTCTTGACCCTCGAAGCAGGGACGGTGGTCGATGCGGACACCTACACCATTCACGTCATTGACGGAGGGGTGCTCGTCGCAGAGGACGCGATCATCACTTCGACGGCCCCACTTCCCTCGCAAGGGTCGCATGGCTCCGGCTTGTGGCCTGGTGTGGTGGTGGACGCCACGTCGAGCGCGTTCCTCAACGGGACCTTGATCGAACGGGCTGAGACCTGCCTCCATCTTGAGGGCACACTGGAGGCCAACGATCTCAACCTCGAAGATTGCTACATTGGATTGGACATGACGTCTGGCGCGGTGGCTGACATCTCCAACCTCCACGTGGAACGGGCTGACGTCTATGCGGTTCGAAACTCCGGAGACCTCGATTTGCACGTTGGAGCAGCCTTGCACAACGTTTCGATTGGCTTGCTTGCCGACGGGACCACACACGCCGCGAACCTCGACGTGGACGGGGCGCTCCAGGGCGTCAAAGCCACCAGCGGAACGACCGTCGTCGACGGCCTGACCGCCACGGCGAACAAAATCGCCCTGGGTGCATCGTCCGGTGCTTCCTTGGAGGTCCATGATGCAACCGTGTCCGAGTCAGATTTGGCCGTTGACGCGAGCGATGCCTCTGATCTCACCGTGGACGGTTTGACCGTCAGCAGCACCTCCACCTTGCTGCAAGGCCGCAGCGTGACGGGATTGGCGCTGAGCAACGTGTCCGCCTCCATCAGCGACGGGGGGGCCTCGACGAAAGCCGTGGACNTGCCGTGCAGCGGNACCTGCACCATCACCTCCTCCTCCCTNNCGCTTGACAACGCNACNGTCCACTTTTCAGGNNCCGGCACGACGAGNCTNACTGCCGTGAACATGGTCGCAACAAACCTCACCCGCCCATTGNTGGAAGCCACNGGTTCGGGNCAATTTGAGGCCGACACGCTGACNATGATCGGCGACNTTGGNATGCTTCTTCGCGACGTGCACACNTCNTTGCANGACGTGCACNTCGACCTCGGCCTTGGCGAGGGGCCNGCCATCGANNTGATGGCCGGGAANCACGATTGGGGCGACGTGGTCCTNGAGCGCCGCTACCGGTCGTTTGACCAGGTCAGCCAGGGNCTCGTGGCGCGCTACGCGACCTTGGACGCCAACGCAATCACGTCCACGAACCTGTCAACGGGGGTGCACCTCGACACCACGCATCTTTCGGCCAACATGCTGACCAGCGTGGACGGGCGCAATGCAGGCCTGTTGCTCGAGGACAGCTCAGCAACCGTCAGCGACCTTGACACACGCCTGAGTCCGACCGGAGTGGACGCCACGGCCTCCACGCTGATCGCCGAAGACTGGTTGGCCGACCGTCACCAACTCGGCCTCAACCTTGACGACGATTCCACCGCCACCGTGCGCACCTACGCTGCGAGCGGAGGCACCGGCTCCGCAGACGCGTTGGGAGGAGGATTCTTCCTGTGGGGTGGAAGCCCTAGCACGAGGGTGCAAACCTCAACCCACGACCGATTCACGGAGACGCCGGTAACGTTCACCGATTTGGACGAACAACCGATTGTGGCCACCATCATGGTCCATGGATTCCATCTGACCTCGGACGTTAACGGCGCGGCCACTCTTCCGCTGTTGACCGGCGGTTCAGACGTTGTCGCGTTGGCCGACGGAGCGGGCGTCAGCGACCGCCTCCTCGGTGGCCAGAGCGGTCAACGGATGCAGATTCCTGTTTTGCCCAACGGAGATTGGGTTCTCCCAAGCGGCGTCGATGCTGTCTTGGGAGCCAAGCCCGACGGGACTCCTCACGTGTTGAACGGTGACCTGACCGTCCGTCAGGGAGCAAGCCTGACGCTTGACGGCACCACCCTCCAATTGGCCAGCGGGTTCAGCGCTGAAGTGGAGACGGGGGCAACGCTGCGAGGCATTGATGGGCGCCTGATCGCCGACCAAATCGCAGCGCTCGGCTCAGCCGACTTGCTCGGTCAAGACGGCCGCTTGCTCCTCGATGGCCCGCTTTCATGGTCCTGCGCCGCAGGCACCTCCGCAACCGGACTCGAGTTGCTCAAAGCCACCACACTGGCTCCAGGCTGCGAAGTCACGTTGCTGGACGGCGCGGTGAATGCGTCGGTGACGGCGTTGACCTCGGCCCGTCTCGAAGTTCAATCGCCCATGGTCGTCGACGTGCTGGACGTAGGGCAACCTGTGGCCGGCGTCAGCATCCTCGTGGCAGGTGAGCTTAGCACCACAGACCAGAACGGGCGTGTTGAAGGGACCACCACCGCGTTGTTGGTGGACGAAACCGGCAGCACAGAAACCGGGGTGATCATGGTCCGCATGGACCGCAACGGTCGCACCGATGCTGTGGCGTGGGACACCAGCGCCCCGCTCGAACACCGTTTCATGTCCTCCACGTTGGCCGGCGGGGCGCTCTCTGGCTGGACGGTGCTTGAAGCACAATGGAGCCCATACTACCTCGACACCGACCTGACGGTGGCCTCAGACGGGACGCTTACCTTGCGCGACGGCGTGTTGCTCAGGATTGCCGATGGTGTAGGCATCGACGTGAAGGGCAGCCTAGACGTGGCTGAGGCCACGATGCAGGGCCCCGGTGCGGGAGCCCGATGGACCGGCCTTCTGGTCGACGGCGACGTGGAAACGGACGTCACACTTCGCGGCGCCCGCGTGCTTGAGGCGAGCCCTGCCTTCCGCCACCACGGGGCCGGTCACGTGCAGATGACTTCCACGACGCTGGCACGTTCCTCTGGCGCTGACCCTCTCATCGAGGTGCTTCCGGGAGCCAGCGGAGCGCTCGATCTTGTGGACGTCACCCTNCGCGATGCCGGAGGTGCTTGCATGCGGGCTCAAGGACCCAACCTCGAATTGACGGTCAACGGGCTTCTGTTCGACGGATGCGGCGACGAAGCCGCATGGTGGAGGAACCTCGATGTCGTGGCTTCGAACCTCACCGTCGGGGCTGGTTCAGGGGCTGGTGTGCACCTTTACGGTGTGCGTGGGTCCGTTGATGGCGTGAATGCAAGCATGCACGACGGAGCAGGTGCATCCATGCACGTGCAAGACATCGACGACGATTTCCGTCTCACAGATTTGACCCTCGTCGCCGGTCAAGGCACCGCGGCTTTCACCGGCGGCCCCAACCGTGCTTTGGACGTAGACGGGGTTCACATCACAGGCGCTCCGGGCCTTGACGTCGATGATTCGGCTGGTGCGCTGCAGAACCTTGTTCTCGAAGGGCCGGGCACTGGAACGGCTTTCATCGCACACCACGGACGATCTTCCTCCTTGGTGGTGGACGGACTTGCCATCAGCGGCTACGCCCTTGGCGTCGATGCCCATGCGGACAGCAACGAGGACCCAGCACCATTGCGCATTCGAGACGGCTCGGTGCAGGCCGACGTGGCGGTGGCGGCCGACGGCCACCCTGTCGAGTTGAATGGCGTTGACGTGACCGGGAGCATCCAAATCGCCGACACCACANTGGACCTNGTCTCAGGCACCGTCGACCTCAGCNAAGCTACCGTTCTGGGCGATGGCATCCTCGAGCGTTGGATTGTGCAGCGCTTCGTTAGCGTCCGTGACGGTTCTCCAGCAGATGGCGCATGGACGGTGACGCCCGCGTTGCCTGCCAGCATTGCAGCAACCGCTGTTGCTCAGGGCGCAGCCGTTGACGTCACCCTCTTGGTGGGTCACATCGACGTTGACGGNATGCTGACGACCAACGAAGGCAGCGTTTCTCTCGCCGTGCCAGGGTCTCCCCCCGTGACGGCCAATGTGACGNTTGGAACAGAGTCAGTGNCCTTGACGGTCTTGGGCAACCAAGCCCCAACCGTGTCCTTTGAGCGACCCATTAGCGGCGCGAGAGTCATGGAAAGCCTCCCAATCGAAGCACGACTGAACGTGGCCGACGATCACGAAGATCCTGCAGACCTCGTGTACGATTGGACCGTGCGAGATGACATGGGNGTGGTGATGATGCGATCCAGCGAGGCAATCGTATGGAACATCACTGACCTTCCTGCTGACCTGTACCTGTTTGAGGTCGTGGTCACGGACGGTTACGGCGCCAGCACGACGGTGCTGCTCGACGTTGAGGTGACCCCCCTCGACACCGACGGCGATTGGACAAGCACGTGCAGTGAATTGACGTGGTATGACGAGCAGACCGCTACACCGTGTGGGCCAGACGTCTACGATCTCGACGATGACGGTGACGGCATTCGAGATGCACGTGACGCGTTCCCAATGGATGCATGCGCGTCGGTCGACACCGACGAAGACGGTCAACCCGATGATGTAAACTGTCCACCAGGGCAATCGACATGGCTGGTGGCTGACCAGGACGACGACGGCGACGGTACCCCAGACGTCATGGAAGGCGTCAGTGGGGACGACGGACCATCCACAGTGGGCCTTGTGGCCTTGACCGTCTTTGTTCTGCTTGGACTGGTGCTCTTGCTACGTCGCCGAGGTGGCGGCGGACAATTGTCACAGAAGGACTTGGTTCACCTCTGAGGTGTTTGGATGAACCTCCCTCCCTCGGACATCATTGGTCTCATGGCCGTGCTCGTGTTGGCCGCAATCGTCGTTTGGGACGCGGTCTGGTTGATCCGACAATCCCGTCTGGTGCCCGAACTTGGCCCTGCCCCCGGAGGCTATGCTTGGTCAAGCGGGGGTGCGGAGGAGGCCATTCGGCACTGGGGAAACCTGTTTTCGATGGCCGCCATGCTGGTGCTGCCTTGGGGCTTCATTCGCATGTCGGGCACCTCGCCGTTGTGGGCTGTGCTGTGGGACGGGCTCCTCCTGCTCCATCTTGTTGGCCTGCTNGTACCCAAGCGGTACGCAGTGACGAAAACGCACCTCATCGCTGATGGCCAACGGTATGCGTGGGAGCGCCTGAAGTTGGCCGACCGCCAACCGCGCCGGCGCATCATGCTTCTTCGGCGCGGCTGGGGCATTTTTGGCCCTCTTCCTGTGGCGGCGGANGCCAACGAACTCACGACGGTTCGAGCGTGGATCGCTGCGGGAATGCTTGGCGGTGATTCTTGGTCGCTGATGTTGGAAGAGGAATGAAGCATCCGTTCAAAGACCGCGTGTGGCATCATCTGTTCATGGAGTGGACGACGAGCGGTAACGACATTTTTCTCCGGCTGGATCCGGGAGAAGAAGTCCATCAGTCCTTGCAAGAGGTGGCGAATGCGCTCAACCTCAATGCCGCAGCGGTGACCAGTGGCATTGGGCGTGTTCGTGCTTCTGTCTACGGTTTCATGGACGACGACCACGTCTACCACCGACGCACCATCGAAGGGGGTGCAGAACTCGTGGCTCTGCAGGGCAACCTGGCACGCCATGAGGAAGGTCATCCGTTCACCCATCTTCATGCGGTCCTCTCCGACGACGATCTTGTCCCTGCAGCAGGCCATTTGTTCGAGGCCACCGTCCACGTGACGGCGGAGATTCACCTCCGGCGGATGGACAAAGCATTGGCCATGCGCTGTCCGCTCGAGAACAGCCAATTCACCGCCCTGCGCCTCGGTGATGAAGTCTGAGGCGAGGCCTCAAAGAGCCTCAAGCGTGGTGAAGNTGCATGGGCGGGGCTGCGCAGGATGACGCGNCGCGCATCGCGTGGCTGGCGGAGGAAATTGCTCGCCACTCCGACCTCTACTACAACGCCGCAGCACCGGAGATCAGCGACGCTGATTTCGATGCACTCTGGGACGAACTGAAGCGCCTTGCGCCTGATCACGTCCAGCTTCAACGCGTCGGTGCAGAGGTCGAACCCGGTTCAGTGAAGGTGGATCATCGCTTCCCGATGCGCAGCCTCGACAAAGGGACCGGAGACGACGACTTGGTGCATTTTGTTCAGCAGACGGCCGGTGGCGCAACCCGCATTCTCGCCCAACCTAAATTGGACGGCTCAGCGCTGTCCTTGGAATACAGGTGCGGGCGTCTCGTGCGTGCCGCCACACGCGGAAGCGGTGACCGTGGCGAAGACGTCACGCGAAACGCCCGAAAGGTGGCCAACGTCCCTGAACGTCTGGCCGTTGCCGTGGACGCACACGTGCGTGGCGAGGTCGTGATGCCATTGGACGTGTTTGATGCGAAGTACCGCGAGGTCTCCCCGAACCCGCGAAACCTCGCTGCTGGTGCCTTGCGTCAGAAGCACGACGTGGGCAAAGCCGACGCCAGCGACCTCGTGTTCCATGCCTACGACGTGCGCTTCCTTCCTCCAGAAGAACGTCATCCGGAGTCCACGGCTCCGCCCGACGAGGACGAGGACGACGCCTTGCTGGTCTGGCTTGAGGATGCAGGCATCAGGCCTGCGGATTGGACCGTTCACGAAGCCAAAACGCCTGCAGAGGTCGCTCAAGCCCTCATCGTCTCCACCCAAACTTGGAGCGACAACCGCGCCACGTTCCCCTTCGAAATCGATGGCGTGGTGTACAAGGTGACGTCCAGGGTGCATCGCGACCGCTTGGGCATGACGGCCCACCACCCCCGTTGGGCGTTGGCGTGGAAATTCCCCCCNGAGGAGGCGGTGTCGGTCTTGCTGAGCGTGGACTGGCAAACCGGAAGGACCGGAGCGGTCACTCCAGTGGCGCGCATTGCACCGCAGGTGGTGGCCGGCGTCACCGTTGAGAACACCACCTTGCACAACGCAGGTGAAGTCGAACGTCTCGACCTCCGGGTGGGCGACAAAGTCCGCATCGTGCGACGTGGCGACGTGATTCCAAAGATCGAAGCCGGCCTCGGCCGGGCCACGGCACACGACCTCTCTGGGCGCCTTCATGCCGACGGGCGCCCGTTCGAAGGGGCCCTTCCAGACGCCGCGTCCATCACCATCCCAACGGCGTGCCCCTCCTGTGGAGCCGCGCTTCGCTTGGACGGAGCCTTCCTTCGTTGTGACGAATTGATGTGTGACGCCCGGGCCTCNCGGGCCCTGTTGTATTGGTGCCGTGCCCTCGAAATGGACGGCATCGGTGAGAAATTGGTTGACCAACTCCTCGAGCAAGGCCTCGTTGCGAGCCTCGAAGACCTCTACGCCCTGACCATGGAGCAATTGACGTCGCTTGAGCGGATGGGAGAGACCTCTGCAGGAAACGTGCTTTCGCAGATTGAGTCCTCGCGAACCATGCCGCTTGGGCGTTTTCTTCACGCCTTGGGCCTGCCTGGTATCGGTCCAGAACTGGCCACGGCCATGGCTCAACACTTCGGTAAAGCCAGCAGCGTGTTGCCATGGGTTGAGCGTGCGCTGGCCCANCCGGGTGAACCTGCCTTTGGACCGATCAACGACGACCGCGACAAACCCCACGCTCAACCTGAAGCCATACGTGACCTGTGCACCATGGACGGCGTGGGTGTCGTGGTGGCCCAAGCGTTCAGGGACGGTCTGAATTCGCGCCGCACCACCGTCGAAGCCTTGCTCCAAAGCCTCACGGTCACGGACCAAGCGCGACCGCCTTCCGGCGGGGTGCTGGAAGGGCGTTCATTTTGCCTGACAGGCACCCTTGCGTCCCCACGCAAAGCCGTGCAAGACGCCATCAAAGCTGCAGGCGGGCGCGTGGTTGGAAGCGTTTCCAAATCCTTGGACGTCCTTGTGGCGGGCGCCTCAGCAGGCTCAAAGTTGGCCAAGGCAGAGGCGCTCGGGGTCGAGGTCTGGGACGAAGCGAGGCTTGAGCAGGAACTTGGGGGCAGCGCTGAAGCGGAATCCAGCCCGTCGTCAAACACATTGGATNGGTGGATGGCCTAAGTCAACCNTAGAGCATCGCGTTGGTTCCACTGGACCCTTGCTCGTCTTGCTTTGCAGCGTTCATCATCGCTGAAACCTGTTCTTCGATGGCTTCCGCTTCTTCGATCAATTCCTCGATGTTGAGCGAGGTGATGGGCAANAGTTGGTCGATGCATCGGATGATTTCTGCCGCTGCTCGAGCGTCGGGGTAGCGTGGGTCAGCCTCGGCCATGATGCCCATCACGTCGATGCCTCGTCGGTGGGCTTCGCCGTGAATCGCNGCGTTCATGCCTCGNAGCACACCACGCTTGACCATCGTNANNCCAAGGTCTTGANCGGCCTCCCGCATGGCTTCGTTGGAGGCNAGGCCGAGCAGGTCCACCCTCTCTTCGTCNTCATCGTACTCGATGGTGGGCTCGTTGCCGTCCATGCCGACGGCTTTCATGCCNGCTTTGGCGAAGGCGTCCACGGTCAGGCCGCGTCCAATCTTGGCTTCCTTGGACCAGTCAAACAGGGCCCAGACGAGTTCATTTCCGATGAGGTCGTTNATCATCAACTCGCTGGTCAGAAGGATGACCTGATCGCATCCATCGATGGAACANACCGGGCTTCCGCCGTAGGCTCGCACGGGCGGGAGCGCCCAGCCGTCGTTGACGATCGCCACCGCAGGCAGACGGGANTCAAAGATGCCACCAATGTAGTCCAATTCCAAGTGCTCGATGAGGTATGCAGCGACAATCGGACTGACCATCCCCACCGTGGGGAAACACGAGATTACCAACGCATTCTCGGTTTCGATGTCGCCTCTGATGCGAACCTTTGGGCCAGCGGTCATACCCACGCCTGTTGGCCCATGGGCCTCAACCCTTCCGGCGTCATGGGCGAGGCTTCATGACGCCTGAGCAGAAAGCNTANGNTATGGCGGNCNCACACCGGCTCTCNCCGTCGTCATGGAACCGGTACGAGACCTGTCCNCGCATGTATTGGNTGAGCCGNCAAGGACTTCCTCGCAAGGCCGGGATGGCNGCGTCGTTGGGCACGGCCATCCACGCGTCGATCGAAGACGTCCTGAACATGGACATTAGCGACCGTCCCAAAGCGAGCATGGGATGGCTTCCAGACGTTGGTGAAGCCTTCCTCAAGGACCGTTGGAACGAGGAGAAAGCAGCCTTCCACGACACGCCTCGGCATGGTCGGTGGAAAGATGACCGCTGGAAAGAGGCCGTGGACGGCCACCGTGGCGGTATCGATCTGCTCCTGCGTTGGGTTGGCGTTGAGGGNCTTTCNCATAACCGCATCACGGCAGCNCTNTGGTCGCGCGTCCAGGAGCGGATGCTGGCCGTGGAAGGCGAACTCATCTCCCGCGACGGCCGTCTTGGNGGGCGCGTGGACCTGTTGCTGAACGAGGTGGATGACAACGGCCAAACGGTGGCNTGGGTGGTCGCCGACCTCAAGACTGGCCGGACGCCGGAAGGNAAANTGAAGCCGGAGGTCGACCGCCAACTTCGCTTCTACCGCGACCTCCTTCTTGCCAACAATCCCGATGCTCCAAACGTCCGTGCCGAGGGGTGGTATACCCTCAACCGCACCACATGGCGAGCGTCAAACGACGCCGTGCTCGAGGACGCTTATGTCGCGTGGGAGGCAACGCAGCCAACCGAAGTGCCGCTTGAGCCAACCCCTGGGCCAAACAGTTGCGGGGGGTTCTGCGACTGGAAGGCGTGGTGTGGGCATTGGCTTCGCTGGCGCCGCGATTCTGGGCGTTTGGACGAAGGGGATTTCCGCGATGCGGTGGTTCGTGTGGTCCGCCGGCCCGCCGGGTCTTCGTCGGTTGAAGTGGAACGTTTGCTCCCAGGGGAAGGCCCAGGTGACGTGGTCGACGGTGGCGGCCGGTGCTCCATGCTCTTCGTTGGAAGCGCCCTTGAGAAATTGGAAGCGCTGATGGACGAGGATGCGGCGGCTCCGTTTTTCGTTGGAAGCGCCCTTGCCAAAGGCCACCAATGGCGCGTCGGAGATTGGTGCGACGTGCTCCCATGGACGCCGCACGCGGTCTGATTATCCAAGGTGTTCTTTCAGCACGTCCACGTCTTCGGCCGCNAGGCCTGATGCGGGGGACAGCAGCCAGTTGAGGTAGGTTGGATCTTCAGCGGCGACTTCACGCAGGCTTCGGCTTCGGTGCCGTCCGAAGGCGAGGATAAACCGACCCTCGTCTTTCCGAATGCGGCCTTCAGCATCAAGCGGAACAAGATCCAGCAATCCCCGGCCCAGGGCCTGAGCGTCACGTCGAGCTTCTCCGTGGATGAGCCAATGTTCGATCTCTTCGATGGACCGCCGAAAGGCATGCGCGTGGTCGACGGTAAACCGCCACAGCAGCATCAATGAGGCCGCCGCGTCAGCTCCAGCCGTGTGGGCCTTCTCGAGACGAATGCCGTGACGCTGACACAACGAGCCGAGGTTGTGCGGACGTCCGACCTTGAGCCTGCGCGCGGCTTCCAAGGTGTCCAACACGGCCTTCGGGCGGGGAGGAAGCCGGCCAAGTCGCATGAATTCCGCCTCCACCATGCCCATGTCGAAGCGACGGACGTTGTGACCGACNAACACNGCCCCTTCGATGGCCTCGTGGAGTTCGTCCGCCACGTCCCGAAAGACAGGTGCTCCGCGCACGTCNCCGTCGTAGATGCCGTGCACTTGGCTCGCTTCAAGCGGGATTGGACAACGCGGGTCCACGATGTGCTCAATGTGCACAGGCTCCCCATTGACGTCGCTTCCCACAAGGGCGAATTGGACGATGCGCGAGCGGGTCGTCGAGATGCCGGTTGTTTCGGTGTCGAAGGCCAAGACCCGCTCACCAGCGAGGGGGTCCACGGCCATGCCCACGCTTCAGCCCGACCCTCCTTCAACCTCTCCGCTCACCGCAGGGTCCTTGCCCTGTGGCCGAATGACCGTCCATGGGCTGGTGGAAACGGAAGGCTCCTCTTGACGACGAGGAAGAGGAGGAGGACCCAAACGCAGGGTTGTTGCCTTCCGACGTCGAACATCTTGCTGTTGCACGAAGCGAGGCGGTCGAAGCCGCAGGGGCCCTTCTTGACGGGCCAACCGTGGCCGTAAANCCNGAGGAGGCTGCAGCCACACCGACGCCCGAGTATGATGCAGGCGAGGTTGATCTCGACGTCCTCCTCGACGGCGAGGCGGTCGAGCCGAGCGTTGACCATTCCGAGCTCAACGTGGTGGTGCTCGACGACGTGTCTGAACTGGCGGACCCGTTGGCTGATGCGCAAGTGGTCGGTGATGTGCCGGCCGAAATCGACTTTGAGAACGCCGAAGAATGACGCTGGATGAACCGGACGGTTCAGAAAGTGTGGGCATACCTCACATCCTCATGGAGCNAGGCGNGAGGTCCNCNCANCNGGCCNTCNNCATGCTCGGATTGCTGCTGGCNAGCCTGTNTTTGCCGGGTTGCATGGACGCTCTNGACCTCACCGTGAANCCGAAGGCGAACCTCGAGGTGTACCCCGCNGTCATCCAAGAAGGCGAGATGGTCACCCTCGATGCGCGTGCCTCCGAAGCCGTTGAAGGGGTCTTGACGGAGTGGATTTGGGANTTCGGAGACGGCTCCACGGCCACGACNGTNATCGGNTTCACCTCGCANCGNTACCCTGCTCANGGGATTTACACCGTCTCTGTGACGGTGGTCAACGACCAGGGTGGCGAAGACGAGTCTTCCTCGCTGGTAACGGTCAACGGCGCGCCAACCATCGTGCTCGATGTGCCGACCCTCATCCGCTCGGGAGATACCGCTTTGCTTGACGCGAGCGACTCAACCGANCCTGAGGGCGCGCCCTTGAGTTTCGTCTGGGANCTCAANCTTGCCGTGGACGGCGATGGAAACGGGCAACCCGAAGACGANGTTGACGCCATCACGCCAGAAGTGCTCATTCCGACTGAGACAAGCGGGCTGATTCGCGGCCGGCTTACTGTGGAGGACACCGATGGCGGCATCGTGACCGAGGACTTCGAATTGAATGTCACCGCCCGCCGATTTGCGCTGAGTTGGGTTGAGGAAACCGTGACGGTGTCATGGGACGGTTACTTGGACCAAGGAGACCGCTGGGAAGCAAACCATGTGCCAGGAGAAGGCGTTCGCGTCATGTCCTACGAGGCGATCTTGGAGCTTGAGCAAGACGTGCTCGTACCAGCGGACAACTTCACGCTGGCACTTGAAGTCCCTGTGGACGGCTACAACAAGCGTGCTCAGACCTCCCCCGGCAACATCACTCAGAACACCCCTGCATCGGCCGAACTTGAGGACGAAGGCCTCAATCCAACGCCAGAGGATGCCGTCTACGAAGGAAACTCGGCTGACGAGGTCCTCAGCAGGGTCCTGAATCAGCCCGGCGCTCGTTTTGGTCAAGGGAACTGGACGTGGGCGGTCATCGCCGACCAGTCAGACCCTGACGGCCTCATCCCGGGCGCCCCAGATCCAGATCCGGGCAACGATTGGACGCTGGACGTTCGAATTGTTGTACTCGTTCCGCGTTTGGTTGAGATTGCCTACGAGTGAGCCTGCCCTGCTGTGGCGGACAAACATATGAAGGCCCGACCGCTGGGCTGGAATGAGGCCCATGGTCGGCGAAGTCGTGGTCAGCCGAGTCGGCATCCGTGATGGCCTTTCTGTGGACCTAGCGGTTCAAATGGAACACCCCGACGACTTCGATTTCCGTCCGTCGCTCCATTTTGAGAACACCACCCTCACGGTCAAGAGTCAGACTGACGGGAGCACCTTGGCCGAGGTCACCCTTGACCAAGAACAAATCACCGCCATGATGGCCGACCGAGCCGCCACCCTTCGCATCAAGTTCAGCGTGACCGGCATGCACGGCCGCCTGAAGATCATTCACCCGATTATTGCGGACGGGAAGGCCAAGAAGTTGGCCAACGCCAATTGGAAAACCACACTCCCCGTGCACATCGCTTGACGGGAGGTCCCACAGGACCGTTATATCCGTGGACGCGATATCTTCCACGTATGCCTCGGAGGGTCGGTTCAGGTAGTCAGAAACAAGCACGGCTTGAGCGGTTGAAGCATGAAGTGTTGCGTTTTGTCTTGGCGAACCCCGGATGCTCAGCACAATCCATCGTGGCTGAATTGGCTAACGATCGCGCCATGCGAAACCACGGCCTCACCCCGAGGAAAATCGGTTTCTTCATTCCGAGGTACTTGGCTGACCGCCTGACTTGGTGGCAAGACCATGGAGCAGGGCGTCGCGTGTATGGGGAGATTGGACATGACGTCGTCCCCAAGCGCTGACGACGCAACGCCCATGTGGCGCGGCCTTGTGGTCGGGGTATGGGCGAGGTCGCAGCGTACTTCGACCTCGACGGAACCCTGCTGGACGCATCGAGCGAAAAGACGCTTACTGGCACTCTTCTTCGTCGCCGACCCTGGCGCCTTCCCGTCGGTTTGACCTCATGGACCGTACGCGCTTTGGTCAACCTCCTCAGGGGACGTGCTCCATACGATGCTTTCCGCAATCGCGGGCACTTTACCGGCGCGGCATGGTCCACCCTTGAGGCCCTCTCGGAAGAACTCGCAGAGCAAGTGCTCATGCCGCGTGTGCCCCAAGAGGCCCTGCAACGTCTTGCATGGCCCCGCGACCAAGGGCACCGATGCATCCTCGTGACCGCCACCGTCGCGCCGATGGCTGAAGCCATGGGCAAGCAGCTGGGCATGGACGCAACCTACGGGTGCGGTCCGGCCGCGCGGACGGGGCGAATGTCAGGTTCAGAGCGTAATTGGTCGGTCCCCCGAAGGAAAGGCAAGGTGCCCGTGGTGATGGCGGATGCTGAAGCTAACGGACATGATCTCGACCAATGTTGGGCCTACGGAAACACCCACGCCGATAGCTGGTTCATGCGTAAATGCGGGCATGCCATTGCAGTGAATCCCGAAGGGGCGTTGGTCAAGGAAGCCGAGGCGCGTGGTTGGGAACAGGTACAATGGCGCGCTGCGTAATGCGTGGCCTGCCAACATCACATCGTGTGGCGGCCCCACCGCGATTCGAACACGGGTTGCTGGCTCCGCAAGCCGGCGTGATATCCAAGCTACACTATAGGGCCTTGGTGTTTCAATCCACCCACCTCTCGGATATAAGCCCGACGGGTCCGGTTCCCGACGAGGGTTCATGGGTCAGGTCCCAAAGCCACAACCATGGCGGTCACCGTCAAGCGTCGTGTGGATTTCCCGATGGTGGACATGGCGAACATCACGTATTACCCCCGCATCTACGATTTGGCGCACCGCTGTTTCGAGGAGGCGTGGACCACAATCTGTGGTGTGGACTACGCCACCTTGGTGACGGAACGTCACCTCGGCTATCCCGTAGTGGACATCACGTCCACCTTTCATGGGCCCTTGCGNTACGGNCGNACNGCGGTGATGACGATGTGGATCGAGTCGGTGGGCNCCACCAGCGTGGTGTGGCAGTACCGNCTTGAGGACGACCTCGGNCAAGCGGTGTGGACNTCGNGGCAAGTNACGGTNGGCGTGGACATGCGGACNATGNAACCGTGCNCCGTNCCCGACGATNTGCGCNANGGTTTGNNGNCCTGNGGNCCCCCAGAGGAGGCCTGANNNTGCAACCTTGGAACATCGATCCNCGNCCAGANCGGCAAGGNCCNCGTTCCATCGCCGTGCTCTTGTTCNTCGGTGCGGTGCTTCTCGGGCTTGCAGGTCTGGACGCGCTCCAGCACGGGGCCCTCGAGGATTTGCCGGCCGGACAAGTCGAGATGACCATCGAAACGCCGAACCTCAACGATGAGATCGAAGTCACGCCCGAACAGTACCAAGCCTTCCATGATGAAGCACGCGAGAGCGGCGCCTACGCGTGGCGAGGTTGGTCCTTGGTGCTCGGCATGTCCTTTGTGGCCTTAGGGAGCATTGGTCTCTTCTTGCTCAAACCTTGGGGGCCGCGCCTCAGCACCGTCGGTGCAGCCGTGGCATTGGTTGGAGGCAGCGTAGGAGGCCTTCGTTTCCAATCGGCTGCAACCTCCACCATGGAAGGCATGTTGGTCGACACCCAAACCTACCTTGCGCTGGCGTGCAGCGTCATGACCGGCCTGTGTCTCTCTATGGCGGTGTTGCCGCTGTTCAACCATCGTGCGCGGCTGGCTCTTTTCCCCGAAGAAGAGTGATCACGCTTCATCGGGCCGTGGCCATTTTTTCTTCAAGGCCTTCTCGAGTTTCTCGTCAAGCGTGGCGTTCCACCAATCGCTGCCTTGCCAGATGGCGTATTTTCCACGTATCCCACGCAAGTCGGCTCCTTCCAGGCGGCAGTTCCGAAAGTTCGAGAGGTTCATCCGTGCCTTTCGTAAATCAGCTCCGCGCAGATCGGCCCCATCAAAGGCGCTCTTCATCAGGTCAGCCCCGACCAGCGATGCCCGGCGAAAATCGCAGGCTGAGAAGTCGGCTTCTGTCAGGTCTGCACCGTCAAGAATGGCTCGGCGGAAGGTGGAACCACGGTGTCTGCCGCCACGCAACAGGGCGTTGGCTTTGTTTTGGAAAGACCAGTCTAAGACTTCGGCCTCGTCGGAAGGCCCGTCCCGGGGGTCGTCCCCGGACGCGGACATCACCATGTGAGAACCTCACATTGTTCGCTCATCAAGGTGACGACGCCCGGCAGGCGTGAGCACCACGAAACGGTTCTTGCCGCCCCCGCTCTCTGGAATTTCGAGCAGTCCGCGCTCGCGGAGCCGGTTCAAGTAGAGCGAGAGGTTGCCTGGGGCCTCGAGACCCGCGTCCTCAAACAAGCGGGCAACCACGCGCGGAGGCGAGTCGTGCACGCCTTCGACGTCACGGAGATAGTGGATGGCAGCGAGAACCATGTCGGGCTTGCGCTCGAAACCTGCTCCCGTCACCAAATGGCGGAAGGCTGATCCACGCTCAGGCAATTCGGCGCTTCCAATCGTCTTGGCCGCGGCCTCAACAGCCGCTTCACGGGCGTGACGCAGGCGGTCCAAAACCGAGGACCATACGCCCTCTTCTTGGAGCTCAGCAATGCGTTCTTCCACGTGGTTTTTGGTGCCAGTGATCTCAACTTCGATGTCGCCGGCAAGGATGCGAATAACAGCCTCAGTCATGTTTGTGAACAATTTGCTTGCATAGTTAAGGATTGGCGGTCACCCGTGGCCATGGCGATGTTGAAACTTGTGCATCTGCGCGCGCCTCGATGCGATAGGAACATGAAGGCCGAGGCTCCAACTGCGCCCATGTCCCCCCGAGGACGCGCCCAAGCTCGCGCCGTGACGCTCGTGCTCCTGATGCTCATCTCCTTGCTGCCGATGCCGTTTTCAAGCGCGGGCGGCGGCAATGGAACTCTCGATGATTTTGAAACAGGATTCCTGACCGAAGAGGTCAATCTGGCTGGCAGTACCACGAATGCATCGATGGGGCTCTCCATTCCGCGGGACGTGACCATCAACGGACTGAGCATGGTCGTGGACGTTGAGAGTACCCTTGACACCCCTGGGCAAGTGTGGTTGGACATCGATGAAGACGGCGTGAAGGAGTGGGCGTTTGAAGGGCAAGGCTACGGAGATCTCGGCCATCAGAACGTTTTCGCACACGGGGCGTCCTCCGACTACGTCACATCCAACACCAGTTCCAACACCACGTTGACCACGGCTGATGTGCTGCTTCCCGAGAACGCAGCCGTTGACGCTGCTGCTCTCAGCATGAGCTTCATGCCCGACGTGACCACGGCGTTCCAAGCCATCGGCGAGTTGTTGGACGTGCAGGCCGGTGACATGGACGGTGACGGCAGCGACGAAATCGTGGTGATGTCAGCAAACAACGCCACAACGGGCAATGGGACCGCCTTCGCCGTACTTGACTACAACCTCACAACACGGCAACTCGTGATGTCCAATTGGACGGGCACCTGCGACGATGCCAGGAATTTCGAACTTGGAGACTTCAACAACGACAGCCGACAGGACGTCTTCACGTGGGCTGAACTCGACGTAGACGCGTGCCTACACCTCTCCAACACCACAGCGGTCAACTCGAGCAACCCCCTTGCTCATATTCACTGGAACGCCACACTCAACGTCACCATGGACGATCGATTGAAGAAAGCTGCCGTGGGAGATTTCACGAACGACGGGTACGCAGACATCGTCTCAATCCACGGCCAAGGAGGCACCCAAGGCATCTTCGTGCTCAATCCGTTTTCGCCTGTCGGTGACCAGTTTTTGACCAAATCCACCGAGACCATCTATCGCAACGGGAGCTGGAACGCCGCCAACTTGCAGGACATCTACGTTGGCGCCATGAGCAATCAGAACACCGACGTGACGGCCATCGTCGTGCATCGTGGTTCGAACTGGTGGAGTAGTTACCAAGCGTGGGAGCTGAAATGGGACGGTCGATTTGTCGAACAGGCTCAAGGCCCGGACCGATTCAGTGACTTGCGTGCGGGCATGTTGCCCGTCGACCTTGACGGCGACGGTGATACGGATTTCGTTTCGGGTGCAGGAAGCCTTGAGCACGTCGTTGCCATCAACAACGGCAACACGTGGGAGGTGACCGAACACAGCGATTATGATCCATTCACCACAAGCAACGCGAGTTTCGGCGATCACGACGGCGACGGAGTCCCCTCGCTGTTCATGGTGGAATTGGGTGCAAGCGACGGCTCATCCGCCACGCTGGAGGGGAACTTGACGCATCGTCCATCGAACGGAAGCGGCCTCGATCTCGCTTCTCCGGTGAAGCTTCAGCCTTGGAGCATGCCGCTTGACATCATCTTCGCCGACCTTGACGGCGACGGCCACCAAGAACAAGTCGTCACAGCAGGAGAATCCCAGGTCGGCATCTTTGTCGGAGGATGGCACCGCATCGGCCTCGACGTCGAGGGCGATGGAACAAGCGAGATCAGTACGGGCGATTATGCTGGTACTGCGAACACCACGCATCACACCACGCTCAGCGTCACGGACACCGTCGGAGCGATCAAAACTGCNCTGACAGGGTACGTGATTGGCTTGCCAACGAGCACTGACGGTTACGGCGTCAGCATGGCCCACCTGAACTTTACCTTGGAGACGACCGCCAACGGGGTGGTCAACACNACCCTCTTCGACATCGCCTACGATGCTCGCATCACCGTCGAAGACAACCCAAGCGTGGTTGGCAACCTCTCGAATTTGGTCAATCAGCGCATGCAGTTGGGCACCGGGGACTTCCGCCTCCCTCTGCCGTTCAACAGCACCGAGGCCGGCGTGCTGCGGTTGACCGATGTGGTCGGACCCTACGTTGACGGGGCGCCAAACATCGCACGCCCTCCTGCCCCGGAACTGACCTTGACCCAGTTGACTCCAAGCATGGTCGAATTCAGTTGGCAAGACGTGTTTGATTTCGGTGAAGGCTTGCTTGGCTTCGACGTGTACCGCGTGGTCAACGGTTCGGCGATTGACCTCGACGCACCGTATGCTGATTCTGGCCTGAACTTGACCGTGGACACCAACGTGAATTACGGCGACGTCTACGATTACGCGGTCCGTTCCAGGCACGTCTTCGGGCTGCGGAGCAACCTTTCTGATGTGTTGACCGTTGAAGTGCCGTATCCCGCACCTCCGCCCGCCGTCACCAACCTCACGGCTTTTGACGTGGCGGCCGATTTGGGTGGCCATCTTTCGCTCGGCTGGGATCATGACACGATGACCACCGCCCAAGCGCACCGCGTCTTTGTGACCACTCAAGCGTTCAATTCGACCGACGGGATGAGCCCTGTGATGACCTTGGAAAGCGGTGATGCACCTCCGATTGTGGTCAACATGACATCGGCTCTCATGGACGGGACAACGGTGCTCACTCCCTCGAGTCCGTTGATGGACGGCACATCATACCATCTTGGGGTCGTGGCGGTCGACGAATACGGCAACATGAGCTCACTCGTTACCTTCGGACCGGTCGCGCCACGCAACGACAGCCTCAGGGCAGTGGTTGCGTCACTGGTCCTCGAAGGTGCACAGAACGCCTCGGGCGCCCATCTGCTTCCAATCGATGCTCCAATGAAGGCCACGGTGCACGTTTCGATCGACGGGTCACCCCTCTCAGCCGCCACGGCGTGGTTCCACCTCGAACACGCTGAGAGCGGATTCTCCCGGAACATCACAGGGGTCACGGACGCCAGCGGTCAACACGTCGCCTTGGACGTGACCAGCCTGATGGCATGGGAGTCGTCGATGGCCCAGAACGTGGGTGAGTTGACCTTGACCTACGGCGTCATTGGCGTTGACGATGATCCAGCGCAGCAGCCATGGGGCAGCGCGTCAGGAAGCATGACGGCGTACGGGACGGTGGAGGTTGAAATCACCGCCCCAACGATTGTGCAGATCAGTGGAGATGAAACGTGGTCGATCGACCTCACCGTCCAAGAGACCCTGGTCGAACAAACCGGCGTGGCACCAGCGTTGTCGCTGGCGTACACGGTGCTGGATGCAGACGGCAACAGTCTGGGTGACGGTACCTTGGTGCCAAACGCCGGCTCCTACGTGTTGGAATCCCCCTCCACCGAAGCCGCCATGGTGCGTTTCTCACTGGTCAACGACGGCCAGCCATGGGTGCTGGTTCCTGGCGTCCATGAGGTCACCTTGGAGCGAGGCACGGACAACGGCGGCATCGACCCTGGCAACCAATCCGACAACGGACAGGGCGGCACGGACGACCCCGCTGAAGCCACAGAATTGCTGCCTTTGGTCGTCAGCGATTGCACGGTCCGTTCCTTCCCTCGCGACGCAACGGTCGAGCAAAACACGCAGTGTGTGCTTCGCAATCCAAACGCTTTCCCCGTGACCGTGATCATCGATTCAAGCGCCGAGACCTTGGGCTTGATGCGATTTGATCTCGTGCAAGGCAATGGAGACATCCCTGCGAACGGAGAACAAAACGTGGTCTGGTCAATGACCACCCTCCGCAGCTTGGCGGACGAGAAAAACACCGATTTCGAAACCACCTTGGCCTATGCCTTGACGACCACCTCTAACGCTTCCTTGTCCTATGACGGCTCCATCACCCTTGCATGGTCTTTGGAAGAAGCGACAAGCGACGACAGCACCACCGACGGTTCATCGGGCTCAAACGCCCTGGTCATCGGATTTGGTGCCGTGGCGATCATCGCCGGACTCGTTGTCGCTGTCGTCGTTCTTCGACGTCCAGAAGACGACGAGGATTTTTCGGAAGACGACCTTGATGACATGGGCTACGGGCTGGTCAGCACACGCGGTCGCGATGCCGTGGATTTGGCCACGACGAGCAGTTTGTCGCAGCTGAAGTCCTCCGGTGCGAGCCTTGAGGACGTGCAGCCAGAAGTGAAGGAACGGCCGAGCGACGCGCTGATTTCGGAAGTGAGTGGCGTCGAACATGAGGACGAGGATGCGGACGACGAACCGACGTCCTCAGAAGAGGATTCAGCCGACGATGGAATCAACGTTGATGAATTCGGAACAGAATGGTATGAAGACGAGGTTGGCACCTGGTGGTACCGTGAAGCAGGCCAAGAGGATTGGTCTGAATACAACGAATGAAGCGAGCGAGGATTCTTGATGGTCGTGCTGGCCGACAGGGTGAGGTGAACACGTGGAGACGCCGTTCAAACCCTATGCGCTGGTGCTCAACAAGGGCGCAGACCCCCGTACGGGTGGCATCGCCATTTGCGGTTTCTCCAGTTCGGGGATGGTCGGCGTCATCGCGGCCTCCCACGTCATCAGCAGCATGGGGCTCGAACAACAAGGGACGGTGCTGAACGCCGAATTCCCTGCTGTCGCGTTGATCCAGAACGAGGTGCCAAAGCATCCAGTTCGCGTCTATCAAGGCGAGGGCATCGGTGTGTTCACCGCCGAAATCCAATTCGATGACGACAAGGACATTGCACTCGCGACCACCGTCTTAGAGTGGTTTTCCAAGGGCGGGTTCGACCAACTCATCATTGTTGACGGCCTGCTCAGGCCGGACAAGGACTTCGAAGGCGGGGACCTCTACGGGGTCGGCACGTCCGACGCCATGCGGGGTGCGCTGCGTTCAGCAGGCATCGAACCCATCCGTCAAGGCGTGGTTTCAGGCATCACCGGCTTCCTCTTGGGCGAGGGCGACCGTTTGGGAATGGACATCATCGCCTTGTTGGCTGAAGCGCATCCCATGTATCCAGACGCGCGGGCTGCTGCCATTGCGGTTGAAGCCATCTCTGATCTGACCGGGCTTGATTTGCCCCTCAGCGACCTGCTTGAAAATGCGCGCACGATCGAAGACAGCGTTCGGGAAATGATCGAACGTGCGAAGTCCGTGTTGCCGGACCCTATTGACCCCGGCCATCAGCTTGGAAGTGGCGATGGCCCTGGCATCGACCCTTCCGTGATGTGAGGTTCAGAGCCCTTGGGCAATCTGAATCACGTCTTCAAAGGGCGCATCGGTCACCAAGAATGGATTCAGGTCGGGCGCACGAGCGGCTGCGTGGCCCGCTTCATGGAGCGCTTCGAGCAAATGGTGCATACGCGGTGTGCGTCCCGTACCGGTCCATCGAGGTAAATCGTCGACGTTTAGGAGGAGCGTGGCCCGACCGTCTTGGGCCATGAGGTCGGCTGCTTCAGAGATGTGGCGCACGCCCCGCACGGTTTCACGTGCGGCATGTTCCTCGTCTTCGGCGGTCCATTGCAGCCCCTCTGCCCGCCATCCATCCAGCGCCTCAGGCGCCGGACGCGTTCGATCTAACGCACATTGTTCGGTCATTCGACCAGCGATGCTGGCGTCCCAAAGCGGCCCGGTCCACATCGGCCCGCTGCCTCGCTCGGTTTGTTCTGGAGTGGGGTGCCGGACGAAGCGGTACGGCTGATCATGTTCCCGGATACGCCAGCCGATGTGCTCTTGCACGGCGCTGGCTCCGGTTTTCGAGGTTCTGACCATCACCGAGACACGGACGTGGTGGCCGTCAAAAAGCGCCATCAGGGGCGTGATTTCACGATCTTGTCGCGCAGCGGCCATGGCCACGTTCGCGAGCAGAACCCGCACGGCATCGTCATGAGCGTAATGGTCAACCAATCCTTGGAAGCCGTACCTACGTCGGCCGCTGGCCGCGCTCGATCCGGTGAGTGCAGCGGTGTCTGTGGCCGTGAGTTCCAACACGCCGCGTCGGGCCATCCCTTGCAGTGCGGCATCGAGGAAGGGCATGGGCGAGCCAAAGGGGTCGAGGTCAATCCACTGCCATCCTCCCCGGAGCAGGGCGACGCGTGCGTCCTCCTGGGTAAAATGGACGCCTTCGATTTCACGGGGCTCCACCGCTCTTTGACGCCGTTCAGGGCGTGCAGCCACGGGCCGGCCGCTTGGGTGTGCCTCGAAGGAGGCCAAGGCCCAATCAAGGGCATGCACATCGAGATCGTTTCCAGTCACCACCACGCGGTTGATGTGGGCTTCGGGAAGTTCCTGTCGCCATCGTCGCACCCGCACGCCCGTGGAGCACAATGCGTCCAAAACGCGAACTGGCGCGCCTTCAGGCACCAACCAACCGTGCTCCAACGCATCGGCAAGCAGCATCACGGACCTGGTCCTTGCTGGCGCCATGGCGGGATTGAGGAAGCCAGGTCCGATGCGCTTTGCAGGCCCTCGAGGACGTGCTTCAGGACGTGGCTGATCCGCAGGGAGGTGGACCACGGTGCCCCCTTCCAACCAGAGATGGCCCGGCCATCCCTCCGCCTCCTGCATGAGGGAACGGGCGCGTCCATCCTTCATGGTCCATGCGGACGCGTTTTAGGGACGCCAAGCGGTTTGAGTGAGGTGCGGTTTGTATTCCTCAGGATTCGACGTCTCTTCCATCCGATCGAGCAACCAGAAGACCCAGTGGTTCGTGCCCAGCCCGTTTTCTTCGGTGACCGCGCTGGCTTCATGGTGGATGTACGCGTTCTCGACCAGCAGCATGACGTGCCGCAACCCAGCGCCGATCAACGGCAAATACCCGCGGTAAAACGACGCCACGATGTCGAACGAAAGGTTTCGATTGAACGTCATGACGGCGTGGTTGGCCATCAACACGATGACGGAGTTGATGGCGTCTTTGTCTTCCCTGGGCATCTCTCCAAACTCTTGGAGGGTCATGCCTGGTTGAATGCGTCCTAGGTTGGCGAATCCACGCTGGACCAGTGGATTCTCAAGCGAGTTCGCGATGGTTTGGGAAATCTCAAACCGCCGGTTTCGATTGACTTCGAGGACTTGGCGAAGACCGAACAGCAAGGTGAACATGATGGCCAAGCCGCTGAGGGCTTCACCGATGTTTGCGGCCGATTCGAGGTCCATGGCACAAAGGGAGACAAACCCTGAGATGAGTCTTGCCCAAGAATGAAGAAATGGACACAAGGGCCCTTTCAAACGAAGTAAACTTCAGAAAGCGAACGAGATGTTCGTCCTTCATGACCACCCTTCAGGAGAGCAAGCGCGCCCGTCTTGGGACCCTTTGTGCACTGTATTTTGCACAAGGCGTGCCGTGGGCCTTCATCACCGTCGCTTTCGTGGCGGTGCTCGTCGATGCCGATTCGATCAGCGACGATCAGGTCGCGGCCTTGACCTTGGCCGGTACGCTCCCATGGATGTTCGGAAAACTGGTGCTTGGCCCGCTCATCGATCGCGTCCGATTCCCCGCCTACGGGTTGCGCCGTCCATGGATCATCATCGCCCAACTCGGGATGATCATCACCATGGGCATCTTCCTGACCATCGATGACCCCCTTGTCGATGGAAACCTGGACGCCGGCCTCTCGAGCATCATGCTCTTCTTCCTTATTCACAACGTCTTTGCGACCCTGCAAGACGTGAGTTCCGACGCTCTTGCGGTAGATCTGATCCCAGAAGAGGACCTGGCCCGTGCGAACGGCTTCATGTTCGCATCGAAGGGTTTTGGCTTCATGTTCTCCGCCATTGTGCTCGGCGGCATCCTTTCTGAATCAGGCTTCCAAGCCGCGTTGACGGTGCAGTTGCCGGTGCTTGCGGTCATCATGCTGGTGCCCATCTTCCTGCGCGAACGTCCGGGCGACCGTCGTTTCCCGTGGGATGCAGCGACGGTCGAAGCGTCTTCTTCGGCCAAGACGGACACCATGAGCCTCGGGGACATCATGTCCGGCCTCCGCTCCGCGTTGAGCGGTGGCGCGCCCGCGTGGGCGCTGCTCTTTGCCGTGATGATGTGGATCGGTGGCGGCATGGGTGCTGGTATGGGCCTCATCGACATCCAATTCCCCTTCCTGTTCATCGAAGAACTTGGATGGAGCGACACCGAATACCTCGCCCTGAAGGGTGGCTTGATCACCTTGGCCACCCTCTTGGGCGTCCTGACGGGCGGCGAACTCGGACGGCGCTTTGGCATCAAGACCGTGTTGTGGTGGGGCATCATCATCGGTGCCACGTTGACCACCTTGTGGTCCTTGGGCCGATCGCAATGGGATGACGCTGGCGTCATGACGCTCGTGTGGATCGTGTGGACGTTCACATGGGGCATCGTCGGGAACAACGTCATTGCCTTGCTGATGAGCCTCACCGAGAGCGATCTTGGCGGAACCCAATTTTCGCTTTACATGACGCTCATCAACGTGGGGGCTTTGTCGGGCACCCTCCTTTCACCGTCGGTCCTCGAGGCCCTTGGAGGCAACTTCCCGAACCTCTTCCTCATCGGGGCTGTGCTGCAATTCTGCCTGCTTTTCCCGCTGAGCAAGATCCGTGGTGCCAGCACCATGGTATCCGAAGCTGAGTGATGCTCAGTAGTGGCTGAAGGTCGACCCTGTCGGCACGTGAACCACGCTTGGCGCTCCGTCGCTGACGACGGNGCCGACCACCGCGCTGCCGGGCATGCGTTCCGCCAACCATGCAGCGACGNCTTGGGCGTGAGCCGCATCCACGGCGAGCACCATGCCCATGCCCATGTTGAAGGTCCGGTACATCTCTCGGGTTTCGACGCCGCCGGCTTCCTGCAGCCAGGTGAATTCAGGCAGCACGGGCAAAGGGGCGTCGATGCGCCAACCGAGGGTGGGATGCAACCGCAAAAGGTTGGACAGGCCNCCGCCGGTCACGTGGCACAGACCACGGACGGTTGAGCGGCCACCAAGATGACCCGAATCGAGATGGTTGAGCAGGTCGATGACNGGATCGACGTAGATTTGGGTCGGGTTCAGGATTACCTCACCAAGGGTTGGGGCATCCCCGCTCTGCGTCGCGAAGCGTTCGATGTGCCGGCCTTCCACCTTTGCATCGAAGGGAGCAGGGGCGGTCAGGTCAGCGCCGACGTGCTCCATGATGCGGCGCACAAGGCTGTAGCCGTTGGAGTGGATGCCGGAAGCGGGCAGGCCAATCAGAACGTCCCCTGCCTGAACGTGTTCGCCCGTGATGGCCTGATCGCGTCCCATGTAGCCGAGGGCCGTTCCTGAAAGATCGACTTCCGTGACGATGCCGGGAAGGCTTGCCGTCTCGCCGCCAGCGAGNGTGACACGAGCGCGACGGCATGCTTCGGCGAGGCTNGCNCCAATGGCGGCGTGAATCTCGGGATCGGGTTTTGGCACCGCGATGTAGTCCACGAAGGCCATCGGCTCGGCACCAACGCACAACAAATCGTTGACATTCATCGCCATGCAGTCGATGCCAACCCCAGCCCATGCGTTGAGGCTCGAGGCGATCTGCAGCTTGCTGCCGACACCGTCCGTGGCCATCGCCAACAATTGGTCACCAAATTCCAGCAGGCCACCAAACCCGCCTGGGAGATCCACTGGTGCACCAGGCGTGCCCGGCGTTCGGACGCTTCGGCCCAAGGCGCCGATGAGGGACGCCACTGCGCTGCCCTCGAGGTCAATGTCGACCCCGGCACTGGCGTAGTCCATCGCGTCGCTCATGAACGGAGGTTTTGCACGCGTCCCATGAATGCTCCCTCAAGTCAGGTGGTGCGCAGTGAGGCCCATGCAACCAGATCAACACCGCCCGGCGGACGGGGAGAGGAACCCCACATCATCGCACGAAGACCGCCGTGCGAAGGCCCCCATTCTCCAGTGGAAATCAAGGGGGGGCATTGCGCCGGGGAAGTGCTTATTTCCCGGCGCCGGAGATTTACCAAGTCCGGAGGTGTGGCCATGATTCCAATGCACGAAGCCGACCTTCAGACCCGATGGGAATCGTTGCTGCGCGACCTCTTCAACGAGGCGCTTCACAACCTCGCCGTCGAGTGGCCGGACACCCAGAGCGTCGAGGTTTCCTACCGAGAACTCGAGCGATGGGACCTCGACTTCGCACAGAGCCTGCTCCTGCAACCCGATCTCCACCTTGAAGCGTCCAAGCAAGCGGTCAAGCAGGTGCTTGTGGACGAAGGGCATGGGGCCATGGACCCCTTCATTCGCATCGTCCATCTTCCCTCCGACCAGACGCGGGCCATCTCCCACCTTCGTGCGGAAGACCTCAGCCAGATGCTCTCCATCGATGCGGTCACCACGAAAATTTCCGGCGTGCGCCCCCGCATCTACATCGCCACCTTCCGCTGCTCATCGTGCGGTCATCTGAGCACCGTGCACCAGCCCAACGAACAGGAACTCATCCAACCGATGCTCTGCGACCCCATTGACGGAGGATGCGACCGCAAGGCACGCGAGACCCGATTCACTTTGGTGGAGCGGGATTCCCGCCTGATCAACACCCAATTCATCGAACTTCAGGAACTTCCTGAACAAATGCGGGGCGGCATCCAGCCGGAGCGCATTTTGTGCATTGCAGAGCAGGACCTGTGCGGTCAACTGAACCCTGGCGACCGAGTCAAGGCCAACGGCGTCTTGTTCATCCGCTCTCAGCGCAAGGGTGGCAAAGATACCCCGGTATTCGACATCTTCCTCCGCATTCACTCGCTCGAGCGTCAGAACGTTCCCTTGGAAGAGATTGTCATCACGGAGGAAGAGGTTCGTGAAATCAAGGACCTCGCCCGACGCAAGGACATTTACGAGGTGCTGACCCGCTCTATCGCACCTTCGATTTACGGCATGCATGAAGTCAAGAAATCCCTCATGCTCCAGCTCTTTGGCGGCGTTTCAAGGAAGAACGACGACGGGACGCGAAGCCGTGGCGACATCCACATTTTGTTGATGGGCGACCCTGGTGTGGCCAAGTCCCAACTCTTGTCCTACATGGCACAACTGTCGCCTCGAGGCCGCTTCACGTCCGGCATGTCCGCTTCTGCTGCAGGTCTCACGGCTGCGGCGGTACAGGACGCCAACGCGGACGGACGGTGGACGCTGGAAGCCGGTGCGCTGGTCCTGGCAGACCTTGGGCTCGCGGCCATCGACGAATTCGACAAGATGAACGAGGGTGATCGCTCGAGCATGCACGAAGCGATGGAGCAGCAGCGCATTTCCATCGCCAAGGCAGGCATCAATGCCAGTCTGCAAACCCGATGCGCCGTTCTGGCGGCAGCGAACCCAAAGGCAGGGCGGTTCCAACCGGTGTCCGACGTCCCGTTCACGGCGCAGATCAACCTCGCTCCACCGCTGATTTCCCGGTTTGACGTCATCTGGGTGATGACCGACGTGCCGAAGACTGAACTTGACACCGCCATCGCATCCCACATCCTCGCTACGCGCAAGTCAGGCACCAGCGAGACGCTCATCAGCGAAGGCAACGCCTTGGACCCGAGCCGTGGCGTGAGTCAAGCCAAGACCACCAAAGAGGGCGAGGAAATCCTTGACACGAACTTGGTGAAGAAGTACGTTGCTTACGCCAAGCGGAATGTTCAGCCGGAGCCCACCAAGGAAGCCAGCGAGATGTTGGTGGCCTATTACGTGGAAACGCGGCAACAAGGCGGAGCGGGCTCCGACAGCATCGCCATCACCGCTCGAGCCATCGAGGGCATCTCGAGGTTGGCCGAAGCGAGCGCTCGCATCCGCTTGTCGGACACCGTTGAGCTTGAAGACGCTGAGCGCGCCCTTAGGCTGACGCGGCTTTGGCGCATGGAATTGATGGGCGACGACTTCGACGAGACTACTCTGCAAACAGGAAAGAAGCCCAACGCGCGGAGTAAGGAGCGGATGATCCTTGACACCACCCGCGACTTGTCTGCAAACAGCGACCAGGGCATCGCCGACCTCAACGCGGTGCTGAACGAGCTTGACCGTCATGGCTTGTCCCGTGCTGATGCCGAGGACCTCATCGAACGCATGGTGACCGAGGGTAAGTTGCTTCGGCCCCGCGGCTACGACACACTCATGGTGGCGTGAAGCCAACGGTGGCGCTCATATCCGACGTGTGCGTGGCCTGTGCATGGCGGAGCCCCAAGGCGAGGTGAGCGACGCCAACGCACTGGACCCGGAAGCCTTGGGCTTCATGTGCGGGATTGAGGTCCACCAGCAGCTGGCCACAGGGAAACTCCACTCCCGCCAATCCGGTGAACTCTACGACGTCACCGAAGAAACCGTTCCAGAGGCGTGGCCCAGGACGCGCCGTCGCCTTCGTGCAGCCCGTGGAGAAGGGGGTGCCGTGGACGTGGCTGCACGCTTTGAAGCGAAGCGCCGTCGAAGTTTCGAGTACGTTCAGTCACCCAACGCCGGCCTCATCGAACTCGACGAACGCCCTCCGCTACCCCTTGACGTCGATGCCGTTGACGTGACCCTCACGGTGGCGGCGCTGCTCGAGGCTCGCCCTGTTGATCTGATGCAAACCATGCGCAAGACGGTGGTCGACGGTTCCAACACCAGTGGTTTCCAGCGTACCACGCTGGTGGCTCAGGACGGAACCCTCCACACGCCGGAAGGTCCTGTTGGCGTTGACGTCGTGTGTCTGGAGGAGGACAGCGCAAGGAAGCTGGCCACCGTTGAGACCGAATCTGGTGAGCGCGTCCTCTACAACCTTGACCGCCTTGGTCTTCCTTTGATTGAAATCGCTACGGCTCCGGATGTTCAAACACCGGATCATGCCCAATCCACCGCACGCGCCCTTGGGGGTGTGTTACGCCGGACCCGCCGCGTTCGCCGCGGACTCGGTTCGATTCGGCAGGACCTGAACGTCAGTATCGCCTGTGGCGACCGTGTCGAGATCAAAGGCTGCCAGGACCTTGGCTGGATTCCGCGCATCGTTCGT
>PBMM01000005.1 GCA_002723635.1 Methanobacteriota archaeon | reverse complement strand
CATGCAACGGACGAAGACACGTCCATCACGGCGCTTGAGATCCTCGCTGAGTGCTCCGCATGAAGGGCAAGAAAGGTCTCCTTCGACGACTTCCGAATCTTCGCTGGCGTCTGAGTCAGCAAGATGCGCCGCACGACTTCGCACTTTGGCGTGTTGCCCAAGCATACGTTGGGGGTACCATGCTGTGACCAGCAAGCCTCCGATCACCAAAGGTGCGGTGAGCACGTGAAGGGTCAGGACGCCCCAACGGTCTGCGAATCGGTCAGCGACGAAATGTGCACCACTCCAGACGTTGATGATGACCAGGATGATCCAACACGCGAACAAAGCCGTCCATCCGTACAACGAGTGTTCATCCATCTCTTCGGTCATTCGCCGTACGTCTTCATGAAGGTGATTTTCCTCAACGTGCAGGTCGCGTGTTTCCCTGACGGCCGTGCTCATCATGTACAGCAGAAACAGCGCCACGACCGAAATCAGGGCGCCCGTCGACAATTGGGACAGTGTGGCTTCCACAGGGAAGTCTGGGTTCTCGACGTGGAAAAGGAGCTGAGCGAAGAATAGCATGCCCCAACTTGCGAACATGGTCAAGGCGTGAATCCGCATCACGGGATAGGTGGTCCACAGGCGGACCACAAACCAAATCCAACCCGCCAAGGCTGCAAGGGTCTGAACGTAGGCAGCACCCGAAACCGTTGTGATTCCAGCTGTTTTTGGGTCGCCGCCGCTGAAGACTTCTCCACTCAGGCTACCGAGAAGGAAGGCCGCCAAGCCAATGGCCAGCGTAATGGCCCCCTCGCGTCGGTCTCTTGGTTGGAGCAACATCGTGATGAAGATCCATTCTCGGCGGACCCGGTCTACTGGGTCAGTCAGCGGCCCCATTGCTGGCGTAGGCCGCCGAAGGTTCACGTCAGACAGCCGTAGGCGATCGTCAGGAGCGGGGCTCTCCTCACGCTCAGCCGCCTCGGCCATGGTTCGTCCTTGGGCATGGCCCTTTGAGGCCTTTCCTCTGATGCCTATGCGGGAGAGTGAGCGTTAAACGTGGGCGGCTGCTCGTCGGATTAAGCCGAGATCGCATAGCCTGGTAGTGCGCGCGACTGGAAATCGCGTGGGTCCGTCCCTCGGGAGTTCAAATCTCTCTCTCGGCGCCATCTCACACCTAAGCCCAGTTACGTCAGTGTACGAACCCCATTTTGGTGCGTTTCATTGAGTATGGGGTTATCACTAAATCTCCATGTCTCGTACCACCTCTATGTCCGCGGACACTGCAGCAGCAATTAACGCCCGAATGAACGCAGGTGAGTTCGGTAACCCTGTCGATCTGAACCTCCTCAATGCCGCTTGGGCTGAGGCTATGGACCTCGAATTGTCCAAGCGCGGTGCAAAACCGATTTACAACTCGATTACTGGTCTCTGGTCAGAAGACAACAGTAGCAAGGTCGCCTTCACTGGGCGAACCCAAGAAGATGTTCACATTCCTTCAGGGTCCAAAGTCATGTGCTTCCATAACCAGAGCGAAAACGAGCGAGCCCCTTCTCTTAACCTCGTCTGGGTATCCTACGAAGCCTGAATCCGTTTTACATCTCCATCTCGGCGCCACTTACGACCAGACGTCGACCTTGTCTTGGCACCCATCAACCCAATCCGCTCCTTCGGTGTACGGCGCTTCGACGATTTCAAGCGGTGCAGCGGGTGTCCCATCGGACCACTCGCCCATGGGCGTGAGCAATTCATGGTCAAGCAGGTGAGCGGACGCAAATCTTGCGGTCGTGGTGTCCCCTCGCTGTGTGGAGACGAGCCATTCAGCATGGGCGTCAACCCTTCGATAAAAGCCGTGGTCTGCCAAGGTGTCGTGCACCGGTGTCGCAGCGAGGTAATGTGAAGCAATGAGGGGTGGGAACCCATGCCGGTCGCTTGGAATTTGGAGCAAAACCACGTCCTCTACATTCGCTTCTGCAGTCCAACGCATCGCATGCGCGACACCATGGCATGGGTCGACACTTGTGTCGTCTTCTGACAGGGCCACGTGGACCAAGGTAGCCTCAGGTCGGTCGACAAGTGAGCCGTAGACCTCCGGGTCACTGGCGTGGGTGTAGGGTTGTTCGAGATCTACGGCAAGCGCCTCGGTGGCCCATCCACGTTCGAGGGCTGATGCGGCGACCATCATTGCCATCCCTGCTCCTAGGCTGTGGCCCCCAAGATAGAGGGCCGATGGGTCGATGACGGCTCCCATGAGCCATCCCTCAGGATCTGTTTCATTGGAGAGAATTAGCTCTGCCTCCAAGGTGGTGAACATCGATGACATGGCGTCCATGCGAAGCGCATGCTGTGGATGGTCGGAGCGCCCTCCTGAGACGATTGGCTCCTCTTGTTCGGAGACGTCAAGGTACGACGGGTAGGTGACGTGAACGACCACCATGCCCTTTGCAGCAAGGTGTTCGGTCCAGTCCGTGTAGTCCGATGGTGAAGGTGCTCCGTATCCGTGGAAGACCAATCCGAGCGGGACGCGCAAACCTGGGGGTTCCACGGTGTACACCGGCCAAGTCACCGTAAGCAAGGTGACTTCTTCCACCGATTCTTCGACGAGGAGGTCTGCGACATGAGCCGGCATAGCATACGAAAGGGTCGTGGTTTGTGTGAGGAAGGGTCCAGGGCCGGCGCCGTAGCCCTGCGATGGCGTGGGTGGAGGGGATGGAAGAAATTCCAAAGCCGCAGGAAGTGCGGGCGTAATCACCATCAAGGCCACAAGGCCAAGGGCGCCTGCTGCAGTTCGTACGGAACGTGATTTCTCCTGATCGAGGGACCAGATGGCGCTTGTCGGAATCAGGCCAATCGCCATCGCGGTAGGGGCGAGGAGAAAAGCACCTCGGTAGAAGGCCCAATTTAGCAAGTAGTGGGTCCCAATCAAAGCAAGGCACCATCCAGCAAGGGCGATGCTGACCAAACGAACCGTGCTGTTGAGTTGATTTGCGGCCTTTCGTTCTGCAAGCACGAGGGCCAGCGCAAGGGCCAAGCCGACGATCAGCCAAGTGGTTTGACCCCTCAGAAACAAATCCAACCACAAGGCTCGCAAGGCCGACGGCCAAAATGCGTCGGCTGGTGGCTCACCGTTGACCAAACGCACGCCGATTGGAACGAGTTCGATTGCCATACCTGCAAGGGCGGCGCCGGCCAAGGCCCACGGGGTCAATGCACCCCGGCTTGGTTTGAGCGCAGCGTCTTGCACGCAATGCGCTTCTTCGGTTGGAATTTCAACCCATGTTTCGGAAGTTCCCCCTCCGCGAAGCGGTTATATCCACCCTTCAGGTGGGCCGAATCACGCCACCGTGGCTTAGCGGTATAGCACCTCATTGGTAATGAGGAGGTCGCGAGTTCGATTCTCGCCGGTGGCTCCATCTCTGCGAATCGCCAATCTTTCCTCCTGTGACCGTCAATCATTAAGGTGCGATTTTTGGAAAGTGCGTATTGGAAGGGGCAACTCTTCCAGATGGGATGCACGATGAACGAGCGCGAGCAGGGCATAGAAATGAGACAAAGAATGGCGGAATTGCAAACGCAGGTGGAGGACCTCAAGGCCCTTGTGAACACCTTGCTGAGCGTGATCTGTGAGGAGCCAGACGGGCAACACTCCGGTGCAGCCCCCAGCCTCGCAGGCGGCCCTGCAACGTCCTACTGCATGTGAGGCTCAGCCTTTCACGACCACGCGAGGCGAGAGTTTCGCAACACGTCGCGCCAGCCCCGCATCTTCGGTGGCATCAACGACGTCGTCAACGGGCTTGTAAGCTTCAGGTGCTTCCTCAGCCAATCCTCGCTCTGTCCCATGCTTCAAGTGGACCCCTGAAGCGCTCAATTGTGCCAGTAGTGCTGGGACGTCCACTTGTGCTCGTGCAGCGGCGCGTGAGAGCCTTCGTCCTGCTCCGTGGCATGATGAGCCGAAGGCTTCGTTCATGCCTTGCTTCGGACCAGCAAGCAGCCAGGAACCTGTGCCCATGTCGCCGGGGACNAANACGGGTTGACCNGTGCTCTTGTGTTCAGGACACANNTCNTCGTGCGTTGCNGGATATGCTCGTGTGGCTCCTTTGCGATGCACGCTGCAGGTGCATCGCTTNCCGTTGATGACNTGNTCCTCNTCTTTGGCGATGTTGTGGGCCACNTCGTACACCGTCGACCACTCNACACTCGTTCGNGTGTGGGCCTCGAGNGCNGTGATCAAACGCTGGGCCAGNACAGCACGGTTGGCAAAGGCATAGTTGGCCGCAGCGCCCATCGCNCCCAGNTAGGCTTCTGCTTCGGGAGCGTAGCGTGGAGCNGCAGCGAGTTGCCGGTCTGGNATCCACCAATCGAATCCTTCGTGCCNCCACCCACCGTCTTCAGACTTGAATTGACGTTCTAAATGTCGAACGTGGTCCGTNCAGACTTGATGGCCCAAGCCCCTGCTGCCCGAGTGAATCATGGCCACAAGTTGACCTTCGTGGAGACCCCAAGCCTCGGCGGCCTCCACGTCCACGACTTCTTCAACGGCCTGAAGTTCGGCGAAGTGGTTTCCACTGCCCAACGTCCCCAGGCTCGTCGCTCCTCGTTCAAGTGCACGTGAGGACACGCCATCGATGTCTGCTTCTAAGCGACCTTTGGATTCCAGCAACGCGAGATCATCCACGGCTCCNAGACCAAGGTCAGCAACTGCAGCAGCGCCTTCATCCAAGACGTTCATCAAATCACGGGACGTGAGGTCGNCCCCGCCACGGCCAGAGGTTCCTGAAGGGATTCTNCCTCCGAGGCGTCGAGCAAATTTCGCTGGATCTGGAAGGTCATCTGCGTCCATGTCGAAGGCGAGCATTCGTACGCCGCAATTGATGTCAAAACCAACCGCTCCGGGGCTAACAGCGCCTCCAAGATCGCCTGCGTCATGGTCGGTCGCGAGCACGCCGCCGATTGGCAAGCCGTAACCAAAATGGTGGTCGGCCATCGCCCAGACACGACCGACCGCGCCGGGGAGCGTAGCAGCGTTGACCAGTTGCTCAGGGGCCCGTTCGTCCCCGCTTAGGACNGATTGGAGGTCTGAACCGACGATAGCCGCGTCCGTGACCATCCGTCCATGCTTTTTGATGCCAATCACGCTTGGCCCCAAGGGCTCCACGTATTCGCGCCAGTCCGGCATGATGGGTGCTCCGCACTCGCCGCCTTCACGCTTTGGACGGGCGAGCCTTCAAGGGGCAGTGTCCTGACCCAACTTTAGGGGAGTCGGGATGGACGGTCTCAAGTTCCAGACACTCATCGATCGTGGGTACGACCGACGCACCTGTGAGGTCAGCGGTTTGCCGTATTGGACCTGCGACCCCAANCGCACCACGAGTGGTGACACCGATNTGGACCCCTACACCTTCATCGGNAACCCCATCATTCCCGGTTTTGACGAGCGAGGGCACGCTCTCAAAGAGCGGATGAGNGAAGCNTTCCTCAGTGCATTCGAAGCATCAGACCACGCNCGTGTCGAACCCTATCCCGTCCTCGCTAGGTGGCGGGACGATATTCACCTGACCATCGCGTCCATTGCTGATTTCCAGCCACACGTAACCAGCGGATTGGCCGACCCACCTGCCAACCCTCTGACCATTTCTCAACCTTGCATTCGGCTCACAGACGTCGACGCAGTTGGGCGTTCTGGGCGCCACCTNACCACCTTCGAGATGATGGCGCATCACGTCTTCAATCGGCCAGATGACGGCGTGATGCATTATTGGATTGAAACCTGTGTGGATTTGTGTCACCGTTTGTTGACCGAGACCTTCGGCATTCATCCCAACGAAGTCACCTACGTCGAGAATCCATGGAGCGGTGGAGGAAACGCCGGTGCTGCATTGGAAGTCATTGTAGGTGGGCTTGAACTTGCAACATTGGTCTTCATGGACCTCGAAGAACACCCAGACGGAGACGTCGATATCAAAGGTATACGATACCGTACGATGCCCCTTCAGATCATCGACACAGGGTACGGTCTCGAACGCTTCTGTTGGGCTGCTGCTGGCACACCAACGATCTACGAAGCCATCTATCCTGAATCCGTTGCTTGGTTGAAAGAACTCGCAAATTTTGATGCGGTCATTTCAGCCCACAAAAGCGTCGACATTGAGCGTTTGCTTGGTGAATTGAGTCGACTCAATGGCATCATGAACATCGAGGCTGGCGTGGACGCAGAAGCGCTTCAGGCCACCTTGATTCAGCGTCTCGGCGAAGCCGGTGTGGACGTCGACGTCACGGTGCTTACGGCCGTCACCGAACCCCTGGCGCGCATCTATGCCATTCCCGATCACCTCCATGCCTTGGCCCACATGCTCGGCGACGGATTGATTCCCTCCAACGCCAAGGACGGCTACCTGGCCCGTATGCTCGCCCGNCGNGTGCTTCGCTTGTCNAGNGAACTNGANCTTGGCGTNTCCTTGGCTGACCTGATGGCCCATCNNCTGGANNANCANCTNCCNNNNCGNAAGATGAAGCAAACGCGTGAGGGNATGCTNCACATTNTGGACCTNGAAGAANCCCGTTTCAACGAGATGATGCGCAAGTCCGACCGNCTTGTTCGGAANGCNCTTGAATCGACNCCNAAGNACGCTTCAGCCGTTNANGANGANNTGCTGTTTGAACTCGCNGACGTTCACGGNCTNCAGCCNGANGTCGTGGTCGGNGTTGGCAANGAAGCCGGNTGGANCGACCTCGTCCTNCGCGCCGGATTTGCTGCAGAGATGGCTGAACGTCATGCCCGGTTGGCCAAAGAAGCGGCATCGTCCACCAAGGACACCACAACGGTCGATGCGTTGCCGGACCTCCCAGAGACGGCGTTGTTGTTCTATGACGACGTCCACATGACGGAGATGGAAGCGAGTGTTCTTGCTTGCCGTCCGCTGTTGAACGATGACGTTGAAGGCGCGACGCATGCCGTGGTGTTGGACAAGACGTGCTTTTACCCAGAAGGCGGTGGCCAAGAAGGCGACCAAGGCCGATTGTCCACCGAAGCGAATGACCGTCGCGTGCTCGACACAAAAAAGCAGGGTGGTCACGTGCTCCATTTGGTCGATGGCCCATTGGAAGTCGGTGATCTCGTGCAAGGCTCACTTGATGTGGCTCGCCGCCTTCAACTGATGGACCACCACACGTCTGTTCACATCGTAGGCGGCGCAGCGCGACGTATTCTTGGGCCTCATATTTTCCAAGCAGGCGCCAACAAGTCACTGGACAGCGCTCGCCTCGACATCACCCATCACACGCGTCTGGTTCGTGAGGACCTTGACGCCATTGAACGGTTGGCCAACGACGTTCTAACTCAGGTCCAGCGGACTGAAAAGACGGAACTTGACCGTAAGGACGCTGATCGGAAATACGGCTTCGACCTTTACCAAGGTGGCGCGCCCAAAGGAGCCACTGTCCGAATCCTCCGCATCGCAGACCATGACGTTCAGGCCTGTGGCGGCACACATCATGACGAACCTGGAAAGATTGGTTCCATCCGAATTGTTCGATCGTCCGCCGTCCAAGACGGAGTAGAACGGTTGACCATCGTGGCTGGTCAAGCTGCGCTTCGGTTTGCACGTCAACAGGACGCTTTGCTTCGGGCCGCATCTGAGGCGTTGAGCGTCACTCCGGAAGACCTTCCACGTGCTGCTGAACGCTTCTTTACGGAGTGGAAGGACCAACAAAAGCGCATAAAGCGAATGGAACAGGAAATTGCAAAACTCCGCACCAGCGGTGGCGATGGTGGTTCGGCCATGGTGGACGGCGTTCGCGTGATTGTGCAGGAGGTTGACGCTGACCTCAAGCAACTGACGAACATGCTTGGCGTCATGACTCGAGATCCTGAACAACCGACCATTGCAGTGCTAGGCTCTCGCGAGGGAGGTGGGAAATTGCTCGTTGCTGTGACTGAGGGAACAGTGGCTGCTGAGCGCTACGATGCCGTGAAGGTCCTGCGTGCTATTGCGCCCCACATCAAAGGTGGCGGTGGTGGCCGACCAACTTTTGCCCAGGGAGGTGGTTCTAACCCTGATGGACTGCCTGCCGCGTTGGACGAAGCCCGGTCTATGCTTGGGGCTTGAATCACCGTTCAAGGTGGGCTTTGAGAGCTGCTCGGTCAAAGTACGACACAGCCGTGTCGTAGGCTTCAACAGCTGGGACCCAAGCGCCTTCCGCGATCTCAGAGGTTTCTACTTCGATGTCTTGGCCCTCCGTGACGTTGGACGTGTAGGTGAAGGATAGGAACGACAGCCCTCGACCATCGAAGACACGTTGGGTGACAACTGGTGCAGAAGCGTTGAGCGAAATCTTCAGTCCAAACTCTTCGAATGCTTCGCGAACGCAACCGTCGCTCGGGTGTTCATCATGATCGAGGTATCCTCCNGGGAGGGTCCAATGGCCGACAAAATGGCCTCGAGCAACGCGTCCCATCAGTACGTCTCCNGCGGCGTTGACGACGATGACTTTGCTCACCACACGATGAAGGCTGCGATAGACGCTTTCCCGGGCAACGGGGTGCACCGCATTGTCGCTGATGAGGTCATCTTTCCATGGCCAGGAGGCCGGCCATGGGACGTAGGGGTACGCCTTCAGGACCGTCACACCTGACGTGATGTCACTATGGTCCACTTGGCGTGCTTCGCTGTGGGTGATGCCCATCGCCTCAATCTCTTGTGGTGTTGGCAAACGGAGGGACGGTTCAGGTGCCATGCGGCCTCGTTCGGCCGCCATGGGCCCATTTCCGTGCGCATCGACGAGCAGNACCTTTCCGTCGTGCTCGAGGTGAACCACAATGGGGGGGTGGTCCATGATNTNCCTGTGCACCCACACAGGCATGAACGATGCGGTTGGTCCAGCGCCACCTTCTTGGACGGCACCGAGGGTTGGGGTGCATGGGCGTGGAGCAACTGCACAAGGACCGTTGGGCGAAGACATACCTCATCGTCGACNAAGAAGCAGGCGTGGCCTCCTACGTGGATCCCGTATGGGACACGCTTGAGGACGATCTTGCTTTACTCGAGTCGCGTGGCCTTCGGCTTCTTCACGCCATCGCGACGCACACCCACGCCGACCACATCACGGCCTGCTTTGCTATGCGTGAGCGCACGGGATGCGATTACGTCATGTGGCATTCGACGGCTTCTCTTGGCGTGAACCTCCTCGTTAGCGAGGACGTCACTCTCGATGTTGGCGCTCATAAGGTTCGGTTTCATCATGCCCCTGGCCACACCAACGATTCGATGATCGTCGACGTAGCAGGCCACATCATGACCGGCGATTTTCTNTTCACAGGAGATGGTGGCGTAGGACGGGACGACCTGCCAAGCGGTCGCGTTGACGACCATTGGGACGCNTTGTCGGTGTTGGAACGGTTCTCAGGCGACGTTGTNGTGTGCACGGGCCACGATCCTCCGGGCACCACCATGCAGACCCTTGCTTGGAACAGGGCCTCNAATCCAGTTCTGAACATGGCTTCGTTCGAAGATTTCGCCTCTTGGCAAGCAGAAACTAGCGCTCGTTTGGGTGGCGTTTCGAAAATCAAAACNGCCCTTCCTGCGAACATTTTTGCTGAGATTCCTGAACATGTGCCATGGTTAGACTGAGCGCCAATGGCGAAGGCCTTTCAATCACCGCGCTGGCGCAGAATCATGGACTATGCTGCTCGCCGATCCTCGGCAGTGTTCTTGCTTGGCTTGATGATCCTAATGGCCACGAGCCCGCTGGCCTCCGGCAGTCAAACCATGGGCGACGCTGAACGCATGGATGCTGCCCTTGAAGAAGCGCTTTGGTCGGCGGATGTGAACGACCGACTCCCTGTCATTCTGCAGTTCATCTCACCGGTCAACGATGACGACAGAACGAGGCTTGCACGACTCGGTGCTACCGTCGAAGGTGAAGCCCCGCTGGTTGATGGTCTGCTCGTAGAAGCAACCCCCCAGGCGATTCGCCAAATCACCACCNTTGACCGCCTCCACTACGCAGAGCTTGATCGGCCNCTGGAATTCTTCTACCTCCCTACCTCCTGGGGNGGAGCNCCGACCGGGGACGTTGGGGCCCTCATGCACGAAACCGTTCATGTGGTTGACGCCACGGACGCATGGCACCGCGTCATTGTTCAGCCCGATGGTTCGATTGCGTACGATACGGACCTAGGATTCAGTGAGTGGGACGGCGACGGTACCGCCATCGTCGATCTTGATACCGGTGTGGATGCCGGCCACCCGGACTACGACTACCTCGAGCCTTGGACGGGTGAGAAGACGCTTTACTCGGCGAAATTTGGTCCAAACGGGTGGGTTGAGACCCGTAACTCGGACACCTCCTCCGGTCACGGCACGCACGTTGGTGGTACGATTGCAGGCAACGGTGACGCGTCTGCGGGACGCCGAGCAGGCGTGGCCAAGGGCGGTCAACTCATCGCGCTTGGAACGGGCGACGGGGCCTCCATCTTTGCAGCCGAGCAGGGGTTGGAATGGACCTACGAACACTCCCGACCCGAAGCCAACGAATACCACATTCGCGTGGTNTCAAATTCTTGGGGAACCGACGGCGATTATGACCCACAAGGCGTCATTGCGACCCTGACGGACATGCTCACCTATGACCACGGCGTGGCCGTCATCTTTGCTGCGTCCAACTCCGGNGGATCAGGAGCAGAATGCTCAGGCGACCTTCGCACCAACGTCTACGCCAACACCCCCTCCGCGATTTCCGTCGCAGCGTTGACTCACGACGGAACGGCCGTGACGTCTTTTTCCTCCCGTGGATGCATGGATCAGCAACACACGTGGCCCGATGTGGGGGCTCCTGGTCGCGACATCTGGGCGACGGCCCCTCGTGGCACCGCTATCGATGCATCGACCAGGACTCAAGGTGACCTGTACTACATGGCCATCTCGGGGACGTCGATGGCCACGCCTCACGTCGGCGGCATCGCCGGCATGCTGATCGATGTGGCTCCATCACTCGGTGTGGCGGACTACCACCGTGACGACCACGACGAAGGTTCGAGTTTGGTCAACGGTGAAGGCGCAGCCTCCTACGGTCAGTTTGAGGATTGGGACACGGGCAATTATTCCCGTGTGCATGAAGTGGAATTGATCCTCGAACTGACGTCACGCTACGANNCCATGGACAACAGCTGCGAAGACGGCAACGACGAGGACAGTTGCAACGACATTCCCGAAGCGTGTTATCGCTCCGCCACCGGCCGCTGCCATGATTGGCGGATCGGCCACGGTTTGGTNGACGTCGACGGGGCCATGGCGCTTGCCCGTACCCTTCAACAACTGAGAGACCCGAACTTGGATGGATACGTCGACTATCCAGAATTTACCGTCTGGGATGCGGCCGAAATCAGCGATGTGATGCTCAATGAGAAGACCATCCCGGTCAACACCGANCGTGTTCGCCACCAATGGAAGGGAGATTGGAACCATTTCAATAACGGNCAATTTGGCATCGGTGGTGTCTACACCACCAANGATGCACACCACATGTTCATTCCAAACGGAACCACGACTCTTGAGGCCTACTTCAGCCCCACTGAGTACGATCTTGACACGGGTCAAGTCGGAGCCCTACAACTCCGCATTGACATGGGTGAAGACGGGACCAACGACGAGGGTACAGGNGTTCGCGAAAGCGACACGTGGATCTACACCATCGAAGTTGACCCCGCCGACTGGGGCACTTGGACCGAGTTCGACGTTGAAGGTCAGGCGATGACGTTCTGGGGTCTNACACAGGACACTGAATTCTTTGAATCAAGCGTGCCTTATACCGTCGACGTTGTTCTTACACTTGATTTGTCTGAAGCACGCGACATCTCTTTCGATCAGCGCCCCGGGAGTTATTCAGACCTCGACCCAACCCTCCCNTCGACGAGTTACACTTCGGACATGGACGGGATGTTGACCTTCACCCGTGGCGTGTTTGACCAAGCCGCTGTTGCGGCCTTGGCCGATGGCCTGATTGAGGAAGCGACCGCCGTGGAAGAGAAGGGCTTCTTTGGAGCNCTTGCTTCCCTGATCACGACATACACCGGGTCCAGTTTTGTCGCGTTGATGCTCATCATTCTGCTCGCTCTTGGCGTCAGCACCCTCGTTCGAAACGCTCGCATTGACACGCCAATTTTGTTGACCAGTGAAGCAGGGGCCATCGATGCTGAATTGGACGTGGACTGAGGTTTCAAGCCAGNGTCTTGTGACCCGCCATGTTGAGGCCGAATCCTCGATGTTCTGGTGCTCAGGGCGACGCTGCTCCATGTGCAAAGGCGACCATACGATCAATTGGGATATGATCAACCGTGTCCTTGCAATAATGAGCCTCAACGACACGACCGTCTTCGTCGATCAACAGGTCGACGGGAATGGTCGACATTCGAGAAAGGGAAAGCGTCCGAGGAAAGTAGCCTTTCAGTGTCGCTGACATGAACGTCAAGGGTGAGCGAAGCGCACCCCACATGAAACGGCCGAAGGATTTCGCCACCCCATGCCGTTCGAAGTGCTCGTACGTGGAATCNGCCACGAGAATAAACGGNACCTCTCGTTTTCCGATCCGCTTCCGCAGTTCATCGATGTGGGCATCGAACACACCGATCATTACCGTACCCTCTGGAAATTCAGACCAGCGCTTCGCCAAACGGTCGATGCGAATGTTGCAAAATGGGCACGANGCNAACCTGAAAAATGTGAAAATGATTCGCTGGCCTTTGAACTGGTCCAGCGAAATTTGCCTGCCGTCGATCGAAGGGAGGGAGAATTGTGGTGCTTCTTGACCGACCTGNATTCTCGCGCNCATCTTCTACGCTCAGGGCGATANTCATTGTTTCTTTGCTTTCAAAACAACGAGNGTNAGNCGCTTACAGGGCCGTCACTTCACCTTGGGACGTTTGGGAATCTTCCCTGATTTTTCTGAACGTGGCAAGGCCTCCAAATCAGCGAAGGTCATCCCGCCGCCAAGCAAGTCCTTCGTCTGCTCTTTGCGCTCGGCCATGGACATTTTTGCACCGAAGACGAGCCGTCCTTCGGCCCTGGTCAGGTCGTAGGAAATCAGCGGTGAGAACTGCTCCATTGCCTGCGTCTCGAACACGGTTCTGACGGTTTGTCCGCGTACGAGGGCATAGCCCCACTGATAGGCGAAACCGACCAGCGCAGCCCCGTACAGCACGGCGATGACCACCGCCGAAAACAGCACTGGATTGCCGTTGCGTATTTCCTCCATCATCGCGCGAACGAGCAGCAGCACCAACCCGAACCCGACGACGGGTTTGAGCAAGGAATCCAACCACAGGTCAATGGGAGTCAAGGAGGCATTTGCAGGATCTGCAAAGATCAAGTCGGTTTCAAACGCTGCACCAAGAACGCCGACCAAAGCGAGGAGAACCACGTACAACAAAATGGCNACGAGGGCCTGGATGCCAACTTGGTCGATGCGNAAGGTCCAGAGGACCACCAACCACGCAAAGAGGCCGAGGAAGGCCAACCNAGGAGCACGCTGAAAGTGGCGCAGGTGGTGTGAGAGCTCCATGACGTGTTCGCGAGAGACCTCACCGGTGTCCAAGGTACGCGGGATGTGAATGATCTGCCAATTGGTGAGCCGTCGCAACAGGTTGAGTGCCGTCGCAAGGACGTTGCGACGAATGAGGAGAAATTCTGTGACCATGAAGACNGGGAAGGCCAGAAGGATCACCGGTGCAGCAAGCAGCAAGGCAATCGGGAAGACAAACAAGGCCGGGAGGAGGATGAAGTGGCCCAATCCAAGGGGATAGATGGTGTCAGCTTCCAACAAGCGCTGACGTTGCGGGCTNATACCTGCTTCACGGGCACGGTCGTTGAGGGCCACGCGGAAGGCTTCAATCGGCATTCCAGCATGCAAAATCCGTCGGATATCCGCCCGGTAACTCATGTTGTCAATCGAGGAACCAACCCGCAGTTGCCACGCGATTCGGAGAGGCAATGCAAGCAGCACTGGGATGAGCAAAATGCCCAACGCCGAAGCCAGACCGTCCATGCCTGCCTCTGTTGCCACATGCTGCTCAGAACCCATCCCCCTCTCAATGCATCGGATGCAACCTTCTTGTCCCGTCGGAATAGGCCACCACCATGCGCATCGCCATCACCGACGGCCTTCACNCCGACGCCATCGCCAAATTGCTCGCCGAATCCGGTGGCGAAGTGGCAGAGCTTGAGCCCGACGCACTCGGGGATTCTGGTGACACCCCCATCGTTGCGTTGATCGTNCGCAGCCGAACGAAAGTCACGGCGGAGATGATCGCATCCATGCCTTCCTTGCGCGTGGTTGGTCGAGCCGGCGTCGGCGTCGACAACATCGATCTCGCCGCCGCGACCGCAGCGGGGGTACGTGTCGTCAATGCTCCGCGCGCGTCCACCCACTCCGTGGTGGAATTGACCATGGCGCACTTGCTTGCTTCTGCCCGCTTCCTCGCTCCCTCAGACCGCGCCTTGCGCGATGGCCGTTGGATCAAAAAGCAAGCCAAGGGCACGGAACTCGCCGGGAAGCGCCTCGGTCTCGTCGGTTATGGGCGAATCGCACGGGGAGTTGCTACCGTGGCTTCTGTCCTTGGGATGGAAGTGCACGCGTACGACCCGTACTTGCCGGAGGGCGTAGACATCGCACCGGCTGTACAACTGCATGCCGAACTTGACGACCTCTTCCGCACCTGCACCCACGTCAGCCTCCATTGCGGGCTCACCCCTGAGACCCATCACATGGTCGATGCGCGTCGGTTGGCGTTGATGCCAAAGGTCGGTGCGGACGGTGTGGCGTGCGGGGCTCACGTGGTCAATTGTGCCCGTGGTGGATTGATCGACGAGGCCGCCGCCGCCGCCGCGCTCACCGATGGAACGCTGTCCACTCTGTCCCTCGACGTCTTCGAGCACGAACCCGTCGCAGAAGATCACCAGCTCTTGTCTCATGACCGGTTCAGCGGAACACCGCACATTGGAGCCTCAACGCACGAAGCGCAACGACGTGTGGGCATGGACATTGCAGACGCCGTGCTCGAAACGCTTGCAACAGGTGCATGCTCGACCGTCGTCAACCGCGACGTTCTGTGATCACTTCACCTTCAGCGTACCCTCTCACCGTGTCCTCCACGAGGGGTTCGCCCGTGGTCGATGCATGGGTCGAAGTGTGCCAACATGGCGGATGCGGGTTGATCAGGAACTGGCCGCGCTGGCGCCCTACCGACGTCTGCTCCCGCGCAATGAGCAGCAGGTCTTCGACCATCTGCTGATGCACTTGCGCCAACGGCGTGGAGTGGCGGGTATGCTCCCTGCCCACGACCCTTGGACGCCGTTGCTCTTGACCGCGTTGCTTGAGGCCTGGGTTCGCCTTCAGTCCCTNGAAGACGCCTTGGGGGAGCGGGATGCGGCCTAGTTGGTTGCTCGACGTGCACGACGAAGGCCTCGGTGTTCTGACGGCATGGGTCCGGCAACAAGGGGGGAATGCACGCCCTTGGCGCTTTGCTGCTCCGTGCCCGCTGCATGTTGCAGCCACTCCGGAGCGTCTCCGCGCCCTCCAGGTTTGGCTTGACCAGCCCGAGGTGCGCCTGCACCACGGGGTGACCGACTGCACGACCATCGAGGCCCCGGTGGCCTTGGGAGGGCCGCTTCATTCAATTCTCGAGGTGAGCCTCCAGCGACCTCGTGAACGGATTCAACTGGCCAGAGCCATCGACGACCGAGGTCTGCATCGTCACCACACGTTGCTTTCGGTGGACGTGGATCCGGTTCAGGCGTGGCTGACATCGCATGAGATCGAACTCTTTGGAGGAATCCACATCGATGCTGCCTCGCCACAACCGCGGCCGTGTGAAGGCCTCATGGACGATCTTCGCGTGGTTCGAATGGACGGGCGTTGGGACGGGCCAATGCAGGACGGGCGCCTGTGTGCTNTCGTCTTGACTTCGGTAGAGGCGGTCGGGTTGTCGTCGCTTGGGACGNGTGCNTCCTTTTCNCTCAATGATGCTGAAGGTCTGCAGCAGATGTTGGCAGCGATTGAGCGTGACGACCCCGACGTCGTGCTCACCGAAGGCGGCGATGCTCACCTTCTGCCAGCCTTACGTCATCGTGCCGAGGCATGGGGGGTCGCCCTACGTCTTGGTCGGTCCTCATCGTCTCTGGCCACGCCCTCACGTCGAACCACGGTACGTTCGTACGGCCGCTTGTTGCGGCGAGGAGGTCATCACCGCTTGCAGGGACGCGTGCACATCGATCTGGCGACGAGTTTTCTTGGACGTGAGGCTGGNCTCCCGGGCTTGATCGAATTGTCCCANGCCTCTGGTCGCCCTCTGGATGCGGTAGCCCGGCGTTCNCCGGGAGCGGTCATCAGCGCCATTCAGGTGCGGACCGCGATGCAAGATGGGGTGCTCATCCCTTGGCGNAAGAACCGTCCNGANGACACGACGACCGGATGGGATCTGCTTCATGCCGACCGAGGCGGGCTTCACCTCGACCCAACACCTGGCCTGCATTTTGACGTGTTNGAATTGGATTTTGCCAGCCTCTTTCCAAGCCTCATCGCCACACGGAACATCTCNCCCGANACCCTTGGGTGCGCGTGTTGCTCTGGACGTGCGGATGGACCTCTTGTTCCGCTTGATCCAGACGAAGCCAAACGTTGGTTTCGCCAACGGTTGGTCGGGCAACGATTGGCNCGTGCTCCGTCCGGTCCTTCCACCGCTTTGGCCGTTCCAGGTCTCGGCTTGGCCACATGCCTCCAACAGCACGGCCTGCTTGGCCGTGTGGTGGCTCCTCTNATCCGTCGAAGGCGTGAATTGAAGGCGCAACGGACAGGCCCTCGTGACGATGCAGATCGTCGTCAACTGGCCTTNAAGTGGCTCCTTGTGACCTGTTTTGGGTACACGGGATACCGTAACGCACGCTTTGGACGAATCGAAGCTCACGAGGCCATTTGCGCTTGGGCACGGGACGTGATGATGACCGGCATTGAAACGGCCCGTTCCGAGGGCTGGGAGGTGGTCCACGGCATCGTGGACAGCCTTTGGATCACCGACGTCCTTGGTCGAAGTCCTGACGAACGTGCTGAAGCCGCCCAACGCTTGGCTGAACGGCTTGGGGCCACCACCGGAATCCCGTTGGAAGTGGAGGGCAGATACCCGGTGTTGGCCATCCTCCCGCGACGTTCCGACGGTGCGGGAGCGTTGACGCGGTACTGGGGCTGCGGCGTTGACGCGGTGAAAGTGCGCGGCATCGAGGCTCGTCAACATTCGACCAGCGCCTTTGTCAAGCGTTTCCAACACGATGCTTTGGCTGAACTTCGCGATCACGTTCTCACGCACGAGCCAAGCGTGGACGCCATGGAGGCCCTCTTGCTCAGGGCCCACGACCGTGCTCGAGCGGCCTTAGCCGCTGGCAACGTCCCGTTGGAAGACCTTCTCGTTGCGCGTCGGGTGGAGCGAGGACTTGACGAACGCACGGTCAACACGGCTTTGCAGCGTGCCTTGCAGCGCTCAGAACGTCTCGGTTGGCCGGTCGGACTCGGTTCTCGTGTTCGTTTTGTCGAAGTCGATGACGAAGAGGACGGGGTGGTGTTGGCCACGGAGTTGCTGACGGACGATTCAGCGCGACCGCGTCCCGACATGGCCGTCCATGTCCGTCGGCTCGACCGTGCCGCATGGTCCTTGCTCGCTCCTTTTGGTTGGGACTTGGAGCCTCTCCGTCGCCCACTCGGCCAAGGTCGGTTGCCCGTCGTGTGAAGCAGCCAACTCGCCCGAAGGTCGCAAGGGTCGCCATGGCCCCTCGCCTCGCCGAAGGCGCAATCCTCCCTCACGGGTGGCTGCGACGTCCAGTCGGCTTCTGGCCATGTGCAGGAGGCGTTGGGTCCGCCATGCCTGTGCCTTTGAGCCATGACGTCCGTGAACCACGATCACGATCGCTTCGTTGGCGCTTGCAGCCCGCTCAAGGTCTGCGCAAAGGTGGCGCACCAAATCCCGCCCCTCACGTGCACGGAGTTCGTCGTCGTCAAACATGGCCATGGGTGCGTCAACCACGACCAAGCGCGAACCGCTTTCCTTGAGTTCTCCCGGGAGGCGCGTCGCCATGGCAGCAAATTGGTGCGCCGTAAAACCACGGGCGACACGCAGCGAAACAAGGGCGCGTGGCCCGACGCCAAGTTGAGCAAGCCAAGGCGAGAACCGGCCGGGGTCAAGGCGGCAGGCGCCGTCGATCCAGTGCACGACGTGACCGCTGGCCAACGCGAGAGCTACCCAAGCCTCTGCAACCGGCCGGGCTCGTCTCCCATGCCGACCGTCGCCAAGCAGCACATGAACGCCGGGCTGGCGGGGGCGGAAATCGGCCGCAGCGCGCGGACGGACGGCAGGCAGCGGATGCATGAGGTTCACCGGACCACTTTGTCCGACCGAGCCGGTGGTGAATCCTGTCGGTGGCCCGTCACGTGAAGTGAAGCGCAGGCCTCAAACACCTTCGACGCTGAAGGGTCGGTGTGGTAGAAGCTGGGAAGATCCTGGTCCACTGCGATTTGGATGCTTTCTACGCTGCTGTCGAAACACTCCATCGGGGACTGGACCCCGAGGTTCCATTGATCATCGGTGCGGATCCGAAGGACGGAAGAGGGCGTGGGATCGTCAGCACCTGCAATTACGCGGCACGCGCCTTTGGCGTCCGTTCGGCCATGCCCATCAGCGAGGCATGGCGGCGCTGTCCGGCGTCCCCCGTGGGACCGGCAACGTACGTTCGAGGCGCCCATCGTCTGTATGCGCGCGCGTCTCGTCGGGTGATGGGCATTTTGCGCGACGTCGGCGGTCCGTTTGAGCAGGCCAGCATCGACGAAGCCTACCTTGACCTGACCGAAGCCACGGCGGGAGATTGGGACAGTGCACTTGCGTTGTGCGAACGTCTGCAACGAGATATCGTCAACACGACCGGCCTGACGGCGTCTTTCGGGTTGGGTCCTACGCGGTTGTTGGCTAAGATGAGCAGCGAGGAGAACAAGCCCGAGGGCATCTTTCGGCTCATGCCTGGCGACGCTCAGGAATACTTCCAAGGCCGTTCATTGCGGGAAATTCCCGGCATTGGTCCCGCAACGGCCACGGCCATGCANGAGTGGGGCGTCCAGACNGTGGATGAGGCGTATGAGATGGGCGANTTGGCCTTGGGCCGCATGGTCGGTCCACGTTTTGCCTCATGGCTCATGGCCGTTGTTGAGGAACGCACCAGCAACGACGTCAGCGTGTTGAGNTCCAGAAAGTCCATTGGCAAAGAAACGACGTTTGAGCGGGATCAGCGTGACGAAGAGCACGTGCTTGCACGATTGATGGAATTGGTCGATGGCGTCATGTCGCGAGCGCTAGAGCTTGGTGTCGCTGGTCGCCTTGGTGAAGTTAANTTGCGCTACAAGGGGTTCGATACACGCACGCACCGGCGCTCGATTCCTGTTGCGATGGACGACCCAGCGGTGTTCAAGTCCTTGGCTACACGATTGTTTGCGACCAGTTTGGAACGTGAACGTCCGGTACGTTTGGTAGGATTTCGACTGGGTGATTTGGAGGACCCNCCGACGCGNCAGGTGACNCTTCAACGCTTCGAGGAAGGCTCAGGCCAATCGGTGCATGGACGTGAGGACCGGTCGGAAGGGTTCGAGTGATTCCGGTAGGGCCATTCCTTCAATCGGTTGGTTCAACGCGATGCCTTGTTCGCGCTTGGTGGACCAGACCAGGCTGTTGAAGGTGGTCAGGTCAGCGGTCAGCCTACGAAGTGCATCTCCTTCGTCGGTCCCGACGCTCAAAGCATCGTCCACATGGGCGGGGAAATCATGCGCATCCACGCACGACGTCCCGTAGACCGTGGTCGTAATGTGGTGGGTGAAGAAGGGGCAGACNGGGCTGAATGCGGTAAGCGTGTCGCGAACCACGCGATGAAGCACCCACGCCGCAGTGGCGTCTTCGTCGTACAAGCGGGTCTTCACCATCTCGAGCCAGTGGCTGGGCAACACGCCGGTGAGGAAATTCTTCAGGGCCTGAGTTGCGGAATAGATGTCGAGGTTGGTCCATGCTTCCTTCGCGGTCGCCATGACCTTGTGNTGTTCNGCGAGNATCCANCGGTCTTCCGGTTCAAGCGTGGCAGGNANGGTGCTCAGGTCCTCTGGNACATCGAATTGNGAGGCAAAACGNGCGACGTTGAACACCTTGGTGAGGACNCCGAAATATTTCTGCTCAATCTCCTCTGGGTTGATGTGGAAATCGTCGCCAACTTGCGCGTCGCAGGCCTTCCAAAGGCGGAAGCATTCGCTGCCGATTTTGTTGGCTTTCAGGGCCACTGAACCGTCGGGACCCTTGATGCGCCAGCTTCCGGTTCGCCCACCTGCGCCACATTCCAGGACNGAGTCTGCGTCGATGCCGTTCCCAAGGGACTTGGACATCTTGCGGCCCCATGGATCCATGCCCAAACCGTCAATCCAGACGTGTTTGAACGCGGGCTTGTCGAGCAGGAGGGCGCTCTTGAGCATCGTGTAGTAGAGCCAAGTCCGCACGATTTCTTTTCCCTGAGGTCGAAGGGCGGTGGGGAAGCAACGCTCGAAACGGCCGTCGTCTTCGAGCAATCCGCTGACGAAAAGGTTGGAGTTCGACGAATCCATCCACGTGTCGAAGACCTTCTCCTCGCCGANGACGTCGCCCANATCNTCCTTCATATCATCCCACATGCCGAGGAAGGAGCGGTCGTCNCGATCGAGCACGCGGCTTCCTNNGGGCGGGCTTTNCCGCCACGGTTGCACGTAACTTCCCTTGGGNGGGACGATGACTNTCGATCCACCTGCTGCNTACCAGACCGGAATTTCCGTGTGGTACCAACGTCGGCGTGAGATGGGCCAATCGATGGTGATGTTGTCCATCCAGTCCAGCAAGAATTGCCGGTTTCGAGGTGGGTGGAATTCCACGTCGTCCACAAGTTCCCTTAGGCGGTCCTGCATGTGCGTTTGACGTACGTACCATTCCTTCAACAGGATAATTTCGACTGGATTCTTGCCCCGTTCCGACACGGGGACTTCCTGATCTTTCTCAACAACGTTGGCGATTTTGCCTTCGCCCTCAAGGAGTTCGATGGCGCTCGTGCGGGCCTCAAGGACCGTCATGCCAGCCAGAGGTCCAGCCAGTTCCGTCATGCGCCCTTCGAGATCAATGGCTTGGAAGGGGTCCAAGCCTAGTTCGCGGAAGACAGCCACGTCGTTTTGGTCTCCGAATGAACACACCATGAGGACGCCTGAGCCGAATTCCATTTTGACCGACGGGTGCGTCCGAACCTCGACTGTGGCGGCGCGTCCTTCGCTGGGCATTGGGAGCGCCAAGGTTTGGCCGACCAAAGCTCGGTATCGCTCGTCGTCCGGGTGAACCACCACCACGCCACAGGCGCAAATCATCTCAGGGCGCGTCGTGGAGATGATGACCTCGGTACCGTCGTTGGTCTGCCAACGCACGTCGACGAGTTTTGTTTTGCGAGTCACACGTTCGACTTCGGCATCGGCGATTGTCGTGCCTTCGACGGGATCGTAAATGTTCGGCCGCAGGTCTTCTACGATGGCTCCCTGTTCAAACAGATCAATGAAAATCGCCTGAGTCACGCTTCGGTAGTCTGGAGCGTCCGTCAGGTACTCTCGGTCGAAATCGCATGACAATCCGACGCGCTTTGCGGTCGTCCGCATGGCTTGGGTGAAGGTCTCGATGGTGGATGCACAGAGGTCCAAAAATTCGCCTCGCTCATACGTTCGCATCTTGCGCTTGGTGTTCTTTTCAACGGTGAATTCGATGTTGATGCCGTTTCGATCGACGCCCCAAGGGAAATACACCTCTTTTCCGAGTAGGCGTTGACTTCGGGCGATGACGTCGATCATCGAATATTGCGCGACGGCCCCAATGTGCCACGTTCCCGATGGGTACGGAGGGGGGGTGTCGATAACGAAGGGTTCACGTTCGCTTTGGGGGTCAAAAGCGTACCTCGCATTGTAGGCATCCGGGTCGCTGTAGTGCGCTTCTTGGATTCGCTTTTCGAGGTCAATGCTCCACCGCTTCTCGTTGAGTCTGGGGGTGGGCATCGTGGTCACCTTGCCCAGAGGGCGCTTTGGCCTCGGGTCGCATCTCTTCAAGCCATCCCATGGGCGCAATGTGGTGCAAACGTTCGCACTCACCGGCAACAGACTTTCAAACGGCGTCGGTCGACCTCGACTCAGATGGGCAAGGAGGACGGGTCGGCTGGTGGCGATGCTTCCTCGGAAGGACGCCTCTCTGCACTGCGCCGTGCTGGCCGCGCCTCGATGTCGCGTCGCGCCACTGAGGTCAGTGGAGCCGTGAAGAGTTTCGACGCAAAATCTGCCGTCGATGCCATGCTTGATGCGCCTTCAAGTCTGAAGAGGGAATGGCAACGGACCGGTGCCGTTGGCGTCATCACCCGCTTCCCGCTGCTGACGGTGTTGGCTTTCTTTGCGATGACCCTGTTCTTCGTATCCCACTCCGGATTTTTGGACAACACGAGATTCGACCGAGATCTAGACAGCCCAGCCCTCAACGTGAACGGTGACATGGAGGTGTACCTACCGGACGGCTCTGAAGTGAGCGCGCTCATCGCCAAAGTCGAGGAAGATTGGACCACCGACGTGATGGTCATCTACATCGAGTCGAACAAAAACAACATCACTGATCAACGGATACTCCAAGAGATTAGTTATGTCGAAGAGACGTTAAATCCATACATTTCTGACGCTGAATTGGATGACGTCATCTACATTCTGTCCCTTTCGACCGTCATCAAAGAAGTAAATTCGAGTGCCCCTCGTGTTCGTACGGCGCTCATTGACGAATTGGGTGAATCGGCCTGCCCACCGGACACGGACGATTGTGTCAGCAGAACCGCTGCCCAAGCCTTGAACGAAGTCTTGGCCACGACGGACGTCGGAGCGCGGGCCATTCCAACGCAGGGGACCATCGATTTGATCGTCCGTGAAATGTACGAAGACGACGGCTCCCCTACGCCTGGTCTCGACAAATTGGCACGAAACACCAATCCTTGCACCCTTCCGGGCGGTTTGTGCGACAACGAAGAGGATTCGCTGCTTGACCGTGCCGTGATGGCCATTGCGGTCACAGAAAACAAACCGGCCAAGGAGATCATCGAAGAGACGCAAGGACAGTTGGACGACATTTCCACCAAAAAACGTCCTTGCCTGTACGACGCGAACGGTGATCCCAACGCGGAGGCAGGCCTCTGCACATGGGATGACCTTGGACTGAACATGACCTTGACCGGTCCCGTCCCCATCACGAACGCCGTGACGGAATTCTCCTTCCAGCTCTTCTGGGACATCTTCCCGATGGCTGTGGTTTTCGTGGCCCTTGGCCTCTTCGTGTTCCACTGCGACCTGCTGCAAACGGGCCTGACCGGCATCCGTCCCCTGCAGGGGATCAAAGTCGTCAGCATTGCGGGTCTGCCGACGTTATGTGCCGTGTTCTGGACGATGGGCATCTTAGGTTGGACAAATTTCGAAGTCACCATGACGGTCATCATCGTCGGTCCGATTCTTCTTGCGTTGGGTGTGTCTTACGGACTGCACATCACCAACCGCTATGCGGAAGAAGCCGGGACAAAGGAGGAAAAAATGCGCGCAGCCCTGTCATCGACGGGCCGGGCAGTGTTCCTTTCAGCGGTTACAACCGTGATTGGTTTCGTCTCGCTTGTCTTTACACCCATGGCTCCTATCCAGACGGTCGGTATTGCGCTCTCCGGCGGCATTGTGGTCGTCTATGTTCTGACGATGTTCATGGTCCCGAACTTGACGATCTTGCTCGACCTTGAGAAGCCCAAGCATCCCCCGCTCGCAGCCTTCAATGTGGTCGTCGAAGTTCCTGTTCGTCGTTCAAGTTGGGTGCTTGCGGTCTTCTTCGTTTTCATTCTCATCTCTGCGACCGTCGGTCAAATGAACGTTGAAGAGAACATCGACCTCCTTGGCATGGCTCCAGAAGACGAACAATCCGTCATCAAAATGAAGCAGTACAGCGAGGAGTTCAACGCTGGACAAGTCGGCATGGTCTTGGTCCATGCCAACGTCACGGGCAACATCAACGATGACGATTCAGGAAACGATGATCCCGCCTCCATTCTTGAGCAGATCGAAGTGCTCGAGACCAAAATTAACGAGGTGGAAAACGCTTCTGCTGTCTCCATCGTTTTCCTGATGAAGGCCACCGGTGTGGCCGTCTCGATTTCGGGGGCACCCATCGCTGAATTCATCGATGAAACACCAGGCATACCCGAAGAGGTCAAGGATACCGCGACTGCTTTGCTGAATCAGGAAATCATTGCGGACGCTTCGTTTTGGGACGTTTTGACCAACCCGTCGCAGTACAACATGCCCGGCGATCGGCAATCACAGATTTTCTTGTTGAACGTGTTCTACGCTTCCATCACCGAAGAGACCCTCCGGGTGTTCATCAACGAAAACTACGACCGAACGCTCATTCTTGTTGACATGCCCTTCATTCCAGTGGCAGACACCGCTGTGAGCGTGGATGAAATCAACGTTCAGGCGGCTGCCTTTGCAGGGCCAAAGGGCGAGTATGCAGAAGACATCACGGGCGTGGCTGCGACCGCGATTGAAGTGAACGAACTCATCGTCAATTCGCAATGGCGATCCTTGGCCTTTGCCGTCATTCTGACCATCATCACCCTGGCCATCGTGTTCCGGGATGTGCGTTACTCGCTCTTGACCACGTCTCCCGTGATCGCCACCGTTGCATTGCAGTGGTTGGTCATGTGGCAACTCGACGTGCCGTTGTCTTTGGTCACGGTGATGATCGGTTCGATTTTGGTGGGTGTTGGCGTGGACTTTTCGATTCACATCGCCAACAGGATTCGCGAATTGGGCGGTGGTATTGACGCCATCCGCACCGCTGCCGTTGGTACGGGTATGTCCCTAGCGGAAGCAGCCACAGTCACCAGCCTCGGCATGATGACGGCCTACCAAATTCCCATTCCTGAAATCAAACCCTTCCTGACGGTCATCTTGATCCTGCTCTGGGTCGCGGCTGCAGGCGCTCTGGTCCTGTTGCCCGCGATTTTCGTGGCGTTGGAAAAGGCCGGTGTGGCCACGGTCGGCGGACGCCCTGCCTTGGCCAATAAATTGGGATTGGGTCGTGCAAGCGCACCGGTTGATGATGTCGTTTACGATGCGGTCGTCGTTGAACGTTCAGGCGACGCGTGGTAAAGCGAGGTTTCAATGACCGTGGGGGCTCCCCACACCTCATGAGGAACCTTTGGCTGATGAAGTCCGAGCCTCACGTATATTCCTACGAGGATTTGGTCGCTGACGGGCGAACCCATTGGGACGGCGTCAGGAACTATCAGGCCCGTAACATGATGCGTGATCAAATGAAGGTTGGAGACTTGGTCCTCTACTACCACTCGAACACCAAGCCTCCGCACGTGGCTGGCGTGGCCCGAGTGGCAAGGGAAGGTTACGCTGACCACACCGCCTTAGATTCGTCCTCGAAGTATTTTGATCCCAAGGCCACCGCGGACAATCCTCGCTGGAGTATGGTTGATCTCGTGCCTGTCGCAGCTTGCCCCAGCATTGTGTCTCTTGAATCGATCAAGACCGACCCGGCGTTCGAAGGCATGCCGCTGATTCGTCGCGGACAACGTCTCTCCATTCAACCGGTTGAGGAGGACCATTTCCGTCGCGTGCTGATGTTGGCTGGTCTCGATGCAAACGAAGTGATGGAGGAATGAAGGTGACTCACGATGACGTCAGGGCCGCTTCAAGGGCCTTGTCCATCGAGTACGCCATTCGTGACGTTGTGATCCCTGCAACCGTCCTCGAGTCCCAAGGTCATAACATTCTGAAGCTCAACATCGGCGATCCAATCGCGTATCCTGGTCTTCCCACGCCGCACCACATGGTTGACGCCTACGCCAACGCGGTCCGAGAAGGTCGTAACGGGTACTCTCCTTCATACGGGATTCCAGCGCTGCGTGACGCGATCGCTGCCGATGAACGTGAGAAAGGATGGCCAGCCACGTCAGACGACATTTACGTCTGTCATGGTGTGACCGAAGCCTTGCAGATTTTGTTTGCTGGCGTGTTGGAAGCAGGCGATGTCGTCCTTGCTCCTGGGCCCCATTACCCGCCTTACATGGCCTACCCGCAGATGTACGGGGCGCACACAACGGAATACCGTCTTGACCCAAACGACGGCTGGAAGATTGACCTTGACGATCTTGAATCCAAGATGAACGATTCCGTTCGGTTTGTCGTTCTGATCAACCCAAACAACCCCACAGGGAACGTGGCCACCCCAGAAGAGGTGGATGCCGTGCTTCGCATCGTGGAGGCTTGGCCCCAATGCATGGTCATCGCAGACGAGATTTACGATGGGCTGGACTTCACCGGGCACCACGTCTCGGTGGCCAGTCGGTCAGAACGTGTGCCCGTGGTGACGCTTAACGGTGTTTCCAAGGTGTATTTTGCTCCGGGGTGGCGCATTGGATGGTTCGGTCTTCATGACCCACAGAACCGACTGGATTCCGTTAGAGAAGCCTTGGAACGCCTGCTTCGGTCACGTCTTTGTGCGTCAACGCCGGCACAGCAAGGCTACTTGGCAGGACTGACCGGTGATCGTTCGTGGATGGGGCCATACGCCGAACGGGTCAAACTTCAGCGTCAACGGTGTTTGGACCGCATTGCCAACATCGAAGGCCTGGAGGTTGAAGCGCCCGGGGGGGCCTTCTACATGTTCGTGCGTTTGACCGATCCTGCTTGGGTGGCCAACGACAAGCAATTCGTTCTGGATTTGTTGCATGAGGAACACGTGCTGCTCGTGCACGGAAGCGGTTTCAGTCCTGAGCGTGGTCGTGGTCACGTTCGTTTGGTCTATTTGGCTGACGTCGAGGTGTTGGACGAGGCCTTCGACAGGATTGAGCGATTTTTGAAGCGACACAGAAGCCGTTCCAAGACGGAGATGAATTCTTGAGCAGGACCATTTCAGGTCAGAGCATGAACCGGGCCTTGGCGATTTTGTTCGCTTCGGTTTGGTTCCTGCCAACCGCTGCAGCAGAAGTGGTCATCGTTCAACCCAGTGAGCCTAGCGCGGAGCTGGCGATTCCATTGACCATCGCTGTTGTGTCCGCCTTGTTGCTCTGGCGTTGGTTTGTGCCACGCCAACTTGCGTCGCTCCAAGTGGCCTTCGAAATTGAGGACGACCTCTACGAAGTGCACCGAATTTCTAGGACAGTCGTGGAAGCGCGGGAATTGCTCAGTGTCCGGGAAGTCCGGAAAGGAGCCATTCTGTACATGATGGGCATGACCGGCATCTTGCTGCTCATTGCTGAATTGATGTTTGATCCAAAGACCTTCTATCAGCCCAATCTTTACCTCATCGGCGTCTTGGTTGGCCTTCCTATTGTCGTGTCTCCATGGGAGACATTGAATGCTCAACTCATTGGGGTTGGCAAAGCCAACATCAAGGCAGGATTTGCGTCCCGCCTCGGACGACTCACCACCTTGCCGCTGCTGATTGGCGCCCTCTTGGCCACCGTCATCCTTGGATTGCAATTGGAGGGTCAAGTGTCGCCACAATGGATTGCAATTTCGATGCTCGTCTTCATGGGGCCCACCATCATTGCCTACGGTCGAATCATGGGCGCGTCATGGAACGTGTTGCTGCTGAACAAATGGCGTTCCTTCCGTGGGCAAACCACTGCGATTGACCCAGAACGCCCGCGATTCGTCAACCGCCTTGTGGCGGTGATCCTCGTGTTGTTCCTGTTCACCATGCCCCTGACTGCCTTGAACGGCATCGTCACGGTGATCTACGTGATCACCGTTGAACCCTCAAACACGGAAGCGATGCTCAACTACGGTGGCAT
>PBMM01000004.1 GCA_002723635.1 Methanobacteriota archaeon | reverse complement strand
GGCCGCGTTCCACATCGACTGCCCGTGACGCATGAGGATGAGCAAGGCCATGGGACTCATGTGGACCACCGCGCGGTCGACCATGAGGCTTCCCACGACCTCAGCTGCCGAAGATGAGGGGCATCAAAGCGAGGATGGCGAGTGGGAACAGGCCCATGACCATGTCACGACCAAGGATGACGAAACTCGTCCAGACGTTCCTTCGAATGATGACCTCCACGCTGGCCTCGATGTGGGCGTCAAGCCGTTCTGAAAGGTGGGCTGCGCCTCTTCGGGCCGCTTCTTCTGCCGCGCTCCAGGCCACGGCGGCAGCCAAGCCCTGCGGTGTGAACTTGCGGGAGAGCAGCGCGATTCCACCGGCCTTCTTGGCGATGCTCCACACTTTTCCGCGTGTGCTCTGCTCTTCTTCTGGCTCTGCGTCCTTCTCACGTGCAAAGCGGCGAAGCCAGCGTCGAGCACCCAAGCCGACGTCGGCCACCTTTCGCAGGCGGTCCACGTCCTGTTTGATGACCGCCAGCATCATCCTCCGCGTGCGGCCAATGCGCATCAAGTCCAGCACCAACCAGACCAAGGTGAGAAACATCAGGACCGCCCCGCCAATCAGGCTGACCTCGTCCCACGTGCGCCAACCGATGGGGTCGGCCAATTGCCGGTACAGAAGCACGATGGTGGGTGGAGCGAGAAGCGCCAACGTCTCGTTGAAAATCAGCAAACGGAGGCCTTTCACGGGCAAATCCCGAAGTTGTTTCAGGGCCCATCCTGCATGTGGCGCGACCTTGGCGACCGCTTGACGCGCCGGACGGGCAAGAAGCAACAAACGGAACAGAAGCGGTAGCCAGATGATCACCAATACATAGGCGTCCCAAGGCCCCTCGGGAGGGATGGAAGGCGTGGTGATGGGGGTGGCCACACCCCACCATCGACGGCCCGGTCATCAAGGACGCGGTAGGCGAAGGGCTGATGTCGGGGTTCTGCATGGGTTGGCCATGGTCTTCACCCACCCCATGGCCGATTGGCTTGGTCTCTCCATCGACCGGGACTGGCTGGAAGCCAACATCCGCTGGAGGGACTTCGGCACTGGCGTGCGCCTTGGCAAACTCAAGCGCGAGGACGCCACGTCGCTCGTGCTCTACGACGCCGACAGCGATGTCACCGTGGACGCCTTCATGCCCCACAGCCACCCCGGGGGCGAGTTTTACCTCGTCCTTGAGGGCGAAGTGTGGGACGAGGATGGTACCTATCCTGCGGGTTCCATCGTATGGATGAACCGTGAAACAACCCACACGCCCAAGACGCGCGGAAAAACGCTGATCCTCGTGCTGTGGCCCGAGGGCGTCAAGACGGCATGACGTCTGTTTCGAGGGCGAAAAGGCCCTGCTCAAGGCGCCGGTCAAACCACCACGCGCCACCGGGAACCGAGGCCGCGATGAAACCCGCCGGAACGCAGCGCCAGTCCCACCATCGCCCCACACCAAGCATCAACGCGAACACGTAGAGCATGAACAGGACGCCGTGGATGGGGCCAAGGACCTCGACCATGTGCGGCGCGTCCATGAGGTACTTCACCGGGGTTGCGATGCACATCAGCAAAATGGCAGACAGGCCTTCCACCCATCCGAGCCAGATGACCCAGCGCATGCAGTGAGCACAAGCAGCCCCTTGATGAGGGCTGTCGTCAGCCGTTTGGTTCCGTTCTGAGTTCACCGGCAACAAAGAGGGACGCTGCGATGGCGGCCAATTGAATCAACAAGCGGACCACATGCCAGAAATTGGCGTAGGTCTTCCCGTCCAAAGGAACGTTCTCGACCCACATGTACAGGTTCGCCCAGTACAACACGACAAGCAGCACGGCGCATGCAAATCCGCCGTACGCTCGGGTAGCTGGAATGATCAGCGCAAGACCGACCGCCACTTCCGCAACGCCACTCGCCAAGACCCAAAACCGAGGTGCTCCCAACACGTTCGGGACAATAGGCTCGAACCAGACCGGATCGACGAAGTGCTGGACGCCAATCCAGAGGAAGGCTCCACCAAGCGCCAAAGCCACAAGGGTACGGCCGAGGACGAGCACCTCCATGTTCACGCCTCAACCATCGGGCGAGAGGAGCCGCATGAGGGGCATTCCTGTTCGGTGTCGTTCTCGTAAACGTGCTTGCAGGCTGGGCATGTTCCAGCCAACACCAGTTCACCGCCCAAGTCGATGGCCTCCCCGACAAGCGTAAGACGGCCGGGCTCGATTTCTGCCACGGTGTACCCGCCCGAACCGCCCAAGCGAACCAGGATGTCGGGCGGCAGCGTGACCGTTCCTATGTCGTCGACCAGCAGTTCACGACCCACTTCGAGTTGTTCGATGTTCAGGTCCTTGCCGTGTTCGGCCACGAAACGGCCGTCACGCAGCTCTAGGCTGCGGTCGCAGAAGGCGGCCACTTCCTTCGAGTGCGTCACGATGAGGAAGGACACACCGTCATCTTCGTGCAGTTCCTTGAACAGCGCGAGCACCTCACGGCTCGTCACGGGGTCGAGCGCCCCGGTCGGTTCGTCTGCCAAGATGAGCCGTGGTTCGGTGATCAGCGCCCGGGCGATGGCCACGCGCTGTTGCTCGCCGCCAGAGAGCATCTTCGGTAAGGCCATGGCGCGGTGACCCATCTGCAGCCGCTCAAGCAACTCCATGGCTTTGCGCTTGGCGATACGGGAACGCACGCCTTGGTTGATCAAGGGCTGAGCGACGTTGTCACGGGCGTTGAGGTTGTTGAGCAGGTTGCCTTCTTGGAAGATGAAGGAGACCGTCTGTTGCCGAAGTTGGACCAGTTCCTGACCGGTCAGCCGTGTCATGTTTCGCCCATCGAGTCGAACCGAGCCCGCACTGGGCTTCATCAATCCGCCGAGGCACTTCATCAAGGTCGATTTGCCAGAACCGGAGGGCCCAACGACGGCGACGGCTTCACCGCTGTGCATGGCGATGTTGAGGCCACGAAGCGCCACGACGTTTCCGTCTTCGGCTTTCGACTCGTAGACGTGGTAGACCGCGTCCGCTTCGAGAATGATGGCGGCTTGCTTGGATTCAGTTTCGCTCATCTTCACTCCCCCTTCAGGACGCTGGCAAGGTCTGCGGCCAGCGTACGCCGCGTGGTGATCAGCAGGGCCAAGACGACCGCGCCAAAGACAGAGGCGGACACCAAGGCCAAGGAAGCCCATGGATAGACCAAGTTCCGGGTGATGGTGAGCGTGTTCCCATCGCTTTGGAAAATTTGGAAGATGAAACCAAACACCTCGAAGAACCCGTTGAAGGACAGCGCCAAACCGATGCCGAGTGCGACACCCAGGACCATCGACATCAGCACGATGGAGAGGATTTCAAACAGCACCAAGCGGATGATTTGTCCTGGCGCCGCACCGATCGCTTGGAGGATGGCGAGTTCCTTCTGGCGTTGCGTCAAGACCAACGAAAGGAACACGAAGGACGAGGCCACGGCCGCGAGACTCGCAACCACGAATTGCAACGACAGCAGGCCTTGTGTTCCGAAAATCAGTCCACCGTTTCGTTCCACGGCTTCGTGGGCCGTTTCCCAATCCGAAGCACTTCCTACGCGTGAATCGGCTTCGATGCTGGCACGCAGGCCGGTCAGGTCGTCATCGACCACGTCGGGCAAGGCGAAAGTCCAGGTGGTCGCCGTATGGTTGTCGGCGGCCTCGTTGCCGATGAAGCCACGCCAACTGCCCTCTCCGATGATGATCGAGGACGACAAGGTGGCTGACGGTACGCCGGGGATGAACTCGTGCGTACCGACGTAGCGCAAGTCGAGGTCATACGGCGTGACGGTAATGTTCACCGCTCCAGGCGTGATGAAAAAGGGCGCCAAGGCAGGCGGTGGCATCTGGCTCAACCCAGCAGCACAACCTGTCTCGTCGGCAGGAATTCCGTTCGGGCACGTCGCGCCATTCAGGTCTGCCGTGGTGTTGAGGTCCATGCCGGTCAGATCAAGGCCAAAGAGGCCGGTCAGGTCAGCATTCGAGAGGTTGGCACCGGTAAATCCGGGTGCAGATTGACCGAAGAAAAGGACAGGCGCCCACACGGCACCGGTCAAATCCGCTCCAGTCAAATCCGCCCCAGAGAGGTCGGTTCCCACCATGAGCGCACCCGAAAGGTTCGCACCCGAAAGGTCCGCGCTGGAAAGATTCGCGCCGGAGAGATCTGTTAGGCTGAAATCGCGCTCAGCGAGGTCGCTTCCTGCCAAATCCACGCCTGAAAGGTCCAACGCAAGGATCTCTCTGTAGACGGCAAGCAAGTCCTGAGGGTCCGGCTGTTCAGCGTCGCTGTCGTTGTTCAGGGTGACATCCACCTTTTCCCAGGTGAACCGCCGAATTTCCGAACGGTCGTCACCGGCTCCGAGAAGGTCGTCGCCACGGTCCGAACGTCCGTCACGTCCGCTGCCCCACAGGTCCAGCGAGAAAGCGGCGTCCTCGCCAACTGAAAAGGTCCCGTTGGCCAACATGCCCAGGCCGGTGCCCACGTCGTCGCCCGGCAGGGATTGCTCGCTCCATCGGAGCACGTCATCCGAACCGTTCATGACCACCCAGGTCTGATATGCATCGCCTTCACTTGTGCGTAGGAAGAGACTTGGCGTCGTCGTTGCCGAGACCTCAAGATCTTGACCGCCAATGTCGCGAAGCACCTCGAGGGCGGTGCTCATGTTGACTGGCGATTCGAAACTGACCTGCAGGTCACCCCCGACCTGTGCGTCCGCTGTGCGCTCATCGACGAGGGTGCCCGTGTAACCTTGTACCGCGGCAAGGGTGACAATGGACAGCGTCAGGAGCATGATGACCGCAAGACGGTTCACGGATTCGGAGGAACCCGAACCCTTCAGCCCGCGGCGCACGTCCTTGAGCAACGGGGTTCGACCAAGCAAGAGCTGCATGAGTTGTGGTCCGAGGGCTCCGAGCCGTCCGAGCAAAAGGGCCCCGCCAATCCACAGTAGGAAGGGGCCGAAAATGCCCAGCAACCCTTCGAGGAAGAAGTTCGAATAGAGGCCGTCTCCGCTGGTCTGGAGTTCCAACCACGTGTCGAGGGTCCCAATGCCACCGACGCCAAAGCACAAGGCGTGAAGCCACGTTTTGGGCTTCGCCGCTTCGCTGGTTCGGCGGACTCCTTCCTCGATTTCCAGTTCAAGGAAGCGGCGAGAACGGCTTCGTCCAAACAGGAGCGCCAAACCAATGGTGGCCAAAGCGGTGATGAGCGTCGAAGCAAAACCAAGCACGGGATTGACGTTTACGCCGGACGGCTCGAAGGCCATGAATCCGACCGCAGACAAGACTCCGGGCACAGCGGCTAAGGCCAACACATAGCCCGCCAACCACGCCACGAGTGACATAACGCCGAGTTCGATCAGGACCATCCGTTGGAGCCGATCAGCATCGGCACCGATGACCCGATGGATCGAAATTTCGCGCCGCCGTTGCTCCAAAGAAAGCACGAGACCGTACACCAGCACGGACAGGGAGAGGATGACGATGGGGACCATGATGATGTAATCGAAGGTCTGGATGAGGCCCAGGAAGATGTTCAGGAAGCTGATGGTCCCTCCAATGATGTCGATGTACACCAAGGAAATGCCTGCATCCGTGTAATTTCCTTGTCCGACGCGGCGTTGCACGTCGTCAAGCCATTCGGCCGCGTCCGCGGTGGACGAGGTGGGCAACGCTGCACGATCGATGGCCACCGCGAGATAGACGTGATCGTTGTCCATCAGCGTCTTCTGCTGTGCCTCGTCGAGAACGTCAAGGTGCACGACGAGGGCATTGGCGGGGATGGTGGGGTTCGCCAATGGGGCTTCCTCGTAGACGCCGGCCACCGTGAGGTTGCTGACGGTCACCAACATGCGGCAGTAGACCATGCCGTTCTCGCTGGCCTTGATGTCCCCGCCTTCACAGTCCGATTCGGAAATCCCTCCTTCCACGGCAAGGTTCCGGTCCACGACCATGGCGAACGTCAGCGATTCGAGCACGTCACCCACTTCCGCCCTAGCGTCAGAAGCAACGCTGGCGGGCAGCATCACGCTGCGTTGTTGAACGGCCGTGGTGGCGTTGGGCCATTCGCCCAAACCGGTGATCACGGTGTCTTTGATGCGATCGGCAAAGACACCGTCAAAGCCACTGTCGTCGATGAAACGTACGGCGCGGACCGTTGAACTTGGTGGACCAGCATCGGCCAATTCTGGATAATCGAACACGTCTGAGGTCCAATTGAGGTTCGTATCATCAACCACGCTGGTGATCTCCAGAGGCTGGGCATAGGCGAATTCCTCAGAAAAGAACGAGGTGGTGTGCAAACCTTGCCGCCCAAGGACCACCATGCAGTCCTCAAATTCGATGAAACCGTCGAGTAATTCGGTGCAGACGGACTGCAACTCGGCTGTGTCGTTCGTCCAACCGGATGCGCCCTCGGCGGGCGCACGACGGAATTCCACCTTGGCATCGTAGACCTCGCTTTCGAGTGATTCTTGGAAGAAAATTTGCGACAGCCCAACGCCGTAGGAGAGCACGGTGGTGATGACCAAACTGGCGAGGAACACGCCCGCCACGACCGCGAGCCCACGCTCGCGACCGCGCCATGCTGATTGGGTGGCCAAGCGAAGGGCGTTTGGGGCGTCCTGCAAAGAGGACAAACGCGCCCTCATGCGGGCCATGCGTCCTTCTTCGCTCATTCTTCCTCACCTTCTTCGTCAAGTCCCCAAGCGCTCCGAATGTCGGAAGCCACCGTCTGACCGTCGCGCAAGAGAAGCATGCGGTCGGCCTTGGAAGCCAAGTCTGGATCGTGGGTGACCATCAGGATGGACATCGACTTCGATTCGTCCGCGCANANGGACTTGAACANNNCNAGNACCTCTGCNGCNCTNGCNATGTCGAGGTTNCCNGTNGGCTCGTCNGCGAGNAGNANACGNCGNTCNCCNGCGATGGCNCGTGCGATGGCNACNCGCTGCTGNTGACCGCCGGAGAGTTGCTCAGGCACGTGCTCCATGCGNTCGCCGAGTCCGACACGTTCGAGCGCGTGGATGGCTCGCTTTTCCGCTTCCTTTGAGGGAACACCAGCCACTTCGAGCGCGAAGGCGACGTTGTCGATGGCCGACAAGCCGTCGATAAGGTGGAAGTCTTGGAAGATCCATCCGACCTGATTTCGACGCACGTCGACTACGCTGGCGGGGCCCTTCAGCCCGTAGGTGCGGTCGTCCAGCGCAATGCTGCCTTCGTCGCCTGCAAGCAGGCCACCAATGATGTTCAACAACGTGGATTTGCCCGAGCCAGATGGCCCCATGAGGGCGACCATCTCGCCTTCTTCGATGGTCATGTCCACGCCTTTGAGGACGTGGAGTTTGTTCGCTCCTGAGCCAAATGCCTTNGTAAGGGCTTCAATGCGGAGCATCATGTGATTTTTCGGCCGTGAAAATGGTATTTCAACCCATGTTCACGGCGGCANCACNTGCATCAGGGACGAAGCCAGCGCAANCACTTGCGCCAGCGAAGCCANCGGGGCAGGAAGCGGATGCCGTTGCGGTGAANCTGACGGTCGAGCACGTCGGTCACGTAGAGGTCAAGCCAAGGATCCCTCATGCCTTCACCCCCGTGCGGCTGCTGATCCGGTGCGTACCACCGTACCGCAGCGCAGGGCATCCAAGGAGGGAGCGGGTGAGCTTGCGCATCCGCTGTCCAAAAATGCCGTTCCTGTGGACCTGGCGGTCCATCGCGTCGTTCACAAAGCGTTCCAGGTAAATGTCCATGCGTGTGTTCCTCACCACTAANTTGGTGCCGGTCCGATATAAATGAGTGGTAAAGTGAGGCACACCGATGATGCACTTTTTGCACCGGTGTGGAAATTCAACCGTTTTTCAGACCCTCGGCCAAGCGCTTCATGTCGGCATAACTCGCTTGCAAACGGTGGTCGTCATCGACCACCGTGAGCGTGGCCTTGGGGTTCACGTCCAGGGCCTTCTGGCTGTGCGACAGCGGCACCACGACGTCGTTTGAGCCGTGCAGGATGGCCGTTGGATGCGGCAAGCTGGGCCACGCCAGCGGCTTGGCCGCCTCCACGAAGGACCACGGGAGCACGACAGGCTCCTCCCAGCCGGGAGGATGGAAGGTATGCGCTCCCGAGGCTTCCCACGCCGCCATGCCGGCAGCGCCAAGGTCAGCCCGAAGCAGGTCGAGGTAGCCAAAGGCCGGAGCGAGGAGCACCAACCGGAGGTCAAGGTCAGGACGTTGCGCTGCGGCATTGGCGGTGGCGAGACCACCGAAGGACGACCCGATCAGCACGTCGAAGGGCCCCATTTCGTCGATGGCCTCGAGCACGACGCGCGTTTGACTCGCTTGATCCCANCCGTGCTTGCGCATGTCGAGCGCGTGGACCTNCCANCCGTGCGANCGCAGCCATTCGGCCTTGCCGCTGCCGGGGCTGCTCCACAGGCCGTGAGCGAAGGTGGCGCGCATGAAAGGAAGAGAAGGTGACCTGTTTTGAGGATGGCAGTCGACGGAAGCAACGGTGATATAGAGAACTATATTCTTAGNGCCATGAAGACGGCTCAAAACGACGTGCTGCCGACCAACGACGTCTCACCCATTGAGTACCGGAAGCTCCAGGTGACCGGGGGCTCGACGTTCATNGTNTCNNTGCCGAAGCCTTGGATNCGTGACCATGGACTCGAACGAGGCACGGTGGTCGGTGTGCAATCCCTCCCGACGGGGGAACTGCGGATCACGCCNACGGAAGTCAAACCTGTGCGCAGATCTGCCGTGGTCGATTTGGACCATCTTCCAGGCCACGCCTTGTACGACTTCCTCATTGGGTTGTACGTTTCAGGAGCGGACGCGATTTCTGTCAGGAAGCGCAAGGGCATGGGGCCTCAGGAGCGGCGAATCATTCGATCCTTCCTCCGNGACACGCGTGGCATGGAGGTCGGCGAAGACAGCGAGGACGGGATGGACATCCTCTCCCTGCTGAAACCAAGTGAACTCTCGCTTCAAGTGTCGCTNAACCGCATGTANCTCCTGGTGACGTCNATCGTGGAAGATGCTGCNACCTACCTCNACGACGGCGTCGAGGAGCCCCTTGACGACCTTGAGGANCGAGAGCGGCAAATCGATGCNCGTCGCTTGCTCATCGATCGACAAGTGGCCATGGCCTTGGAATCTCCGAACATCGAACGCACCCTTGGCGTGACGCGACTTCAAGCCGTGGAACACCTCGCCATGGCGAGGGCGCTCGAGCGCATGGGTGACCACGCGAGGTCCTTNGCCAACATCGTGCTGAACCATCGAGAAGCGGCTNAATCCAGCNTTNATTTCNGANCCCCGTCGGCATTTGGACGTCTGGCTTGGNTCCCTTCGCACGGTCATCAGGAACATCTACGTCAANGACGTCAANCACGTCATCGACGCAAANCGGGAACTNGAGCAGTCGATTGNGGCCTTGGAAGNGTTTGAAGAAGGCATCATNGAGCACGGCAAAGGNNACNAGAACAACAGCGTCATCCTGTTTCGCTTTACGGAAAAGATACGCCGCCTCTGNGCCTACACCATCGACCTCTCAGANACCCAGATCAACATGGTGATGGGCGCGTTGNTNGGCATCGACGCTTCTCGCNCCGAAACATTATGAGCCNNNNAAATCCATAGTCTNTATANTCTATNNNGGNTTAGAANGAATACCCNTTCCGACTCGGAAAAATATGGACGCAGACACCACCCTCCTGCTGATTGCAGCGCTTGGCGTATGTGCCTACATGGCGTGGAACATCGGTGCAAACGACGTGGCGAACGCCATGGGAACCAGCGTCGGTTCACGTGCGCTGACCCTCAAGCAAGCGGTCGTTATCGCCGCCGTGTTTGAGTTTGCAGGCGCGTTCTTTGCCGGCGACGCGGTGACGGAGACCGTCCGGAAAGGCATCTTGACGGTGAATTTCGAACTCGAGCAGACCAATCCGGAAAAGTTCTACGATTTGTCGCAGTCCCTTGCCCTCGGTTTCGTGGCCGCCATGATGGCTGCTGCGGTCTGGTTGACGGTTGCGACGCGCATGGGTTTGCCCGTCTCGACCACGCACTCCATTATCGGCGGTATCATCGGTGTTGGCCTGATCCTCGAGGTGCAATTCGGNGAGGCACTCATCGATTGGTCCGTTGTTCGAAAGGTGGTGATGTCGTGGGTGGCCTCACCATTAATCGGCGGCATCCTTGCCTTCCTTTCCTTTGCCATCGTCAGAGCGACGATTTTAGACGCAGAAAATCCAACAGAACGGGCGAGGACACTCGCTCCTATCCTGGCACTTCCTACNTTCTTCGTGTTGGGGCTCGCGCTCCTATTCAAAGCACTCAAGGGCTTCTTTGGCCGGCTAGAGACCTTGGGCATTATCACTTCCAAGTACGATTGGTTGCCGGTCAAGGAAGGCGGATCGTTCAACCCATTCACGCACTACTGTCCCGAAGGCGTCGATGTCGTGGTGTACCCCGAGTGCGTGGACGCGGTCCATCAGGGCGCTTGGTTCCCGATNAACGCCCTCTTGTTCGCCCTCGCGATTGGAATCTTCGCATCCGTCATCCTTCACCTCGTGCTTCGCAAGGTTGACTTGGAGGCAGAAACACGCGGTTTCAAGGGCGTTGAGCGGATTTTCGTTTGGTTGCAAATCATCACCGCAGCGTACGTGGCCTTCGCCCACGGGGCCAACGACCGTTCCAACGCCATCGGCCCCATGGCNGCGGTGTACCAAGTGCTCTCCAGCGAAACCGGGATGCTGGCGGCAAAAGCCGACATCCCGCTCTGGCTCATCCTCATCGGCAGCGCCGGCATCGCCATCGGTGTCGTCACGTGGGGATGGCGCGTGATGGAAACCATTGGCAGCAAAATCACCGACATCACGCCAACCCGTGGATTCGCGGCTGAATTTGGTGCTGCTACAACCATCTTGGCCTTCTCCATGCCCTTCCTTGCCGTCCCCGTTTCGACCACTCACACCCTCGTAGGTGCCGTGGTGGGTGTTGGCCTCGCAGGCGGTGCAAAGGCGGTGGACTTCCGCGTCTTTGGGAAGATCGCGGCTTCATGGGTCGCTTCCCTTCCCGCTGCAGCTTTTGGATCGGTGGTTCTGCTCGTCCTCTCAGGAGGCGACTTCCTGACGATGGTCATCTGGGTGACCTTGGCTTTCGTCGGTGTTGCCACGGTCATGTGGCGGACCAAGGACAACGAAATTCACGTCGAGGAAGCGCTCGCCGACATCGGTGGGGACGGCGCCGCCGTGACGCCCTTGGAAATCTTCCGCGAGCACGCCACGGCCGTGACCACGACCGTGGACTGCATGCTCGAAGCCGTTGACCTCGCCATCGAGGGTGACGAGAAACTCGACGAGGCCGTCAAGGCGACCAGCGAAGCAGAACACAAGGCCGACCAACTCAAGGCGACCTTGCGTGAAGCGCTTTCGACNCCGAGCGTCCGCCTCATTGCGAGCACCGAAGAGAAGCTCCACATGATCACACGACAGGATCGCATTGCGGATTACGCCGAAAACGTGGCCGAACAGTTGTCATTCCGACCGCTGTTCGATGACCAGACTGCAAAGGAGAACCTGCAGGAGATGGCCCAAGCGGTTCGTGCCTGTGTCGGCGCCTACGAAGAAACCGTGCGTGCCTTGCGCGACTACGGGATGTCTGGCGAGACCAGGAAGGGAGCCAACGACGTTCGCGAGCTGATTCGAAAGGTCAACCTCCTCGAGCACGAAGCGGATTTGATTGAAGCCAAGGCAGCGGCCCACGTGTTCAGCGAAGGCGGCGGCGACCCGCTCGCCGCGGTGCACATGTACCGCGTGTTGCAGCGGATGGACGACGTGGCCAACGCCTGTGAAAAGGCGGCCAACGCCTTCCTGCCGCTCGTCAACCGATGAGCCGACCGATTGAAGAAGTCAAGCACAGCCCTTTGCCCGCCCGAGTCCGCCCCGACCGGCCTTGCCGACCGTGGGCTTGGCACTCAGGGAGGCGAAGGCCATGGGCATGGATCCGGCACTGAAAGCTACCCTGCAGAAGCAACGCTACCACATCGTAGGGGAGCACGGCGGTGTGAAGACCTGCCACTGGACCAAGGAATCCTTAGTTCGCGANCGCTCGTGCTACAAGGGGACCTTCTACGGNGTCAAGAGCCACACCTGCATGCAGATGTCGCCCGTGGTCGACCANTGCAACCTCGCCTGNACATACTGCTGGCGCGAACCACACATGGACACGCTGGAATTGAGCGANCAAGATCCGCAGGAACTGCTCTACGAATCCGTCCGCGCACAGCGCCGACTCCTGACCGGCTACGGTGGCAACGACAAGGTGAACCCTGAAAAGTTCGCTGAAGCGCAAGACCCCAAACACGTCGCCATCTCCCTGAACGGTGAACCGACCCTCTACAAGCGCCTGGCCGAATACATGGACCTCTGCCATCAGCACGGCATGACAACCATGCTGGTCACCAACGGCACGCTACCCAAGGTGCTCGAGAGGCTAGACACGCTGCCCACACAACTCTACGTNTCNGTGGACGCACCTAACAAGCAAGTCTTCGACGATGTCTGCCGGCCAAAGTGGAACAGCGGTGCGTGGGCACAATTCGAGAAGACCATCGATCTGCTGCCTTCGCTCGACACCCGCATCGTCTGCCGTCACACCCTGATGAAGGGCGTCAACATGAGCGAGAACCACATCCGTGAATTCGCCGCGATTGACCGCCGCGCCGACCCGGATTGGATCGAAGCNAAGGGCTACGTGTACGTAGGACACAGCCGCGAACACTTGAGCATCGACAACATGCCATCTCACGAGGACATCCTGACATTCTCCGANTCCCTNGCGCCACAGGTCGACATGCGCATCTTGTCCGAGAGCCGACCGAGCCGCGTGGCGCTGATCGGCAACGAGATGATACCCATTCCGATTCCTGAGGCTACGATGCACTTCCCGGAAAACCTCGGCATCGCTTCACCGATCAAGAAGCTCAANCTCGCGGACGTCAGTTGAAGCATCGCTTCACTTGGGCTGATTGAACGGCTCAGCATGAGAGAACCTCAGCCAATCGAGATCTANATGCGGCAAGCATAAACCAAGACGACGCCAAGTTTCCAACATGAATCGCATGCTATACCTTCTCGTGGCTTTGATGCTTCTTTCCTGCTTCCCTGCTGTGCAGGCACAGAACCCTCCGGGCCAGGTGGACCTGGAATGCTCGCCCGCAGCCATNNCCCTCGATGCATCCCCTGGGACTGAGAACGGTTCAATGGACGTCATGTGNACCATCACAAACCCACACTCAGAAGACGAAGAAATCCACCTGAGCGGCAGCGCCGACTCAGGGTTGTCCCTTGGATTCCTTGAGGGGACGGAATTCAACGTCTCAGCTGGCGAGTCGGTCATGGTAAACGTAACCGTCGGAGCGAACGCCGGCATCNACAACGCCACTTACGCAGTGAGCGTCACAGCACGGGTCTTCTCGGTGAACAACGTCCCTTCACCGACCAACATCGAGGACACCAGCAACATGGCGGTGCATGTCTCAGCCTACAGCTCGTACACCGTCAGTTACGACGCGCCGCTGACCTTCACTGTGTTCACCAACGACGCCAGCCAAAGCATCGGCGATGCGGTAAAGATGGAGCACAACGGCAACGCTTTGGAGTACTTCCAACTCAATTTGACCGCTCTGAACGACGCCTTGGCACCACACAACCTCACCACATCGGCTCCAGTGATCACCGTCGCCCTTGGTGTGAGTGAAACTGGACCAACCTTGTTCGAGATTTTTGTCGGGCAATCGTCCGACGGCGAATTGAACACGTCGACGTGGGAGGCCTTGCAAAACGGATCACACCGTTTGACCCTCAGTTCNACCGTGGCGGTGGAATCAACGGCAGAAGACCAACCGTGCCACACATGCACGAGTTTGATTGATGTTCAAGTCGAAATCTANGCCGTCGAATCCATCGTTGATGCGCAAGTGATNGGCGGCNTCGGCGAAGACCCGNTNCCGTCGGTGGGCGTGTTCGCCACCTTGGCGATGATNTCCCTTGCAGGAATCGCGGTGGGCAGGAAACACGCTTGACCTTGTTCAACCAAGGCGCGTGAAGCTGCCGTCCTGTTTTCTGAGCATCACTCGGATTCATCGACGCCCAAATCGCGTTTCCGCCCAGAGGGTGCGAGCAACCAGAGGACGGGNAGCACGAGGAGCAGGACCACGGAAGGTCCGAACCGAAGGGACAGGGAGGAATCGAACTTGACGTACGACGCCGCGTCTTTCGTGCCGGGCTCAGGTGGCGTTTCACGCACGCTGGAGCGGTTGTCCTCTTCGACCAGGCCAAGGTCGTAGCCTGCGTACATCATGGACACCTCAAAACCTCCGAGGCGCAGCCCAACCCCGAACTCCGTTTCCTCGTGAACGAAGGCGCTCTGATCGTCGTCCTCGGTCNGCTCGGTCTCCTCGGGAGCCGAATTCGGCGTGGAGCCTGGATCAGCGAAGTTTGGNTTGTCGCCGATGAAGGCCAGAGGAAGCACCACGATGAAGGCCAGGAGGACCGCGAGGAAGCCTGCGGTTCGGAACCAGCCGCTGATGCCGACGAAGGTGACCAGCACCTCCAGCAGGATCAGCAGACCAACGGTGACCTGAATCCACGTTCTGGCCCGGTCCAATCGGTTGACCGGTTCTTCCTCCGTGGTTGAAGACGTGTCCGATGTTCCGTCATCGTCACCTCCACCGCCTTCGCCCTCGGCTTCCTCGGGGGCCACGTCGTCCCGGATGAGTTGGTACACCAGCAAGCGTGTGCTGTTTTCGATGCTGACGTCAATCATCGTATACTGGTCGTCAACGCCTGCCAAGACGTAGAAACGCGCAGGCGAGGGTGGCCCCTCGGTGTATTGGCCCTCAAATTCCGCGATGAGCCAAACCGAAACCGCNGCGTTTAGCGCGATNAGCACNACGAGGCTGGCTCGTGCGAACGCCACCGCAGGGTGGCGGCGCAGNGAGCCAAGGCGGCTCGTCGCACCCTCACGCATGAGGGGCGAGGTCCTGCTCATTCCTCATCGCGGTTGCGCTGAGCGGCGACGATGCCGGCNAGGGCCAGCACCGCAACGGTAGCGAGACCCGAGANCGAAGGCAGGCCAAAGCCGCCCTCTTCGATCAATTCCTCAGCGGTTGCCGGTGGCTCTTCGTCCGATGAACCGTCATCGGAGCTGCCGTCGGTCTGCGTGTCTTCCTCATCAATGCCGACCTCCGCAGGGTCAACGCCAGCGTCTTCGAGCACCTGAGCAAGGTCGCCCATGCCCTCGGCGTGCGCCGAGGTATCCGCGATGTCGTCCACCGACTGAGCGTCTTCGACCACCTCGGCGGCGTCCTCAGCAGCGCTTCCCATGTAGTAGACCAAGCCGATTGTTGCCGGTGGCGTGGAGGGCGAGTAGTTGATCTCGTCGTCGTAGATCTCGACGACTTCAGGCCCGACGAGGGTGTACCAGGTGTCCATGTTGTCCGACACCCCTAGGGCGACGCCGACAACCGTGTGATGCGTTGGGCTCCACAGCATCGCGAAGTTGGCACCGGTGTAGGCGATGTCTTCGGTGATGCTGCCCAAGCGGTCCTCAAGGTTCTCACCAAAGGCTTCCAAGGTCGATTGGAAGTTGGATTCNCCAAAGGCTTCACCGATGGTTTCCAGCGTTTGGAGGAACTCTGGCAGTTCTTCGACGGTCATGCACATTTCATCGACGTCGTCGTACGNGTCAACGGTCGCGCCTTGTGCATCAACGAGTTCTAAGGTTCCACAGTACTCTCCAGCATCGAGGCCGTCACCAAGGTAGAGGGAGTCCCCGACGTTCCAGACGGGATCATTGTCCGTTGGCGTGACAGACATCTGGGTTGCTGCCTCAATGTTCCCCATTTCGTCCAGCAACTCGAATTCCAAGGTGTAGTCGTTCTCATCGTTGTTTGCTGCATCAAAGTAGACGTTGATCTGAAGCCATTCGTCGTCGAGATACATGCTACCATGTTGGATGGTCCGCTTCACGGCGCCCTCGCCGTCAGTCGATGGGCTGGAGGCCACCAGGCCCGTCGACTGAATCTCAGCCACCGAGGCACCGTAGCAACCCGAGGTCGGCACACCATACTGGTGGATGGTGCCCTCGACAGTGTATTCACGGTAGGAGAGGTCATCGACGTTTCCAATGTCAGTCCCTTCAAAGCCCCAACCCGTGCCCTTCAGAAGGTAGGTGAGGGAGGAACCGTCGTCACCGGTCACGGTCACTTCGGCCACGTAGCAGTGGTCGTCGGTGCCGTCATCATTCACGTCTTGTTGGCTGTATCCTCCAGCGTTCACCGAAGCAAGGGTCACGCGTTCGAGCGCACCTTCAGCGTCGGGAAGTTCGTCAGAACCGTCGTCACAATCGTCCCAACCGTTCTCAAGGCTCCATTCTGAGACTTCACCCGAACCGTCAGCACAGACGAACATGCCCATGACACCAACGCTGACATAATCCATCCACAACACGCCCTCATCCGAGGAGTCGGAGCAGTCTTCGTTCCCGTCGTTCACTTGATCCCGCGGGATGCCTTCGTGACCCTGACCCCAATCATTGCACACAAAGTAGGTCTCGTTAGGCGTCTCGTCGGACCAGTCGCCGCAATCGTCCTCGCCGTTCCCGATCCTCCATTGGTCGTAGGATCCGATGGTGTTGCCGTTGTTGCAGTAGAACGGCTCACCGTCCATGCCGTCAACGGATTCGGCATCGTCGCCACCGAATTCTTCGCTGATTTCCTCGATGGCTTCACTGAGTTCGTCCTCGAAGGTACCGCCGAGCTCTTCAGCCGCGTCTTCGGCGAAGGCCTCACCGATCTCGGTGAGCATGGTCGCCAGCATCAGGAACATGATGGGGTTCGCCGTGCCGCAGTCACAGGACACGACATCCACCGGGCTACCGCCTTCTTCGATGATGATGCTTGCATCTGCACCGCCACCGTAGCCAACGCCTTCTGCTTCGTCATCAAAGTCGTCACCGTCGCCGATGAAACCGCTCATGTCCGTTTCGAAGGAACCGCTCGTGCTGATTTGGTCGGAGATGGACAAGTCAAGCAATCCAGAATCGAGGCCGAAATTCTCGGTCGGGACGTCAGCCAAGTCAACACTGAATCCGGTGGAAACCGTGTAGTCGCCTTCCATCATGCCGCATTCGATGCCGATGTCGGCTTCCACGCCACTGGTGGTGATGAACGCGTCATCTGTGCAATCCGCATGCACGGATTCGTAGGTGGACAACACTGACAGGAAGGGTGTTTCGTGGCCAAGGCGCCACTCTGCGTTTGAGGATGGAACGTCAAAGTCAAACGC
>PBMM01000003.1 GCA_002723635.1 Methanobacteriota archaeon | reverse complement strand
GCCCTCGCGCCTTCCAAACCTGCTGCTGAACGGCTCGGACGGCATTGCCGTCGGNATGGCGACGCGCATCCCGCCGCACAACCTGACCGAAGTGGCTTCNGCNATTCATCTNCACGTNGAGCGCGTGCTTGCAGGCGAAGTGGACGGCGAAGGNCGCCCGCTCATCAGCATCAAGGAATACATGGAGCGCGTGCAGGGCCCTGACTTTCCCACAGGCGCCAAGATTCACGGCATCGATGGCATTGAGGACATGTACCGCACCGGCAAAGGGCGCTTCCACGTTCGTTCCCGCTGTGAAGTNGTGGAAGACGGCCGCTCGTCTTCCATCGTCGTGCATGAGATTCCGTATCAGGTCAAGAAGGCCGCCATGCTCGAGCACATCGCCGATTTGGTGTCCAAAGACACCGTGGTGGGCATCCGCGACATTCGGGACGAGTCTTCCAAGGAAGGCATCCGTGTGGTCATCGAAGTGAAGAATAACGCCGACCCTCATGCCGTGCTCAACCAGCTGTATGCCTCAAGCCGGCTGCAGGAATCCTACAGCGCCAACATGATGGCCATCGTCGACGGTCGTCCCGTGTTGATGACGCTCCCTCACATGCTCCACGTTCACGTGGCGCANCGCGAACAAGTGATCGAGCGTCGTGCCGCGCACGAACTCGACAAGGCCCGCGCNCGAGCNCACATNCTCGAGGGCCTGGTGCTNGCCCAGCAACGCATNGACGACGTTGTCGCTGCNGGCAAAGCAAGCCGAAGCCGCGACCATTTCGAATCCGTGCTGCGTGGCGAGGAAACCATCGCCGGCATCAAGCCGTTTTCCTTCTCGGAAGCACANGCCAAGTCGATCGCGGAACGCCGCTTGTACCAGTTGAGCCAAATTGACGTGGAAAAGGTCCAGCAGGAACACGCAGACGTCCAAGCCACCATCCTCGACTTGGAGGACATCATGGCGAAGCGCGAGCGTCGCCTGCACATCATGCTGGANGAACTCGACACGCTCGTGGACCGGCANGGNGACGANCGNCGCAGCGAAATNGACCCAATGCCGTTGTCGATGGANCGNGAAGANCTCATCGAGGAACGNGCCATCGTCATCACCCTNTCCCAGGACGGTTACGTGCGTCATATGCCAGTGGACGATTTCCGTGTTCAGAACCGCGGTGGAAAGGGGCTGAAAGGCGTCACCACAAAGCAAGAGGACACNCCGATGCAGATCATCACNTGTTTCAGCAAAGACCGGTTGCTCATCTTCACCGACCAAGGGCGTGTGTACGGCCTCAAGGCGTGGGAAGTGCCGCGCGGTTCNCGCCAAGCCCGAGGCAGCCACGTGCGGAACCTCTTGGAGGGTCTTCGCGAGGAGGAGCGAATCATCAACATCCTGCCGATCAGCAAGGACATCATCGAAGAGCCTGGCGAGCTCGACCTCGTGTTTGCAACNAGGGAAGGTCGTGTCAAGCGCAGCCGCCTGCAAGAATACGTTCGCATCAACCGCAACGGCAAATTTGCGCTCAAGTTGGCCACGGAAACCGACACGCTGGTCGGCGTTCGCCTCCTGACCAAGGACGACCACGTGATGCTCGTGACGGAGCGTGCCATGGCGGTGCGTTTCCANCCGGCNGAANAGAAGGAGAAGGTGGACAAGGACACCGGCGAAACGACCGTCTCGGAAACGGTGCGTGTGCAAGGGCGCATCAGCCAGGGTGTTGCGGGAATCAACCTGAACCAGGGNGACCGCGTCGTGGGCATGATCGTCGCGGCCGCGCATGACACCACCATCCTCACCATTACCCGAAACGGCATGGCCAAGCGCAGCCGACTTGGNGACGGCGAGATGCATCCTGCNTTTGATGAGAACGGGGACCGGAAAACCGGAAAGGACGGCGAACCCGGATTTGAGCGCGACGGCTACCGTCGATCAAGCCGAGGCACCAANGGCGTCCGCACCATGAGCATGGACGACGACGACGGCATCGTTGTCGTGCGTCAAGTGGCCGACTTGGCCGACCAACTCTTCTTGTTGACCGAGAAGGGCATGATGATGCGGATGCCGGCCCACCAGTCCAAGGAAACGAAGGGGAGGGTCTCCAAAGGCACCCGATTGATCGAACTGCGGAACAGCAAGAAAGACGGATACGTCGATCAGGTCATTTTCGCAGCACGCTTGCCAGCAGGCCTTCTTGACGATGAAGAAGAGGAATGAGCCGATTCTGGTTCCTCCGACGACTTCAAACCCTCCCGCGGGTTGGCGTAAGCACCGCGTCGCGCGTCGTCGACGGGAGGTGAAGGCATGGACGAAACACGTCTCATCCACGATTGGAACATCACTGACGGTGAGTTTTCACGCGACGCAAGTCGCCACCCTCACGAGATTTGGTTTGACGACGAAACCCTACGCGACGGTTTGCAAAGCCCATCCGCGCTCAACCCATCCATCGACCAGAAGAAGGAATTGTTGGACTACATGGAACGCCTTGGCCTTCAGCGGGTCGATCTTGGCCTGCCGGGAGCTGGGCCGTTTCACATCGACCACATTGACGCAATGCTCAGTCACATCAGCGAACACGACTACGCCATCCAGCCCGGGTGTGCGGTCCGCACGGTCGTTTCGGACATCGAACCTTTGGTCGATTTGCAGGCCAAGCACGGCATGGACATTCAGGCCTCGGCCTTCCTAGGTACGAGCCCCATCCGCATGTATGCGGAAAACTGGACCATGGAGAAGTTGCTCAACACGATGGAAGGCGCGGTTGGTTACGCGGTGGAGCAGGACATCCCCGTGATGTTTGTCACCGAAGACACGACCCGTTCCAAGCCTGAGGACATCGTTCAGGTGTACCAGCGCGCCCTCGAATTGGGCGTTCGACGCCTGTGCGTGTGCGACACCTGTGGGCACGTTACGCCCGACGGTGTTCGCAGCCTCCTCGGCTTCATTGACGAGCACGTCATCAAGGACGCCGGCTTCCAGCGCTCGGAGATCGAGGTCAATTGGCACGGTCACCAAGACCGCGGCCTCGGCGTCGCCAACAACCTCGCAGCCGTTCAGGCCGGCGCTGACGTGATTCACGGCACTGCGCTTGGGCTTGGTGAGCGTTCTGGCAACGCTCCGCTCGACCAGACCCTGGTCAACTTGAAGCTCATGGGCGCCATCGACAACGACCTGACCCTTCTTGGGGAATATGTGCGCAAGGCCCATGCCTACACCGGCGTGCCACTGCCTCGCAACTATCCCGTGTTTGGTGACGATGCGTTTGAGACCGGCACCGGCGTTCACGCCTCAGCGGTCATTAAGGCGATGCGGAAGGGCGACCATTGGCTTGCAGACCGTGTCTATAGCGGCGTGCCTGCAGGTGATTTTGGCCTTCAACAACGCATTCGCATCGGCCACATGGCGGGCCGTTCAAACATCATTCACTGGCTTGAGCAGCGCGGACGCGAAGCCAGCGACGACCTCGTGGCTCACCTGTTTGAGGTCGCCAAGTCCCAACGCCGTTTGATGGAAGACGACGAAGTCGAAGCGGCCATTGCCGACTACGAGTCGGCTTCCTGATCCGGCAACGGGTCGCTGTCAGCCTCTCCTTTCTCCTCTTGCTCGAGGTCGAAGACNGCNGNNACCCATTCTGCTTCTTCAGAGGTGGATTCCTCCACCGTGACTTCCTCGACGTCCTGCTCTTCCCGCCAGATTGGGTCGCCCTTAGCGGCGGCCATCTGAAGCCGTCCCTCCTCGTCCACGTGGCGCGCAACCAAGGCGCTGTGCTTGTTGAGCGGGAGGAAATGGCCTACGGGCATGCCTGCAGTGACGAACGGATTTGTCGCAATCGAGATCATCAACCCGTCTTCCGGCGCAACGATGTCGACCGACATGCCGGGTGAGCCCGGGTCAGAGATCGTGGCCACAATGTCACCTTCGCGCATCATGGTCCCTTCTCGGACAAAGACGTCGAGGAGACCACCTTCGCTGGCCCTCAGCCATCTGGACCCGGAGGCGAGCAGGCGAAACGCGGGACGAGCGGGCCGACCTGGAATCATNTTCAGAGAACGGAGCACGTTCAGGGCTCCTTGAAACGCAATCTCGACGGCAGATTGTTGCAAGGTGTCGGCCGCCCCGCCNTCGTAGGTGATGCAAGGTATGCCTTCCTCGTTTGCTGCGCGGCGCAGGCTTCCTCGNGGCGGTTCTGAATCCANCACGACTTCAGCGCCGAAGGCTTTGGCCAACAGGTAGGATGCAGGGTGGGCGAGGTTGACCCTGACTTGCGGCATGTTGGAGCGGCCTTTGGCCGCGGTGTGGAAGTCGATGATTGCGTCNGCGTCATCCATCAAGTTCGTCCAGAGCTGATGGGCCACGCGCCGGGTGGTGTTGGAAGTAGCCGAGCCGGGGAAGCTCCGGTTGAGGTCGCGGCCGTCAGGAAGGTAGCGTGATTTTGCCCGGAANCCGGGGAGGTTNACCACCGGAATGATGCGCACCGTNCCGGCCATGGTTGCAGGGTCGAGCACACCACCGGGTTCTGTGAATTTGGTCGAAAGAAGGTGCGTGCAGGCGCTTGGTCCGGTCAACTCATCGCCGTGGACCGCGCCAAGGATGTTGATCGTGGGGCCTGGTCTGCTTCCATGAAAGACGGTGACAGGAATCGGCCAGCGGTCGCCCATGCTGACGTTCAGCAGGGGCACATGGACGGTACGGAAGGTGCCCGGCATGATTTTCTTCCGCATGAAACGNAGCGAAGTCCACTCTGCACCNCGGTCCCANTCGGGGTTGTTCGTTGGCTCGTGGGCGGCCAAGGCTTCCTCGATGGCACGTTTGCGCCGTTTGGGAATCTCGTGCGCGGTCTTGATGACTCTCCGCTTCTTTTGACCGGGCACGTTTGGTCGTTGAAGCGGCCGTTCATCAATGGTCGGATGCGCACATCTGAAAGGCCCCCTTCTGATGCGCAGGCATGGCTTCGCCGGAGGGTGTGCAACGAAGGTATGCACCAAGTTCGATTTGCTACGGATGCGGTCCTGCNAATCCCCACGGGCTTCGCATCAATTCCTACCNTGAAGGCGCAGAATTGGTGGCTTTTTTTCGTCCTGAACCACACCACCATGCCTTCCCTGGCATGGTGAATGGAGGCATCATCGGCACCTTGCTTGATTGCCACGGAAACTGGGCCGCAGCGGTGGCGCTCATGGAAGCCAGCGATGAGGCCGAACCGCCCTGCACGGTTACCGCCTCATACGGCATTCGTCTGCTCAGGCCCACCCCAATGGACACGGACCTGAAGGTGACGGCACGCGTGACGAAGATCGAAGGCAGGAAAGCTTGGGTGGAGATGGAATTGGAAGCGGAAGGAAAGCGGTGCGCAGANGGGGATGGTCTCTTTGTCGCCGTCACCGAAGGTCATCCAGCCTACCATCGTTGGTCCTGAGGTGTGGTGTTTTGCGCCCGACGTCTGAGCAATCCCTGCTTCTTCAGGCGTTGCAAGACGAAGTCTTCGAGCGCATGCAATCGATGGAAGCGTGGAATGGAGCGGATTTCGTGGTCCTCCGAAGCATCCCTCTGGGCGTGCTTCGTCAAGGNACGGTGCGNCGCCATGGGGNNACNCGNTGGGTNCGAGGCGTTCGGCCCGATGNCCTGAGGCCCGAAGANGTCCGCGTCATNGACCTTCATCCANGCCTGCTCNNTCNCGNNTGTGATNNGGCTACGCCGGATTTGTTCTGCACCACGAACTCATTCACGCCACCGGGCACCGTCGTCACGACGCAACCTTCCGGCGATGGGAAACGTTGTGGCCTGCTCCGCTGGAAGATCGTGGGGCCGCGTCGTTCGCAAAGATGCTGCATCTGTCGACCGCACGGTGGTGGTGGACGTGTCCGTCGTGCGACATCAAACATCCTCGTCAACGCCGCGGGAATGGACGGTATCTCTGCCGTCAATGTGGTGTTGTTCTTCAGGATACGCCGGCAAAGGAGGCGATGGCGTGAGACAACTGGCCCTCTTGATTGCGGTCATGCTGGCCGTGTTGGTCCTTCCACCTGCTTCCGCTGGTTTTGAGGTGGGTGAAGACCTTCAGCATCTTTCCTGTTTGGCCGAAGGCGATTGCCGATTGACCACTGTGCCCTCCGGGGAAGACACGGTGTCTGGACAGGGTCAAGGAACTCCTTTCGCGCCTGAACGGGTGCTGTTTGAGTTCGAGCTTTACCCGGAACAAGATGAGTTGGCCCTGTTGCCGGAACGCCTGACAGATGTGAACATCGATCTCCGGTTTGACGACGATCCAACCCGGTTGACCTGGCCCGATGTTTCGCTGACGCTGGTGCACGGCAGCGGCTCAACGTCGTGGACCATCCCTGCGGGGGAGGGGAGCGACCTGCCGGCCTACACCGTTGATGAGGTTGATTTGGACCTTGATGAGGGGCGCGTGATTTGGCCCGGTGAGGGAGCCCGCTTGCTGCTCAGTTTCTCTCTTGATCGCCCGGCCACATGGACACTCCATCTGTACGGAGATTCGACCTTCGAAATGGAGATCGAGTGGTCGGCAGACCCTGAAGCGGCGGACGTTGACGAGCCGAGTTCACGCAGTTCGCCATCCACCGTGGAGTTCGAAAGCGCCCATGACGGTGCTTTGGTCGGTGGAGAAGCGGATTGTTTTGAATTCAACATTGAGACACACGAAGTGCTCAGGGTCCTCATCACCTGGGACCCAGTTCCTTTGGAGCTTCAGCAACAGTCGGCTCAGCCAGAACTTCGTTTGTCGACCGGCTTGCTGGCCCCTACGCCGCAGGTGGAAGTGGTGGCGGACGATGACGGGACGCTCACAAGGTACCGATGGCGGGCCTTGCAGGAAGGTCAAGCCACGCTTTGCCTTGAGGGGCAGAGTGACCGCTTCCAGCCCTACGTGTGGGCGGGTTTGCTCAGTTTTGAGGGCATGGGGCCGGTGGATCCAAGCGGCTTCACTGGGGAAGGATTGTACCCTTCTGGTGGCGGCCAAGTCGACGGTTCGGCAGCCGTCGAATCCCTGCCGAATCCCCCAAGTGGTCTTCGGGCCTTTCCCGGACTTCTGCTGTTATGCGTTGGCCTGCTGGAATTCACCCGCAGGACCACCTCATGGACCCTCCGATGGGGTCTGACGGTCCCAGGGCTGATCCTCTTGCTCTTGGGTGGTGTATTCAATCCATTGATTTCCGCCTCCACCGCTGTGCAGCAGGAGGGTGAGTTGGACCTGGATGGGCTGATCGAGGAACGCCTCGCTCAATTGTGGGACGTCGCGCATCCCGGGGTGCCGGAATCCACCCTTGTGACCCACTCAGGAGCCACCTTTGGCCGACTTGACGGTGAGGAAATTCACGTTCGTCTCGAGATTGAATACGCCACGCCATTGGATGACGGCAGGTACCAACTTCATCCGGTCGGATTGGACGAAGTACGTTTGGACGAACTGATTTTTGCTCATGTGGCGAAAGAGTCTGGTGCGACGCAAGCCGACCATGTGCAACGCTTTGTGTTGCTCGCCGGTCGCTCCTTGCTGTTGGATCTCATCGTCCTCGAGGCCCTGCTTGTCGTGGATGATCTTCCCTCAAGCAGCGTCGTCCATCTTCGGACCCCCATGGTGGAAACGGCGGCCTCAGGCTCCGTGACCGCCCCCGCGTGGGGGACGCGGCCTGCTTCCATTGAATCCGGTGCATGGTCGATGCTTCAGGACGCGTTGCTTCCGCAGCGCATCGCCGTGTCGCTGTGTGATTGTGACCTCGACCTTCTGGACGTCCGTTTTGTTGCTGCATCTGGGTTGCAAAGTTCTGACTTGCCACGCCATGATGGATTGACCTCCGCCGGGTCCTTCCTCGCCTCCCCAGGTCTCACGGCGAGCCTTGGTGTACTGCTTTTGGGCTTAGGAGCAGGGCTTGAACAGCGTCGTCGAACCGAAGCCCACCGGCTGGCTGAGCAGATGCTCAGGCCAGATCACTCTTGGGATTGAGCCGCGTCCTTGGCTTCCTCTGCGATTTCTTCCATTTCGGCGTCGGAGATGCGAAGGGCGTTTTGGAAAGAGCGCAACTCTTCCATCTCCTCCTCGGTAATGACGCCGTCTTCCCATGCCTGACGGTAGGCGTCAAGCAAGAAGTCGCGGTATGCCTCAGGGTTGATTAGAACGTCGCGGATGAGCCCGTGGTCAGGTTCCGAAGCACCGCTGAGGTCCATCATCACCATCGAACGGCGCATGTCCTTCACGACCATGTCCTTCAGGCCGTGACCGATCCACACCAAACCGGCGGCCGTGACCGTCGCTGCGAACCATCGCATCGTGTCTGGGTCCACCAAGTCACCAGGGCTGAACATGTGAAAGAGGCCGAGCAAGACCATGGCTGCGCCACACATGACTTCGATCCAGTCGTTGATGTCGGCTTCGTCCTCAAAGATGGACAGGCGTTCGTCGACAGCCTCGGATTCGGGTGCGCTCATGTCATCGGAGCAGCGGGGGGAGCGTTTGAGCATGTCGCTGCTGATGCACAGTCCTTTTGTCCTCTCGTCACGGCTTTGGTCCTATGGAGTTCGATGCAGACCGCATCGAGGACCTGCCGCTCCCAGATTCTGCTCGGGCTTTTCTAAGGGGCGAATGGGGTATTGAGCGGCTGCATCCTCCCCAAGCCGAGGCCATGCCCGCGGTCTTTTCTCAGCGGAACACCATCGTCGCGATCCCGACCGCGAGTGGGAAGTCGTTGGTCGCTTACCTCGGTATTCTTCATCGTCTTCTGGTGACTCACCCTGGCAGTCGTGCGGTCTATATCGTCCCGCTCAAAGCCCTTGCGAGCGAGAAACACACAGAATTGTCTGAACTGGCGAAGGCGGTCGGACTCACCGTTGGTCTGGGCATCGGGGAGGCCACTGGCGAGCGGCGGCTTATCGACGAATGCGACATTCTCGTGTGCACCTCAGAGAAACTCGACTCCTTGATGCGCACGCGCTCCGACCGGATGGCCAACGTGAGCGTCATCGTTGCAGACGAGTTCCATTTGCTCAACGACAGCAGCAGGGGCCCAACCCTCGAAATTAACCTCACGCGCCTCCGCCACCTCCGCCCAGATGCGCAAATCATCGCACTGTCGGCCACCGTGGGGAACGCACCGGACCTTGCCTCATGGCTGGATGCCGCCCTGATCACGTCGGACTGGCGCCCTGTGGCGTTGGAATACAGCACGTTGTATGATCTGAACTTGGAACCAAGAAAAATTCAGAGCAACGCTGCTTCTGAAGGACAACTTGGTGCGCCAAGGAAGCTGGTTGGCCCGATGTCTCAGCCCACTTGGGCAGTGCTGAACGACGTCGCTGACCAGGACGGACAAGTGCTTATTTTCGTCGCAACACGCCGTTCAGCGGTCTCGGAAGCCAAGCGTTTGTCGGAACGGTTCCGCCGTCGGTTGGAGAAGCAGGATCCAGTGCGATTGGAACGCTTGAGCCGTCTGGCATCGTCGCTTGAGGGCGCGGACCAAACCACGCTCGGCGAGACCCTGCGTACGTGCTTGTCCGGAGGGGTGGCCTTCCACCATGCCGGTTTGACGCACGGCCAACGCAGCTCCATTGAGGGCGCCTTCAAGGAAGGCGATGTGGTTGGAATTGTGGCGACTCCGACCTTGGCGGCCGGCGTCAACCTGCCTGCACGGCGGGTGCTCGTTCGGGACGTGAAGCGCTTTGACGACGGAGCGAGCCGGCCGATGCCGGTCATGGAAGTTCGGCAAATGCTCGGGCGCGCAGGGCGCCCGAGATACGACGACTTTGGAGAGGCGTGGGTGTTGTGCAAAGGCACGGACGGTTGGGAAGTGGCGGACAAGATTGCCGATCACTACTTCCATGGTCCCGTCGAAGACGTAACNTCGAAATTGGCCAACGAGGCAGCCTTGCGCATTCACGTACTGTCGGCGGTGGCTGCTGGGCGCCTGGAACACAGAGGCGACATCGAGGCCTTCTTTGCTCGCACCTTTTTGGCCACCCAATGGCCGGCCGGTGAACTTCTAGAACGCCTTGGAGCCATCCTCGATTGGTTGGTGGATGAACGCTTCCTCAGGCGGTTGGACGCAAATCCTGCNTATGTTCCTCCAGCGGACGTGGACGAAGAGGAACATTGGGACGANGATGTGCCTGNGTGGGCCGCACCAGCCCACGGCCGTGACGACCTGCTTTGGGAGGGGGCGTCCGCGACGGTTCAGCCTGCTTCGCCATCCGAACGTGCCCCCGCCTCCTTTGGCTTCACCGCCGCTTCCTCCTTGAGCCGGCCTACGGTCACCGTTGCAAACGTGCGGGACCCCGCGACTCGCTACGAAGCCACACCCATGGGAGAGGTCGTCACGCGGCTCTACCTNGACCCNGCTTCGGCTTCCGTGCTGCGGACCGGATTGCGGCGNGCNGTCCGNCGTNTGGTCAGGGANGACGCACCTGTGACCGTNTTCAGTTTGCTGCATTTGGTCGCCTCGACCAACGATTTTGCACGGCTTTGGTTGAAGAGCAAGGACATGGACAGGGATTCCGAACTTTGGAAGAAATACGCCCACGTCACCGATGAAGTTCTGGTCGACGAGCCCTTCCAAGAGCGCGATTTGTCGACGGTCAAATCGGCCTGGCTTCTNGAGTCGTGGATCGACGAGAAGACCCTNCGGCAGATCGAAGCTNTTCACGACGTNGCNCCNGGAGACCTTCACCATCGTACGGACTTAATGGCGTGGTTGCTTGCTGCCTGTGAAGCGGTGCTGGCGACCGACGACGTGTTTCACGATGACCATGCCTCTGCTTTGACCGCGCTTTCGACCCTTATCGACGAATCCCGGCATCGGGTGCGCCATGGATGCAAGGCGGACCTGCTCCGTTTGGTGAAGGTCAAGCACGTAGGNAGGCAACGTGCCCGTCGTTTGGCTGAAGTCGGTGTGCGCACCCCAGAGGATTTGCTTTCCATGTCAAGAAAGGTGCGAACCGACGTCGAGGCTTGGCGGGGGTGGGGCCCCGTTCTCGTTCAGCGTATGATGGACGATGCCGCTCGTTTCGCCGCACGTGAGGCTCCCGCACGGGCTTCGCGACGCGACGATGAACCCCTTCCCGGTGAACGCACGTCGGAGCGTTGATGAGGCCTGATGCCCTGCTTTGGGCATGGAGCACGCCTGCGTGGCTTGGGAAGGCACTCCTGTTGAGGACCCGCGCGCTTTGGCCATGGCGTTGGACGCTGTGGATGTTTCAGGCGACCTTGTGGTTCTAGCAGCCGATGTCTTGGCTTCTGAGCGGCACCTCGCCGCCGCGGTCGCCATGGCCAGCCGGCGCTGGGTTCGCGGCCGAGCAGTTGGGCGAACCTTGGGTGCGGAACTCATGCGTTGTCTTGCGGGCAGCCATCACATTGGCGAGGCGATCAAGGCCGTCGGGCTTTCTCCGGGGGCGACTTCTGGATGGTTGGTTGGACTTGATGTGCAGCAAAGCGAGGTGCAAGGCCTCCTTGCCACCTTTGGAGCACACCCCTGTGTGGCTCACACCATGAGCGCAGAGGGTCGAGCACGGCTTGGTTTGCCGGCCGAAGGCGACCTCGAACCCCTCGCTTTGGGCTTGGTCGCCCAAGCNGATCTCCTTGCTTAACACGAGGGTTAAACACCCTCCGGCATGCTCACCGAGCCATGGTCATGGACGTCACCCCGTCAACCGGACGATGGCTCGACGCTGATCGCGCTTCNTCGATGTTCGACCGCCTGACGGGATTGGGCGCCACGTACGTCGAGCTTCGGGCGATGTCNTGCGATTCNAACACCGTNCGCCTNCGTGACGGNTCCATGGATGCAGCGGTTCCNGCTCAGGANGTNGGNGTCACGCTTCGNGTNCTTGCCGATGGNGCTTGGGGCGTGCATTCAACCACCGATCTTNCGTCCGTTTACGCTCANGGCGAAGACACGCTTCGCGTGGCCCGTGGCGTAGCGGCACGACGCCCCACGGGCGAGCCCATGGTGGAACTTGCAGAGGTNCCCATCGTCACCGATGAAGTGGTCTGGGCGCCGAAAGGTGACGTNCGCGACCTNGGCCTTGACGANCGCNTGGACGCCATGCGCGCNGTTGAGCANGAGGGCAAAGACGNCCCNAACATCGCCTCGGTGGTGACNGGATGGAGCGATGAACACCTGCGCACCGAGGTGCTGACNAGCGAAGGCATGGATCGNGCCTGGAGCCTCCAGCGTGCCTTGCTTCACTGCACGGTGACGGCGCGGGAAGGCGACCGTGTCGCCGCCTATAGAACGCGGCATGGCGGCGAAGGGGGTTCAGCCTCCATCCTCCAACACGACCTCGGTGAACTCGGTCGCCGTGGCAAGGAAGCAGCCCTTCGTCAGTTGACGGCCATCGCAGCTCCTTCTGGTCGCTTCCCTCTCATTGCGGACCCGGACCTTACCGGCGTCTACATTCACGAAGCCCTTGGCCATCCTTGCGAGGCTGATTTGGTGGCTGCGGGTGATTCCTGCCTCGAGGGGCGCCTCGGCCAAAAAATCGGTTCCGACATCGTGACCGTGGTCGACGACCCGACGCTCCGCAGCGGGTATGGGGCCTACCCTATTGACGACGAGGGCGTCAACGCCCGAGAAAAGGTTCTGATTCGCAACGGCGTGCTCACAGAGTATCTGAACCACCGAGAAACGGCCGGTCGTTTCGATCTCGACCCGAATGCAGGAGCNCGTGCTCAAGACGGCCTCCACCACCCCTTGGTAAGGATGTCAAACACGATCATTCAGGGCGGGTCNCACCGCGACTTCGACGACTTGGTCGACGACGTCGAATACGGCGTCTATGCCTGCGGTACGCGAGGTGGACAAGTCGACACAGGTCGCGGCTCCTTCCAGTTCGCTGCACAAGAAGCGTGGNTGATCGAGGNCGGCGAACTCACTCAACCGCTGCGCGACGTGAGCGTCTCTGGGATGACGTTGGAGATTCTCAACGATGTGGACGGGTTGGCCCGTGAGGGAGGTTTGGCGTCCCCCGGGTTCTGTGGCAAAGGCCAGACGGTCCCCGTCGGTGACGGTGGCCCCTTCATGCGAATCTCGACGGCCTTGGTGGGGTGAACAGATGTTGCCCGACGGAGCCGTTGAACGCGTNCAGGAAGTGTGTGCTGCCATTGGCGAGGCNTGNGAAGCCGCAGGCGTGGCNCAATGGGACGTGATGGGAGAACAGTCCTACGGATTGGACCTCAACCTCGAAGCCGGCCGAATCACCATGGTGGGTGCAGGCGGTGAGGGCGGGTTTGGCGTCCGTGTGGTGGACGAAGGACGATTCGGATTTGCCCGTTTGGTGGACCCTTCCGGTGCGGAGCGTGCTGTGGACCAAGCCATGTCCATCCTTCGGCAGTCCCCCCAAATTCTCGGGTTTGAACTCCCCGCCCCGGCTGATGCTGCTTCGGTCCCTTCTGCGTTTCACGCAGATGTGGCCCACCTCAAGGCCGAGGACCTGATGGACAGGGCTGATGCAATGCTAGCGCATGTGGCCTCCGTTTCTCCTCAAGCCGTGGTGACGGGNGGCGGCCTCGGCGCTTCAGCAACGGCGGCTGCTTTCCTCTCCAGCGAAGGCATCGAGCGCGCGTCTTCCTCCACTTCGATGGGGGCCGGCGTTCAGGTCACCATCGACGTAGACGGTCAGTTGACCAGCGGCTGGGAGGGGGCGTCATCCGACGACCTCTTGCCCGACGTTCCCGATTGTGTGGACCTCGCTGTGACCTGGGCCGAATGCACCCGTGACCCCATCAAGGTGGATCCAGTGGCTGGCACCCAGGACGTTGTGTTCAGCGAAGGCGCCTTTGGCTCCTTGTTCGGCATGGTCGTCGGTTCTGCCATCAACGGTCCTCGTATGGCCAGGAAAGAATCCCTCTGGTCGGGCCGAATCGGCAAGCAAGTCATGGCGTCACACCTTTCCTTGGTCGATGACGGTCGCCTTGCTGGTGGAGCGCGCACCTCCTCAATTGACGGTGATGGAGTGCCCACGGAAACCCGGATGTTGGTGGAATCAGGTCGTCTTGAACAGATCAACTGGTCTGTGCGTGACGCGGCGAAGGCCGTGGCCGACGGTCAGGTCGAGCATGCACAAAGCACCGGCTCCGCCACCAGGTCCATCGATGGGCCGCCCGGCACCGGCACGCGCGATCTTGTGTTGACCTCGTCCCAACGCCGGCCTTCCCCCGACGAACTCGTGGCTCAGATGGATGACGGATGGGTGGTGCACAGCATCATGGGGGCCCACACGGCCAACCCAACCAGCGGAGATTTCTCCGTCACCACCTCCAGCGTCCTCCGGGTTGTTGACGGCGAAGTTCAAGGCGCCATCCGCCAAGCTGGCGTCACCGGGAACTTGGCCGATGCCCTGTCTGGGCACGTGGTCCTCGGCTCTCCAAACGAACGCGATGGGCGTACCGGGCGGCATCTCCACCTTGCCGATGTGCTGTTTTCAGGAACGATTGGCGTGAACCCGGCCTGAGCGTGGGCGTTTCCGTTCGGGAGGGTTCAAAGGCCCTCGACTGTGCTTGTCGTCTCCGAGGAGGTGAAGGGAGTGTTCAGTCTCAACCAATCCACACGAAAACCCGCCGCCAGTCCACCGTGCTGGCTCGAAGAGAGGACCATGCAGGTGGAGGGGAACGCATGAGCGACCACCCTTACGGAGACCACGTCGCACTGGTGTTGGAATCTTGCCCTGACGCGTCCGAAGAGGACGTGGTCAAGGCCTTCCGCCAGTACGAGGAGGAGTTCTTCATTCCCCCGCAGGACGCCATGCATTCGATCATTCGCAAGTTGCAGGTCAGCGCGTCGCCACCCGCCACCGGCAAAGCCGCCGGAGCGGGTTCAGGCTCCACCCGTGCCGCCAAGCCCATGCGCAAAGTGGAACGTTTGGAGGAGCTCAGCGGTGAGGACCAGAACGTCGAAATCACCGTTCAAATGGTTTCTCACAACCTCCGCGAACAGACCGTTCGTGGAGAACAGCGAACCATCGCCTTTGGCCTCTTGGAAGATCAACCGTACGACTCCAGCACGCCATCAACACGCTGGGAGTACAAGGATTGGGCGCCAAAGTCCGAGTTGCGTGCTGGAAGCATCGTTCGCCTCGAAGGGGCCTCGGTCAACGAGTACCAAGGGCGTCGCTCGATCAATGTCAACAAATCAACTCGGGTTGTCGTGCTCGAAGAGGGCACTGCGCCTGTGGTTGTTCCCGGTGAGCCGATGAACATCGCCGACCTTCCAAAGGAGGGCAACGTGTGTGTTGTCGCTCGCATTCTTGGGCTTCGCCCGGACGTGATTCACCGCCGGGACGGAACCGGAAGTATCGACGTGGTCCGTGGCCGCGTGGCCGACGACAGCGGTTCGATTGGCTTCCTGTCTTGGGAACCCTTGGACCTCGAGGTGGGGCAACTCGTCAAGATCGACGGTGCCAACGTGCGCACCTTCCGTGACACGCCTGAATTGAATTTCGGAAGGACCACGACCATCGAAGCCTACCATGACGCTGCCTTTTCTTCTGCTGAGGATTTGGAGGCCGCGGCGGCTCAAACGATCGCCGACCTCCGTGATGGAGCCAGGGACGTTCGCTGCGTCGTCGAGATCCACGAATGGCAACGCCGAACATTCACCCGTGACGGCGAAGAGCGCCATCTCTGGTCCGGCCAAGTGGCCGATCCTAGCGGCCGATGCCGAATGAGCGCTTGGGAAGAATTGCCCATTGCTGAAGGCGACCTTCCGGTCACCGTTCGGCTGACTGGGGTTCGTGTTCGTGCGTGGCAGGGCGTGCCCGATATTACCGTGGACAACGCCGATCAAATCGAGATACTCGACGGCCCCCCATGGGAAGAGAACATCGATTTCGCCACCCATTCGGTCGAAGTTGACTTTGATGAATTGGCTGAGGGTGGCGGCCGTGTTGGCGTGTCCACCAAGGGGATTATCGTCAGCATCCGCGACGACTCTGGCCTCATCCAGCGCTGTCCTGAATGCCGCCGCGTGTTGCGCGACGGCGTCTGCCAAGACCATGGCGCTCAGGACGGTCAGGAGGACGTGCGCCTTCGTCTCGTGATGCAAGGCGAGGCTTCCACCATCTCGGTGTTCCTCGGTCGTGACGCGGCCCTTGCCTTGCTCGACANAGACCTAGAAGGTCTACGTGCGGCCATTGCAGAGCATGGNGCCATGGCGTGGGTGCAATCCCTTCGTGCCCGGTATCTCGGGCGCAGCGCGACCTTGCGCGGCCGCTTGCTGGTGGACGATCGCAGTTCGATGTTCATGGCCGATGCCTTGGAGGCCGTCGATGAAGACGGCGCCATGATGGCCACGGAAGCCCGTGCACACTGGGAGGTGGCCTGATGGAGCCAAGCAGAAACATTCGCCGCCAACCCGCATGGCACGTCTTCGCTTCTGAATTCGGTGAAGCCACCCTTAACGAGAAAGGACCCGGGGAATACGACCCTTCCTTCGTCATCACTCGCCTTGGCGCCAAGATCAATCGATGCCTTGTCGCCGGCCTGCTTGAGCGCGTCGAGGCCCGGGAGACTTCATCTGGACAAACGATGTACCAAGGGCAACTTCGTGACCCATCCGGGCTGATGTATTTCAGCGTCGGAGACTATGACCCTGAGAGCGCCCGTGAATCCATCTTGGGATTGAGCCAAGCCCTCGAAGAAGGGGAGACGATGCACGTGATGATGATCGCCAAAGCCCGCTGGTACCAAACCGACGAAGGGGCGATTTACACGAGCTTGCGCCCAGAAGAGGTCGTTCGAATCGATCCATCGCGCTATTCTGCTTGGTTGGCCCGCACNGCCAACGCGACCCTGGCGCGCTTGGACGCCTACGAGCGTTCCCAGCCAGTGGTCAGCGAGGGTCCGGCCGCCATGGCTGAGGCGGGCATCCCAAGCCACCTGGTTCCTGGTCTTTCCTTGGCGCTACCGCATTACGACGGGGCCTCGGTTGAGCAATACCGTCTCCACGTGCTGCAAGCCTTGGACATCGCAGAAGGTCGCATGGACGCNGTNAGGAGCGAACCTGCCAAATTGCCGTTGCATGGAAGCAGCGAGGGCGAAGGTTCCGCCCCTGCCGAAGGCGCGGGAACGGATGACGCTAACGACGTGATGAAGCAACTCATTGCAACGTTGGATCAAGGTCAAGGGGTCGATTACGAGACCCTCATCCGCAACATGGGTGCACGTGGTTTTGACGCCGGTTTGGCCGACACAACGCTGGACGCTTTGTTTGATGAAGGTTCGATCCTCGAACCGAACTTCGGCTGGTACCGTTTGGTCGAGTGACGGCCATCACATTGAAGGTCCGCTCAAGGATGTCGAGACGTTCACATGCCGAGCATGGACTTCTTCATCCGCCCCGCCACCGCGAAGACCAGTGCAGACTGGATCCGCTTTCAGAACGCGGACATTTCCGTTCGTATCGCCCGAAGGATCACCCGTACCGTGGTCCGCGGAGGCGAAGGTGACGACCTCCACGACGAAGGCGCAGAAAGCGCGGTTTACACGGTCCGTGGTCTGATGGCCATGGACCTCTACAAACAGGTCATCGAGATGTTCCGTGGGGGTCAGCCCTACATCCACGACCCTTTTGAGGAGCGTGACGTCAAGGTGGTGTTTGGCTCCCTCGAATACGACGGAACCAGCGAGGAATTCACCTTCGAACTCTTCGAAGACAAGGACTGAGGTGGGCCCATGCGTCGAATCGAAGAAAGCCGGGAAATCCTGTACGTGATTCGGGCCATCGACGTGATGATGTCCTCCGGTGTCGGTCTCGAAGCGGCGATGCACACCATCGGCCGCGGAGGCTATGGCGTGATTTCTGAGGACTTTGCTTCCGTGTTGGAACGCTTGCAGAGCGGCAAATCACCTGGTCTCGAAAAGGAACTCAAGAAATTGATGACGAAGAGCGAAACCGAGGGCTACCGACGCCTCCTGAACACCCTCTACACCAATCTCACCCAGAACACGGACATCGTGGAGACGCTGAAGAAACTCGGCGGTCGCATGGAAGAAGAACGCTCAGAAGCCGTCAAGGAGTACATCGAAGGTCTTGGCGGGTTGCCTGAGACGATGCTGTCGGTGGGGATGCTTTCTCCGATCCTCATTGCAGTGCTGGCCCTCGCGCCACAAATCGTTCCCAAGGACCTGCAAGGCATGCTTGGCTTGAGCGGCCTCATTCCGTTGCTTCCGGTCATCACCGTGGGTGGTCTCGGCGTAACGGTCCTGCTGATGGCGTTCATCGGCCGAAAAGCGCATACAACCGACCCCGGATTGTGAGGTGTTCAGATGATTTGGCGCCTCATCGAATCCTTCAACGACAACCTGCCGTTTCTGCTTCTCTTGGCGATTGGTCTCGCCTTCGCCGCTGGCGGTCTT
>PBMM01000002.1 GCA_002723635.1 Methanobacteriota archaeon | reverse complement strand
CGGATTGGTTTTTTCGTGCGGAGGAAGGCCCGAGGGACTCCAGCTGCTTGATTACTCAGCAGAATGCCGTTCCGTAAGCCTGGTCCCCACCAAGCGTGGCGTTCATCTGAGCCTGACGTTGTCCTTCCTTGACACCTTGCTCAAAGATCCTGTCCAGCGGATTGGAATCTCAGCGACCATGGAGCCACTCGATACCGTTGCAGAGTACCTCGTGGCCAGCGACGACCGTGAATCTCGTGGAGAGGACCAGCGCATCATGGTGGCCAAAATTTCGGGCTCTCGCGAACTTGATCTCGACATTCTGATTACCCATCCACGCTTTGCGGACCGCTCCGTTGCTCAAACGCTTGAAGCGAACGTCGAAGCCATTGCCGACCTGATCTCAGCCCACAACACCACCTTGGTGTTCGCAAATACGAGAAAAATGACCGAAACGCTGGTTCAACGCCTCCGGCCTTTCCTTGGCGAATTGGTTGCTGGCCACCACGGATCGATGGACAAGAACATCCGACTTGAGGTTGAGCGGAAGCTGAAGCTTGGCCACCTTCGAGCCGTCGTCACGTCTTCATCGCTGGAAATGGGCATCGACATTGGTTCGGTGGATCTTGTGATTCAGGTTGGATCACCTGGTGATATCGCGACGGCCCTGCAGCGCATTGGTCGCGCAGGACACCATGTGGGCGGCATCCCACGAGCTCGATTCCTTCCATCCTCCGTCGACGACCTTCTCGAATTAGCCGCGCTCCAAGCCGCCATCCAAACAGGCGAAATGGACCGCTTGTCCTTCCCACAAAATTGCCTCGACGTCGTGGCCCAGTTCATCATCGGTTTGGTCATCAACGAGGAACTGGACATTGACGAGGCCTACGAGGTCATCGTCAACGCGTGGAGTTACCGAAATTTCGCCTACGACGATTTCATCGAAGTGCTGGACCTGCTTGAGGACGAACGACGCATTTGGGTGGATTGGGAAGAGAACACCTTCGGAAAGCGCGGGTATTCGCGCATGATTTACTACACCAACATTGGAACCATTGCGCCGGACAATTCCTACCTCGTGTTCAACGCTGAAGGGTCAATTCTCGGAAAGCTGTCCTCTTCCTTCGTAGCCAGTTTGCGCACCAGCGATGTGATCTTGCTTGGTGGTTCCACATACCGTGTGAATAACATCCAGGGCACGCGCGTCAACGTCAGCAACGTGACTGGTTACCGTCCAACCGTGCCCTCATGGTCGGGCGAAGCACGCTCAAGGTCCGCAGAACTTTCCTCTTCGCTGTTGGACCTTATTGGCCGTTGCACCGTCGCACTTCGACGTGAAGTGGACCCACGCACGGTCTTGACCGAAGCCTACTCGCTCGGCCGTGATTCGGCCGAAGTCATTGCACGGCATTTGGAGGAGCACGTCCTTACGACCTTCCAAGTCCCAGACAAGGACCGGATTTTAGTTGAGCAGATCATTGGAGGTGCCCATCCGACTTACCTTGTCACCACCTGCCGGGGCCGTGGGTTCAACACCGCACTCGGCTATTTTATGGCCGGTTTGGCGGAGCGTGCAAGCATCCCCGTCATCGAAATGTCCTTCGATGAAAACGGATTGCTTCTGAAGACCGCCCAAGATGTCGATCCAGGAGCGATGTACGAAGCATTTGCCGCGGGCGACCACATGGAAGTCATTGAGCGGTACATCATCAGCACGCAAATTTTTGCAAAGCGCTTCAGGGAAGTCGCCGGACGTAGCCTCATCATTCCCAAGCGCATCGGAGCAGAGGAAATCAGCCCCCAGCAGTTCCAACAAAAGGCCGATGCCCTTCTCAACCGGCATCGAACCACGGACGGCTCGATTCTTATTCGCGAAGCCAAGAACGAGATCCTCTACGGAGACATCGACCTTGGTGGCTTGGAACAATTCCTCACCGCATGCCGCGAAGGTCAAGCACGAATTGTGCACACCCGCGCAACCCTCCCCAGCCGATTGGGCATGTCGCTCTACATGTCGGCTTTCGAAGACCTGATGTCGATGCGTACGCGTGCTTTCTTGGTCAAAGACATCGATCCAGCCATCCTGGAACGGCTGCTTGGCCGTCGCTCGCTGGCCACAGAGATGACCAACGAACAAATCGAGGCCTATTATGACAGCAAAGTTCCAGCACCCAAGAACGCCGACTCGCTTCTGGCGTTGATGGAACACGGTGGTGGCTTGGACCGTTCGTTTGACAACCCACTCTACCGTGAAAAGTTGGCTGGCATTGACCTGGACGTCATACGTGGGTGGGTCCAAGAGCTCTGCGCAAAGGGTTCCATCACCAAGATCGAAGGGACTGGGATGGAGGAACTTGACGGAAAATGGTTCAGTTCTTTCATGGGAGAAATTCACGGAACATTGGGATGCCTCGCTGCAAACGGAGGCCGGGACGTTGAGGACCTGTTGACCTTGCACACCGCCGGCCTGACGTATCGAATGGCTTCTGCCTTTGAAGGAACAAAAGTTTCCACATGGGTGGACATGGAACTTGGCGATCCACAGGAAGCACTCAGGGTGAAACTGATCGAGATGCTCGGCTCAGAAGGTCCGCAGACGGCAGACCATTTGGAGCTCAGGTTGCCTTTCCCACGAACGATGGTGGAACGTACCATCCACCAATTGGAAACACGGAACGTCATCAGCATCGGCTTCTTCACCCAAACCGAAGAAGCAGAATTCATCCTCAAAGTGGATGAACACCGAATCACGGGCGGCGAGGAAGATGTGGTCGAATACCGTTCCATCCAGAACATGATCCTCGACAAATCGTTCACCATGTACGACGACGTCGATCAAGCCTTTGACAAGCATTTGTTGTTCCAAAAGCAGCANGAACTNCTCTATAGAATAAATGACTTCAGGTTCAGCGATTGGAAGGACCTCCAACTGGACCGTGACATCGTGAACGGTCGGCTCCTTCACAATCGACAGGGCTACACGACACGCAGGAACCTGCCGATGCTGCTTGGTCTGAAGCCGGAACCCTACATTGGCGCCATGGAAGCAGACCTGCTGGATCGGATTCTTCCAGGCGAAGAGCCTCAACGGTCAGAAATTGTGGCGATGTACCCCAAGGGTGAGGAGCACAAACAAATCCAACGCGACGTGAAGAATGGTTTGGCCAACCTCGAAAGGCAACTNCTGGTGGCCAAGCAGTTCGAGGAAGTCCCCGGACGACGCAGACGCCTCTCGTTTTACCANCGCGTCCACGAAGTCTACGATGGACTGTCCTTCGAAGACGCCTTGTGCGAAGTCATTCATCGCATTGGACCGATCAAGGCCAACACTTTGCGCTTCTATGTCAGCAGGGCCTACGAAGAACTCGTGATTGCGCTGAAGTCCCTCGAAACCCAAGGTCGCATCAGCCGGGTCACCACCTTGGTGCCTGAACCTGAGGATTTCTTCTGCGCNCCANAAGAAGTNGGCACGTTCCGCCGTGCNCGCAGGGAAGACCGNNTGATGCGNATCCTNACGCAATCCGANCCGTACGTGTCCCGGTTCATTTGGGAAGTNCGNNCCATGCTGGACCGCGGATGGTACCTGCCCGTGTTCAAGGGCATCGATCCNGTNGGNAAGGTCTTGATGTTCAAGGTCAANGATTACCTCGAAGTNAANGACATNCAAATTCCNGCTGCGTACTTGGAGGAATTCTGTGAAGCCTTCGACGTGCTGCTCAACAACCATGCCGAGCAATTGGTTGATGTGGCCGTGCTCAGCGGCATCAACGGTCAACCCATCAGCGAAGTTGACCAAGTGTGGAGGGACGCGCTCGGTGCCATTGGGTTCAAGCTTGCAGGCGAACGCATGATCCGTGGAGGAATCGTGGAAACACAACCACGGAACTTGGCCGATCGAGCCCTCTTCCACAAGCACCACATCCACCAATCATCGAGATTGGAGAACGAATTCCTCGCCTTGAAGCGCATCCGTGAAGTCCGTGACGACTTTGCCTTGCGTGGCCGTGCAGAACTTTACCGCGTTGACCTCAAAAGCATGGCAAGCGCCAATCGCCTTCACCAAGGCGTCAACCTCCGCGGGCATCAATCATGGGCTTCATACGAGCACTTCCAGACCTTGTTGGCCATCCGTGGCATTGAGCCTGACGAAGACTTGGCCGACGTGCTCGACTTCTTTTCCAACCACTCCGACCATGAATTGTTCAAGGAACGCTACGCACTTAGCCAATCTGAATTCAGAAAGTTGGTTCAACCGCTCATCCGCTCAGGCCACATCGTCCAAGACTTCCGTGGCGGCTTCCGAACCGTCGCCATGGATGCCTCATTGGAGCGTTCCGTTCTTCGCAAGGAATACCTCCGATCGTTGGTCGCTGATTTTCCGGTGATGACCATCAAGCAATTGCTTTCCTTGGCAGGAAGCCACTTCAAGCCAGAGGAAGTCAAGGCCATCTTAACCGAATTTGAGGAAGACGAGACGCTGATCAAGGGATTCCTCATCGACGATTTGCACGAAGTCTGTTGGGGCCGAAAGGACCTGCTCGCCGAAGCCAAAGAACTCCAACCGATGCGCGATTTCGTGCTTCCGCCGTCCGACCCCATCGCTCCGTACTTTTCTGGCATTCTCAAGGAAAAGTTTGGATTCGGTAGCGCCTATCTTGTGTTCAAAAACGGCGAGCCAGCTGCGGCCTTCAAGGCCAACACAAGGAATCGGGTCATCGAAGTCACCGATTTCGAAGGCCGTGAAGACGCCTGGCGCATCGTCAAGGAATTCGCATGGGAGCACCAAATGCCTCTGACGTCGGAAGTCAGAATCGGCGGACGCCGCTTGAGCAGTTCCTGACGTCGAAACACCGCACCAACAGGTTTTGAAGACCCGTCCATGTCTTCGCATCATGCAGCATGCCTCGGCGCGGGCGCTCGGCTTGATGACCATCCTCCTGCTTTCGACCACCTTGGCCGTAGTCAGCCCATCAGTAGGGGCAGAATCCTCCTTGGACATTGAAATCCTCGACACCAAGGTCAACCCGGCCAACAATCACACCTACCATCTGCTTTCAGCGTCCTCTTGGACAGAGGCTGCTCAAGCTGCCCGAGGCCTCGAAGGATTCCTTGTGACCGTCGATGATGAGGCTGAAAACACGTGGCTGCACGAAACTTGGGGCGACGATGGAAACGTCACCCGCCACCTTTGGACTGGACTGAACGACGCCACAGAGGAAGGCGTGTTTCGCTGGCATGACGGCACCCCGTTCTTGCATCGCCAATGGGGAGAAGACCAACCGAGCATGACGGACGTCGAAGATTACGTTCACATCACTGGCCCCAACATGGGTTCGCTCGAGCCAGGAGAATGGAACGATTTAGAGAACGACCCCCAGTATTTCCCCGTCTACGGCGTGGTAGAGATTGGACCTGGGGCCGATTTTGCGTTGCGCTTTGATGGCGACGACGATCACGTCATCACGGACGACGATAGCAGCCTGAAGGAACCTGCAACAGCTGGAGAACTCACCATCGAGGCTCGCATCAATCCTGTGGACGTTGATGGCATCCACACCATCGTCATGTACGGCGACCATGGGTATGGCCTCTACCTTGACGACGGACGGCTCGGGTACGCCTCAGAATACAGCCTGTCGAAGAATCCCTTGAGCGATGCAAACATCAGCCTGCCAACCGATGTCTGGTCGACAGTGGCCGTGGCCCTCAATGCGTCCACAGGCGGGACCTTCTTCCTCAACGGCGCCGCTATCGGCACCTTCGATGCCACGAAAGCAGAGATCCCCGCCGGTGATTTTGGCTCGAACGACTGCTATGAAGCGGACTTGGCCTGTGAGAACATGGTCATAGGACGCCATGGTGCAGGGGCAGACCGCTACCATTTCCACGGCATGATCGATCACGTGGCTATCACAGCAGCGGATTTGCGGAACACAACGGACGGCAACGTCACGCTGATGGCGACATCAAATTCGATGTCCAGCTGGACCTTTGGCGAAGGAGAAGGTGACCAGACCGTGGACGCCAACAACCGCTCTGCGACCATCCATGGNGCTGCGTGGGTCATGCCTGACGGTTCCATAGTCGCTCAAGCCATTGAAATCGAAAACGGAGAAGAACTCAACGTCGCATCCATTCAAGCCGGAGATACGCTGCTTTTCTTTGCAGAGCTTCCAGAGTACACCCGTGACATGAACCTCCAAGCCTTCGGTTGGTCTTCTGGAAACGGAAAGGAGGAAGGCGATGCCGAGTTCAGGATGTACCACGACATCGACCGTGTCCCATCGGCATGGTCCCATATGGACGAGGTGGAAAACTGGGGCTGGGGTGGCGTCTACGCCTCCTACAGTTGGCCCANCACTGGTGTGCATTGGTTCGCTTTGCAGGCTGAGGACGACATCGATGAATTCAGCCTGTGGCTGAATTGGGACGTCGCTGAAGCNCCTCCAACNTTAGAAGACATGATTGAACTGATGCATGGCATACCTGTGGCGGACCAAGACCTGCAAAGTCAACGCGGCAGTGAATTCGGAGACAGCATTCAGTATTACGTCAACGTCACTGAATCTCTGGCTGAACTTTCTGTGGAAACCTACGGTGGGAATGGAAACGTCAACCTCGCCATCTCCTACGGCGGACCGCCTGACCCCTTCGATCAATGGGGTGAGTGGGACATTTTCGGAGAAGCAGATGTGTTGAATGAAGGAGTGGACCCTGAGGCATACGAGGATTGGTCTACCGGACCTGGCAACGAAGAGCGTGTGCACCTCTACAACGTTGAGCCAGGCACCTACTACGTCACCGCGTTCACGTGGGGACAAGCCAGGGACTACAGCATCGTGGCAGACCTTACGCCGATGCCCACGAACGGCGAAGCCTCCGATGCGATTGCTTTGACGGCAGGCATTCCATACGGGCCCTTCTCGGGATACGACGGACTCAGCCAGTATTTCTCCATCGATGTGCCAGAGGGTACGGAACGCCTTGAGATTAGCCTCGACGATGGTTTGGGTGAAGCCGACCTCCATCTCGCTTACGAATCNACGCCAACGGAGACCGTGTACGATGAGCGCAGCGCAGCACCTGGAGCCAGCGATCTGGTTGCATTCAACGATCCGACACCGGGCACGTGGATGATCCTCGTGCACACNGACCGTGTGTTCAGCGGCACCACNATNCTTGCAGAGTTTACCGANCGTTACGTNTGGGATTGGGACGGNGAACCGATTCAANTGCTNAACGGTGAGGCCATCGTCGGCATTGAGGCCGAAGAGGGCACCNTNTTGGAATTCTTCGGCATCCTCGAAGAACCAGCCTCTCCTCTTGAGGTGAACACTTGGGGCGATGCAGGCAGCATCGAANTTGAGGGCGAAGCTGAGCCATACGATTGGGAATTGCTCTTCGAGGACGGGCCACGAGGTCGCCANTGGGGCGACGAAAGCTGGTCTGAGGGCGATGGCGTTGCTTGGACGTGGTACGTCGATACCGCCGCAAACGGTCGGTTCGACGTGACNGTTGAGGTCGTGGACGACATCAGCGGTTTCGGCATCATCGCCACCTGGTTCGAATCTGAACTTCCACCGATGGACGATGATGAAGATGACGATGACGAAGATGTGGACGAGCCCTTCGAACCTGANGGGTGCGAGGAACGCGCCGTGGATTGGTTCGAAACGTTGGACAGCAACGGGGATGGATTGGTAACCGTGGACGAGCACCGTCCCCACCCCTCAACATCCACACCAGCCGCGGACGTCGACATCAACGGTGACGAACGCATCCAAATGGAAGAGTTGGAAGCAGACCTGTGCACGTGTGGGGAGGAATTCATTTTCATTTGGGACCAAGCTGACGAATACGGCGCCATATCGGTTGAGGAACTTTCTGACGTGGACTACCTGAATGAAATCGACGTTGAGGGCATTGACAGGGACGGAGACGGCGACATCGACGGACGAGAAGCTGAGCGCCACACCTTGGCGTGCAGCACGACCTNCGACCCGCTTGACCTTGACGGAGACGGCGTGCCAAACGAAGACGATGCCTTCCCAGAAGATCCCGANGAGAGCTTGGACACCGACGGTGACGGCGTTGGCGACAACGCTGACTTGGTCGCTGGGGTCAACGACTCCATGATCACCTACGGCGCTGCTGCGGCCGTTCTCGTGTTGATNATCGTGATGCTCCTGACCATGCTGCGNCGTGGGCCTGGCGGACCTCAAGTCGACCCGTGGGCCGAAACAGGGGACGAGAAACGCATGCCTGAACTGTTCGACAACACGATGTCCATGCCCGAGCCACATTCTTCCACCACTGAACCGAGCGCCATGAGCGCGACGGTTGACCAATCAGAAACTCAGCCTGTTCCTGAGATGATGGACCTGCCCAGCATGACAGATTTGCCGCCGTCGTTGGATAACGCCCTCCCGGGTGGACCCTTGGAATGGCGATGAGCATCATCGAGGACTCAGTGCGCGTCCTTTGGGCGTAACGCGAGCCGTATCGGGCGCATCAAACGGAGCACGTGGCCATGAAGTTCCGGCAAAAGCCGGAACATGACCAGGGCCAAACCGTACATGGCGAGCAAGGCCACAACGCGAGCCGCGTAGGTGTGNGCGAACTCAAACATACGAAGACCGAACACCTGCACTTCACCGTGAATGGCATGAAGCCATACAATCCCAGCGTTCCGGAAGATGTTCAGGACGTGGATGAGGGGGAGGGTGAGCAACAGCGCACGCAGCCTCCGCTTCCATGAAAGGTCCAAAACCGCGATCGCCCCGACAAAGACGATCATGGACTGTAGCGCGGTGCATCCCAACACGATGTTGACACCGACCGACGTCCCGTCCGCCCAAACAAGATCGGTTTGGATGGGATAATCGCCGAACGGCTGACTCCAGAACCACATGTTTCCGTCCCACTCCTGCCAGAGCACCTGTCCTTCAGGTGTGCTGACGTAGGTCTCCCCCACACGCACGTCACCGGCGCCGCTGAACCGCAGCATCAAAGCTGATTGCGAGGCCACGGCCACGATGGCCAGACGGCTCAACCACGGCACNTGGTAGGTCGCGAGGTACGGCAAACCGGCCAGAGCAACGGCACCTTTCAGCCAGCGTAGGGCGGAAACGTCGCGTGCATCCTCCGCCTTCCACTCCCACCAAGCAAGACCGAAGGAGGCGGGCAATGCTGCGCTGAGCATCACGGTCAGGACAGGATCACCGTCCTGCCAATATCCGTCCGCCATCAGGAAAAAACCGAGGCCAACCAAAGGCCAACCAAGGGAGCTGATGCGATGCATGCTACCCTTGCGCGACAAGGAAAGGCCAAGCAAGAGCATGCCAGAGGCAAGCATACCGATTGACTCTACGGTAGCCCCCGCCATGCCCTTCACCCTGCTGCGTCCGTCTTCAACCCTCTGCGTTGGGCAAACCCATTGAGCGCGGGTGACCAACCTCAAGGGCTGTGCGGCAGGACGTNGAGCATGGACGGCCCAGTGGTTTACGCACGCCGCCCATTCACCGGNGGNAGAACAGATGCNCCNATNGCGTTCCTNGACCGCGATGGNGTGCTGAACANGAGCCTNAANGGCTACGTNAANCAGCCNGNCGAATTNCGGTTGATTTCNGGAACNGGTGCNGCCATGNGAGGCCTTACGNGAGGCTGGATTTTTGNTGTGTGTGGTCACCAATCAATCCGCCATTGAACGTGGCCACTGGGACGATGGACGACTCCATCTCATCCACGATCGCCTTGATGACCTTCTGAAGCACGAAGGTGCGCAACCTGACCTTGTCCTTGCTTGTCCTCATGTGCCTTGGGAAGGGTGCGGGTGCCGTAAGCCAGAACCGGGGATGCTTGGATTAGGAGCGCGCTTGCTTCGTTCAGTGGAAGGCTTCGATACGATGCGACAACGATGGAAGCGTGGAGACCATGCTCCACCGCATGCACTGGATGTCATGGTGGGCGACCGAAGATCCGACCTTGAGGCAGGTGCACTGTATGGTGTTCGTTCGTTTTGGGCCAAAAGAGACCGGGGGCTTCAGACGATTCTTCCACGCCTGTTGGACACGAACGACACCGGCGATGAGGTGACGTGATGGGCTGGCTGGGCTTGGACGATACCGACCATCTTGGCGGTGGATGCACGACACTGGCTTTTCATCGACTGTTGGAATCATTGCCAACCGGAGTACAGCTCATGGGAGACCCATGCCTTGTGCGCTTGTATCCGATGGCAAAAGGCAGAACTCGAGGAAATGCCGCCTTAAGCGCCGAACTCCAAGTGGATATGGCCAAAGAGTCGTGGATTGCTTGGCTAGAGCAATATTGGTCTACGACGATCGAACCTCTTGCAGGCCAATGGACACCATCCACGCACGCAGCGAGGCCACAAGTACCGAGCGACCCCGGGTTTGTATGGTTCGAAACCAAGCCTAACGTGGCTTTCTATAGAAAGGCGGTCAAAGAAGACGTTTCGTTGAAAGATGTACCTCAACCGGATTGGTCGAGGGGTGGGGAAGGCAAAATCGGAGCTGCCGCAGCCGTGGCGTGGTCAAACCGTGCTACGACCTGGGAAGGCATCGCATGGCGCCACGAATCTGATGACGTGCGTCGTTTGGACGAGACGGCTTTGCTTGTGTTGGATCGAGACGAACGGCTCTTTGCCTGTCGCGACCCTCGCAAGGGCCGGGGGCTTCTCGCCCCACGAGGTGCTTCACCGGTGCTGTGTGGCATCCGAGGAACAGAACGTCAGGCGGTGGCCGATGCTCTGCAAACGCTTCTGCAGGCCGCTGGAACGGAAACCGCAATCGGACAACGGGTGTTCAGCACCAATCAAGGGAGCGGAGACCATCTTAACCCACCACTTCAGTCAATCGTGGAGAAAACCGAGGTCATCCAAGGAGGTCACGTAGCGCTTCAAACAGACCAAGGAACATGGTTGGCCTTTGCTCCATCAGGAAAGGTCCGCGAGGTAGCCTCGCATTTGTGTCCTGGTGACGTGGTTCAAGGCCTTGGACTACTGAGTGGAAAACAAGGACGCGAAGGCCTCCACTTGGAGGCTCTATCCCACCTCTCAGGTCCGTTACGGAACGTACGAAGACCGAAGTGCCCTTCATGCGATAAGCGCATGAAATCTGCCGGGAAGGAGCAAGGATTGCGCTGCCTGGGCTGCGGCCACCGGGATGAGGACAGATGGATTGGAGATGCAGTTATTCCAACCGGTTGGGTACAACCGCCCTTAGATCGACGACGCCACCTTGCGCCTGACCTAAGCAAAGGTCTCCCAGATGGCTTGTCGCTGAGAGACAAAGCACCGACATCTTCCTAACTCAGCGGTTGCTCTTGGTTTCATGTCCGATGAAGCAACCGTCACCATCACGACCATTTTGGCTGTCCTGACGTTCCTCGCACTCCTTGCTTTCGTCGTTTGGAAAGCCAAGCAGAACCGTACGGATGCTTTGGCCAAAACAGCCCCAAAAGTAGCGGGGGAAGATCCATTGGAAGGAGGAGCNCGTCGNCCTGAAGCCTTNGAGGANCCAAGCGANGAAGACCTCGAAATGATGGGNGATNTNCTCGGCGAAGTCGAGTGATNAANCGATGACGAGACCTTCGTCNACGATCCGAACCCTCTGCCCTTCACCAGGACCGTCCAGACGTCGAACACCGNTCTGCGCCAACGTCATCCGCCACGAGACAAAACCTGCTTTCTGCAGACGTTCTTCTGATCGAACCCGGAATCCGTCCTCTGCGTCCATGTCCGTNCCGAGTTTCGCAATGGCGAGCAGCACCACGTCATCCAATCCTGAAACGAGATCTTCCATCGCATCCAAGGAAGCACTGGGGATGCGGCCAGTCGCGGGCGCCCAGTCGTCCATTACAACCAATCCTACGCCAGGAAGGGACGTGGCGGCTTGAAGCAGCGCCTTGGTCACCAAATCCATGCGCCCAACGAGGTTCATTGCGTGAAACCGAGTGGCCACGGTCGGCGGCAGGCCACCGATGATTTGCGCGAAGCGTGCCGGGTCGGGCATGTCCGGTGCGGCCCACAGCACGCGTTGACCGTCTTCGAGCACCATGCGGGCCATGTGAAGCGCCAAGCTTGTGGCCCCAGCGCCGGATTCGCAGGACAAGTGAACGTTGGGCTCGTCAAACGGAGGACGCCAGGATGCCATGAAACTCGACGCATGACGAAGGAGAAAGACGCTTCCGGTGTCGGAACGCTCTTCATGGGTCAGCCTGAGACAATNTCATGGCCGAGGACGCTCCCGTGGAACGCATCCCACGTCGCCCTGCCCCCGAGTTTACCGAAGTCAATTCCTTTGGCGAGGCACTGAAGCAGCATGGTCTCATCGGGACCGCCGTGAACGACAAGAATCAGTACGGTCCGGTTGGTATGATGGTGATGTTGTTCATTGTGGCGGCCATCACCTCCCTCGGACTTCTGCTTATTCGCTCCTCCTGAGGCGCAAGGGCTATCCTCCCGATGACCCGTTGTGGGTCATGGACCAAGGACATCCTCCTCCGACGATGGCCTTCACCGACCGCCGATGGACGATCATGGCGGCCCTTTTGGGGTCCAACACCGCCGTGATGCTCGTGCATGGGCTTCAACAGGAAATGAACCCAAGCGTCACCCGGGAGTTTGCACTCACCCTCATCGCCGTGACTTTACCCTTCCAAGCGGTGTACTTCATGATCCATACCTACGCCGATTCATTCGCCACCAACCTCGCTCCGGCCGAGCGACGAACGCTGGAGCGCCTGTCAACCGTNTGCCAAATCATCGCNTATGCTTCGTTGCTTGGTCTAGCCATCCTCTGGAGCAACGTCTCACCTTTCGTTGGGGGCGGATTCCTGCTCGCATCCTTCTGCGCACTGCTGATGGTCCGCATGGCCATGCGAGAGGCACGCTCCTCTGAAGCCGTCCGCTCGACGTGAACATTAGCCTGCGAAGGTTCTTGGGGCGGCCACAATGCCCAATGGTATGGCCTTCTGTCCGTTGGATTACCGCTACGGCAGCCAAGACTTCAAAAAAATCTGGTCCGAAGACGGTCGGCACGAACGCCAACTCGAGGTCGAGCGTGCGTTGGTGTGGGCGCATCAGCAGATGGGTCGGGTAACCGCTGAGGATTACGCTGTCATCGAGCGCATCTCGGTGCCTGATATCGTGACCAAGAAACGCGTCAGTGAAATCGAGGCGGAAACGCGTCACGACATCATGGCCTTGACCAAGGCCATGGCCGAAGCCGCGGGCGATGCGGGTTGGTGCGTCCACTTGGGCGCGACCTCCAACGATATCGTCGACACGGCGGTTGGTCTCCAACTGCGCGATAGCCTCGTGCTACTCCGCAAGGGCTTGTGCGACCTCATCAGTATCTGTGCCGATGTGGCGGAACGAGAACGCGACACGGTCATGCTGGGCCGCACCCACGGTCAAGCCGCCGTCCCAATCACGTTTGGATTGAAGACNGCCGTGTGGCTTGACGAACTCCGCCGCCATCTTATCCGCCTTGACGAGGCCAGCCCNCGAATTGCCGTCGGGAAGTTCTTGGGAGCCGTCGGAACTGGTGCTGCTCAAGGCGATGGAGCACGTGAACTGCAACGCCTGATCCTCGAACACCTCGGTCTTGGCGTGCCCTTGGCTACCACACAGGTCGTCGGGCGAGACCGGTACATCGAGTACGTCCATTGGATGGCCAACACGGCCACCACATGCCAGAAAGTCCTCACCGAAATCAGGAATTTGCAACGCTCCGAAATTGCCGAGGCTGGTGAGGGATTCGACGTCAAGAAGCAGGTCGGGTCTTCGACCATGGCGCACAAGAAGAACCCCATCACGAGCGAAAACGCCAGCGGTCTCGCCCGTATCGTGCGATCCTTCATCGCTCCAAGCCACGAGAACGCCGTCCTATGGCACGAGCGCGACTTGGCCAATTCCAGCGCAGAACGCTTCACGCTCTCGCATGCGTCTGCACTCTGTGATGACGTGCTTGCAAAGACCGCCAAGGTGCTTCGAGGCATGTGGGTCGATGCAGAACGCTGCCTGAAAAACATCGAAGATCAGCGTGGTTTGGTCATGGCCGAGAAGGTGATGATCGAATTGACCTCCCACGGCATTGGCCGAGATGAGGCGCACGAGATCCTCCGCACCGCTTCCTTCACCGCCGTGGAAACAGGAGAGCACCTGATGGACATCTGCATGCGCACGCCCGAAATTACTGCGGTGTTCAGCGTCGAGGACTTGGAGGCGATGTTCAACCCAGCAAACCACATTGGCGTGTCCGGTGAATTGGTGGACGAGACGGTCGCGCTCGCTCGTGACGCCATTGCTTGATCAGTTCACAATCAAGTGACCTCTTCGGCCGTCCCAGACCTTTGACCACTGCAGGTCCAATCCCTCCGGGAACAAAGGTGCTCTGACCACGAGGGTCTCGTACTCGCCCCCTTCACCGTCGACGTTGAAGCGGTACTTCTCAGCCAAAGGCTCCAATTCGTCCAAGGTGGCGTGATCCAGAATACGCCCTAACCACGCCTCGTCCAATCCTTCAGCGGAAACGGACGTGACAAGAACGTCAAACCCGTGNGATGCAAGGCCACGAAGATGTTCCATTGGGTCTTGATGCCAAAGGGGCGTCCAGGTGATCAAGCCCATCTTTTCGCCAAGCCGTTCCAAACGGTTGCGCTGGTAATCCGAACGCAGTGCTCCGCTAACAAAACCGTCGAGATCGTAGGCCAGAAGCATGTCTTCGAGCGCCTCAAAATCAGGACCCTCCGAACCGTCGATGACGCGGTGGTCCCATGGAATGCCGGCTGCTGAAGCCTGTGCCTCAACCAATCGCGTGTTGGGCACTTGGAACATTGGAGAATCGCCTTCCACCACCAACGTTACGAGGACACTGACCTCCCATCCACGGCACGTCGCCCACCACCACGCCGCACAGGAGTCTTTCCCGCCAGACGAAAGAACCGCGACGCGCATGGTCCTGCGGGGCGGAAGGCCTTCATCA
>PBMM01000001.1 GCA_002723635.1 Methanobacteriota archaeon | reverse complement strand
GGGCGCAGGCAGGCGCCACGTCCAAGGCGGTGCTGGAGCATCCCGATCTGAAGCATCCCGACCACGACCGTGCTGGCCCGTTGACGTACGAAGTAGAAGTCTACCAAGGCTGCGTCCGCTACAAGCGTGGGTGCCGTTTCTGCATCGAACCGAAGAAGGGCACACCGATCTGGCGGCAGCCGGACGACGTCATCTCAGAGGTGCAACTCGCGCTTGATGCGGGCGTCCGCCACGTCCGCCTCGGAGGGATGACGGACACCTACACTTACCTTGCCGAAGGCGTCGGCGAGATGGAATACCCGCGGCCAGACCCTGAACCGATTGCGCGCTTGCTGCATGGTCTGCGAGAAGACGAACGCTTGGGCATCCTACACACCGACAACGGGAACCCAAGCATCATCGCAGAGCACCTTGAGGAAGCCGAAGCCATCACCAAAACCCTCGTGGCCACCTTGAGCGATGGCGCCGTGCTGTCCTTTGGCGTCGAGTCTGCAGACCCGAACGTGCACCAGGCAAACTGGCTCAACTGCGATCCAGCGCAACTCAAGGCCGCGGTCGGATTGATCAACCGGTACGGCCGCGCGCGTGGTGAACGCGGGTTGCCCAAACTCTTGCCTGGAGTCAACTTCATTGCAGGACTGAACGGCGAAACCGACGTGACCTACGGCCTCAACATGGACCTGCTCAACGGCCTGCGCGACGAAGGCCACTGGTTGCGCCGAATCAATCTCCGCCAGGTGGAAGGCAAAGGATTCCAAGACGTTGATTCCGATGCCTTCGCCGCCTTCAAGCGGCGCGTGCGCGATGAGGTCGATGCGCCTTTGCTGGCCGAGATGATGCCGGTGGGCGGTGTGCTGCGTGACGTGCACTGGGAATCTCACGGAGGTCGAACCCGTTTGCCTGCGCACGATACTCCTCACCACCGGGACGGCTCGATGTGGGGTGGCGCTGGCGTGTCGTTTGGTCGTCAGATCGGCGCTTATCCCATCCTCATTGGTGCCTCGTATTTGACCACCCTCGAGGCCACGACGGACGTCATGGTGACTGGGCACGGTCAGCGTTCCATCACCGGAATCGAACTGCACATGGATGCGGACAGCGTCACGGCCTCGGTGCTCGAGGCGATTCCCGGTGTTGGCGCCAAGGCTGCTTGGGCCTTGGTCACCGAACGGGCCAAGCGGGCTCGAAAACGCACCGGAAACAGCCCGCTCATCGACGACGTCGAAGCATGGTTCGTTGCAGCAGGACAGCGTCTACCCGACCGTGTCGACGTCCACCGCATCCTCCGGCCGGGGGGTGCATAAGCCATGGGCGACGCCAAGATCGTGGAGGGTCTACTTGCTGCAGCACGGCGTTTGTCGGACCGATGCAATGAGCTCCTTCCAAGCCTTCTCGGGCAAGGGGGCGTGGCCCATGCCACCAACACCCTCGATTACGCATGGCCCTTGCACGAAGCGTGGATCCGCACGTGGGGCGGCCATGGCGCCACCACCTTGCTGCTCGGCATGAATCCAGGACCATGGGGGATGGCACAAAGCGGTGTACCCTTTGGGGCCACTGGAATCGTCCGCGACGAACTCGAAATCCCAGATCTTCCCATGGTCACGCCATCTGGCGCGCACCCCAAACGTCCGATTGTTGGACTTTCACAAGCCCGGCAAGAGGTCAGTGGCCAACGCATCTGGTCGTTGTTATTCGAGGTCTACGGGTCCCCTCTTGGCGCGATGAAAGAGGTCTTTCTGGTCAACCACTGCCCCTTGCTCTTGCTCAATGAACGCGGGGCCAACGTCACCCCAGACAAGGTCCCTGCATCGGTCGTCGCTCCGGTGTTCGAAGCCTGCGACGATCACTTGCGCGAAGTCGTCGATGTGCTCAGAGCCACGCGAATCATCGGTGTCGGCGCCTACGCATCGGACCGAGCCCAACGGGCATTGGGCGGCTCGAAGGGAGAGGGCCTCAGTGCTGACGGCCGCCAAGTTCGGCTCGACAAATGCTGGCATCCAAGCCCGGCATCACCGCTAGCGAATCGAAACGGAGGGGCTGATTGGCGCGCGCAAGTCCGCAGGGTGCTCCTCCCGGATGAGGAGATGAATTGAAAGGCCCTTATCCGTGTGGACAAAGTATGGCCGAGCACCAACGTGCATGGGAGCGACAATCAAACGACCGTCAATGGAAGCAGCCGGAAGGCGACGACCCAGTGACCCTCTACCGAATGATGAAGACCAGCGTCGAGCGCTTCTCCGATCAGCCGTTGTTCGGTTACATCCCTTCGGAAGGTATGGCCCGAAGTCACCTTTCCTATGGTGAATTCGCTGACCTCGTGGATGCCGTCGCCAGCGGCATGGTGTCGCGTGGCGTCGTCGCCGGTGACCGCATCGCTTTGATTGTCGACAATTCGGTCGAGTGGGCTGCGACGGCGCTTGCGGCCAACGCCGTCGGCGGCCTCTACACCGCGATGTACACGCAACAACGCGGTAAGGAATGGGCCTACATTCTCGGTGACTCCACCCCTTCCATGGTGGTGGTCGCCAACACCACCGTGCTCGATAAGCTGGTTGAGGCCATGCCGGATGATGCTTCAGCGTGGCCCGCAAACGGCGTTGTTCTCCTCGGCGAAGAAGAGGCCAACGAGTTGCCCCCTGAGGGCATTGAAGTCCTCAATTGGTCGGCCTTTGTACAAGACGGACGTGCCGCTGATGCGCTTGGCGAGCCTGCCGACGACCCCATGGCCCTGGCCACCCTCATCTACACCTCCGGTACCACGGGCAACCCGAAGGGCGTCATGCTGACCAACTGGAACATCCTGTCCAACATCCTCAGCGTGCAGAGCGTCTTCCCGATTTACATCGGCGACAAGTCCGCATCCTTCCTTCCGTGGGCTCACGTGTTCGGTTCCACCGTGGACCTGTTCTACATGATTCGCAGCGGTGTGCACGTCAACCTCATTTCGGATTTGACGCGCATTGCAGACGAATTGACCGAGATCAAGCCCGCCGTCATGTGCGCCGTGCCTCGCGTCTGGAACCGCTTCTACGACCGCGTGAACGCGCAGCTCGACTCGAGTGGTGTCAAGCGCTTCCTTTCGGGCAAGGCTCGCAAGCATGCCTCCAAGCGCATCGCAAAGGCAGGTGTGGTCTGCGACGCCGTTGCACCGACCACCTTCTGGGACAAGCGCTTTGACAAGATCATTTGGGGCAAGGTGCGCGACAGATTTGGCGGCAACCTCCGCTTCGCGATTTCCGGAGCCTCCGCCCTCTCGCCCGACGTGGCGCAGTTCATCCAGATGGTGGGCATTTCATGCTTCGAAGGCTACGGCCTGTCCGAAACTTCGCCGATGGTTTCCGCCAACGGATGGATGGGCTACGGCGAGTCTCGCCTGAACTCCGTGGGCAAGGTCCTCAACGGCATTGAGGTTACCATCGACACCTCGGCATGGGACGACCCAGACCGCCCCGACGAGGGTGAGATCATCGTCACCGGGCCCAACGTCATGCAGGGCTACTGGAACAAGCCGGACGAGACCGAGAAGGTCATCATCGAGCCCGGCACCTTCCGCACCGGCGATCTTGGCAAGCTCTCCAAAGACGGCTACCTGACCATCACGGGACGCGTCAAGAGCCAGTTTAAGCTGGAGAACGGCAAGTACGTTTCCCCCGCCCCGCTGGAAGAGAACCTCAAGCTGGACTCGGTGATCGAGCAAGCCGCCCTCGACGGTCGCAACCGCCGCTACACCTTCCTCATCGTGCACCCCAACATGGAAGCCTTGCGCAAGGAACTCAACGCCGTAGGCATCCCCACTCCTGGTGACGACGCCGCCGTGTGCGCGGACCCAGCGGTCAGCGAGTGGCTCCTCAATCGTGTTTCTAACCACGCAAAGGGCGACAAAAATTGGAAGGGCTACGAAATCCCCCGCGATCTCATCCTCGACCACGACGAGTGGACGACGGAAAACGGCCTGATGACCCCGACGATGAAGGTGAAGTTGCGCAACTTGTTGACCCGTCACGAAGGGGCCATTGAGGCCTTGGACTGAGTCACTTAGGATTGATGAGGCCGCCTTTTGGGCAAGCCTCGAGCCGCGCACCTGGCGTGCCAAACGACGTGATCCACGTTCGTCCTCCGGCCAATTCGATGGCTTCGCTGGTGGCTTTCGGATCTTGCGTCAACGCAATCATGCAACCGCCTCCACCCGCGCCCGTGAGTTTTGCGCCTAAGGACGTCGGAAGGGCTGCCGAAACCAAGGTTTCCAACGCAGGGTGTGACACTCCAAGCCGACGCAGAAGCAGATGGTTTTCCGTCATGGCTCGACCTACGCCCTCTGCGTCACCGGCCAGCAGAGCTTCCATGCCGCGATGAACCAACGCGCCAATGGCGTCCATGGTTTCGTCAATACCGGCCTCCTCTGTTCGTCGCGCAGCGACGCCGGCGACCATGTTGGTGGTCGGAGCGTTGATGCCCGTATGCCCGACGACCAGGCTCAAACCCTCCTCAAAGTGGAGGCCTTCAAGACGATGAAGTTCCCACGAGCGAACCGCGTCGCCCATGGGCATGGTACGACGCATGATCCACGCGTCCTCACGCTCCAACCGGTTCGACAACAGGACAAGCCCGCCGTACGCCGAGGTCAACGTGTCCATCGGGCTAGCTCGCCCGTCTTGTGACATGGCTTCCGCTACGTGGCCAAGAAGCGAGGCCTCCTCCAAGGAGAGTGCATCCTGCCCGAACCGACGCTCGCCCACTTCGGCATTCCTACGGACGTCGTGGCCGCCATGGAACAAGGCGACCTCTGACCCGTCTGAGGCGTATCCTTCGAGCCAAGCACCGGTGCCCGCGTCCACGGCACGGCCGCCTGCGGCTCGAAGTGCCACGGCAGAGGCCACCGCAAATGCGGCAGAAGAGCCGAGACCTGCCCCTCTTGGGACGTCGCTGGTCACGCTGAGGTCAAGTCCTGGCGAGGCTGTTTCGTCCCACAGGTGAGCGATCATCGTGGCAAGGTGAGGGTGACGTTCGAAGTCCACTCGGGCGCGGCCGATGTGCACGCCCGGATCTTCGGTAGTCCGCAAGGTCACGGTGGTGCGCTGTGCGATGGACGCGGCGATGGCTGGATGGCCGTACACCACAGCATGTTCACCAAACAGGACGACTTTGCCCGGGGCGCTGGCCACGACTTCGTCCATGGCCCCGGGTGGACGACCACGCTTCAAGCCGTTTCCCTTGTTTGTGGTGGATGACGGTGCATTGAAGGTCCATAACCGCATCGTTGGAAGTAGGGTCCACGACCCCGGTGTCCGTCATGTCTTCTGATTTCGTGCACCCCTTGGCTGACTCNTACGNAGGNNTGCCCGGNTGGGTGNTGCTNNTNGTGTTGCTTGGGACGGCNNCCGGATTCTTCATNTTCCAAGTCCAGAAAGCNACNCGNNTGGTGCTCAGGGGNGCTCCTGAGAACCGTTTTGATTCGTGGGGNCTCCGNTTCAAGGAGGTCCTGACCGGCTGGTTGGGTCAAAAGAAAGTCTTGGCCGANCCTGTGGCTGGAATCATGCACGTGCTGATGTTCTGGGGCTTCCTGATGCTCTCNACNGANATGTTCGACTTGGCGTCCGCGAACCGTTTCTCNGANGGAATCCTCGAACCGCTCGGCNTGAAGTGGGCTTGGAACGGCATGGTCGAAGTGGGNTACACGATGGCNTTCTTTGGNTGCACNGCNGCNTTGACCCGCCGTGTGGCGTTNACCCCTGANAANCTGAAGGGGAAGTCGCAACTGGAAGGCAACGTCATTCTTCTNCTCATCATGACGATCACGCTCACCTCCTACNTCGTGGAAGCNGGCGAGGAACTCTCGGGTTCCGAGTTCATTGGACTCTGGGTGCAAGACGCCATGGCCCCCGGTCAAGCGATGGTCAACCTCGCCTACTGGGCGCACATGGTCGCGATTTCCACCTTCCTCTTNCTCATCCCTGTCTCGAANCACATGCACCTNGTCATGGCGCTGCCNAACGTGTTCTTCCATGACCTTCGACCNATGGGCACGATGCTGCCAATGGCGACCAACGAGGACGGTACGGCGGTCGGTCTTGACGACCTCGACCTCGAATCCTTTGGCGCGGTCAATTACACCGATTTGACCTGGCGCAGCCTCATCGATGGCTGGGCCTGCACGTCATGTGCCCGATGTCAGGACGCTTGCCCAGCCTATGCATCTGGAAAGGCCCTGAATCCGATGAAGGTCATTCACGACATCCGGAACTACGCGAACGATCACGCTCCCATCCTCTTGTCGGGCGAGTCTCCTGAGGAAGACCTCATCGCCCGCATCGGTGAAGACGCCATCTTTGCTTGCACCACCTGCCATGCCTGCGTCGAGGCCTGCCCGATTTACATCGATCACGTGCCCAAACTCACGGACGCTCGTCGCCACCTGATGATGGAGCGCATGGAATTCAATGAAACCGTGGAGGAAGTTGTTCTCCCACTGATGTCAACCATCGAGAACATCGAGAACGAAGGCAACCCATACGGCATCCCCGCCCACGAGCGCGGCGATTGGGCGGAAGGTCTCGACGTCAAGGTGGCCGAGCCGGCCGAGTACATCTACTTCGCAGGATGCGCTGCGTCCTTCGACGACCGCAACAAGAAGGTCGCACGGGACACCGTTTCGGTGATGAAGGAAGCCGGACTCGACGTTGGCATCCTCGGCATGATGGAAACCTGCAACGGCGANCCTGCGCGTCGGGCCGGAAACGAATACCTNTTCCAAATGCTGGCTGAAACCAACTTGGCCACCTTTGAGGAGTTGGGCGTGAAGAAAATCGTGTCGTCCTGCCCCCACTGCTTCCACACGCTTGGCAAGGAGTACNAGGCGTTCGGCGGTGAAGACATCGAGGTGCTGCACCANAGCCAACTGATCTCCACACTGCAACGTGACGGGAAACTCCCTGCGCCGAAGCACGACGGTGAGGTCACCTACCACGACCCCTGTTACCTCGGCCGAATCGGTGGTGTCACCGATGAGCCCCGAGAAATCATTGGCGGCGTAGACGCCGAGCCAGCACGCACAGGCAAGCAGTCCTTCTGCTGCGGTGCGGGTGGCGCGCAGATGTGGATGGAGGAAATCGTCGACGACGACCACGAACGTGTCAACGTCATTCGCGCGCGTGAGATTGCTGCGACCGGAGCCGACACGGTGGCCGTGGGCTGCCCCTTCTGCTCAACAATGGTCACCGACGGACTTGCGGCCATCGACGCCGACATGCAAGTTCAGGACGTTGCAGAGATGGTCTGGGCCCAGATCAAGGCCAACGACGCCGTCATCAAAGCCAACAAAGCGGCCGCTGAGGCCACCAAGGAAGCCGAGGCCTGAGGTTCGTGAACGTCGAGGTGCTCTCGCGCTGGTACGGGGATGAAGCCCGNGACTTGCCTTGGCGGGCCACGTCCGACTCNTGGGCCATTTTGCTCTCCGAAGTGCTCCTTCAACAGACGCAGGTGGCGCGAGGCCTCGGATATTGGCGACGCCTTCTGGATCGCTTCCCGACGGTTGGTTCGATGGCCGAAGCGGAACTTGACGAGGTGATGCACCTCTGGCAGGGTGCAGGCTACTATGCACGTGGTCGCCGCTTGCATGCGCTCGCGTTGGAGGTGAGTGATCCAAGCGGTCCTTGGAAGGGCGCCCTTCCTTCGCCGTCCACGTGCGATGACGTGGTGGCTGGTTTTCAGTCGCTGCCTGGCATCGGTCCCTACACGGCCGCTGCGGTGGCGTCAATCGCGCATGAAGTGCCCGCTGCGGTGGTCGACGGAAACGTCCGAAGGGTCGTCGCTCGCCAGACCGGCGTGCATGAACCAAAACCNGCGGGTGTGGCCTCCCTCGCCCAAACGTGGATGGACGACGCACACGGGCACGGTGTTGCACCAAGCGTGTGGAATCAGGCGGTGATGGAACTCGGCGCGACTGTGTGCCGTCCTCGNGCGCCTCATTGNAGCGCTTGTCCAGTTCAGGAAACCTGCACCGCTCGTGATCACCCGGACGGCGTGCACGCCTTCCCTGCCCCGGCCAAACGACGGACGAAAACCGAACGGCTCGTGGCGCTGGTCGACGTCGACGCAAACGGCCGCCCGCATTTGGTGCAACGCCCAACGTCGGCCCGTTTCGGCGGCCTGTGGGGACCGCCCTACATTCCGGCAAACGACACTTCACTGGACGAGGCACAGAAGCAACGCAGCAAAGCCGGTGACGTAGTGCATTTGCTCAGCCATCGCCGTCTCGAAGTCGAGGTTTGGGTGGGGCACACCGAGCGTGGTATGGACCCCGCATCGAAGGCCCTCAGCACGCTTGATGAGCGCGTGCTGCAAACGGCAAAGAATCCCTGACTCCGTTCGCATCAAGGCNTCGGAATCGTCTTCTGAAACAGCCCTCAGGGTTCGGTGGTTGCCATCCTGCTTTGGTCCAACAAGCCAAGATCCTGTTCCATTGTGGCAATGCCCCACCACAATCCTGCCACTATCACGTATTCGGCCAAGGCCGCTACAGACCACCACGGGTGACCTGCCCCTTTTGTGGGTAAGGTGATGCTGGGATCAATGGTGAGCGCCACGGCCGCACCGATGAACTGCATCACGAAACCGATTCCAACGCACCANAAGGCCATCTGGCGTTGTTGAGCACCTTGTGATGCACCAACGCGACGGCTGCGACGCTGAACCAACCACAACCAAGCCCATCCAAACAGGAAGATACCCACCGCGGCCAAGATGTGGGNGTCAAGGTGGCTGTACATCGAGCGGTTGGCCATGATCACCACGCATGCTGCTGCGGTCAGGCCAACGATGCGCTCAACGGACCAAGGGCGAGGCGACGTTTCGGTCATNATCCAGACCGTACACGCCTGCCACAGGCCGCTTGCGGTGAGTCCGAGGGTGAAGATGAGGCCTTCTGGCCCNGGGTAATCGGCTTGTGAAATGAAGATNAGTGGAGCGTTGGCTGCGCCGCGGANGTGGTGGACCGCCATCGCGGCNAGGACCGAAGCCAACGGCAGCATCCATGCCATTCGGACCGTCCATCTGTTCATGGTCANCGCTCCTCGAAGGCTCGAATGGTGTCCTCGACGCATGCGTCAAAGGAACGCCAAGTCATGCCAAGCACACGCTCTGCTTTGCTGCTTGAGTAGAGGGAGTCGCCACGCATGTAGCCGCGAACCACAGCGCGAGTGAGCGTTCGCTCGCCCGTGCGCAAACCCATGAGCCAGTCGTAGAAGACTGCGACCGGCAACAAGCGGCGTGGCAGGGACCGCTTCGGGGCTTTGGATTCCGGCCTGAGACGACGCGCTGCCCGGGCCACGTCCACCATCGTCATCCCGCTGTGCGGTGCAAGGACAAATCGACCCTCGGCTTCGTCTACTTCGTAGGCCATGCGATGCGCGTGAGCGACGTCTTCCACGTGGACAAAGGCCATTGGAATGGCGGGGATCACCGGCCAAGCTCCGGAAAGGAGGTCCGGCATCCAATCAACGCTGGGAGGTGGCCGAGAAAACCCGCCACCAAGGATGGCCGTGGGGTTGATGACGCGAAGATCGAGGTCATGCTCTTTGGCGATCCGCCATGCCCTTTGTTCTGATTCTGTCTTCGCTGCGGTGTAGGGCATGCTGGACCCGGATTGCCAGTCGTCCTCGTCCTTTGGCCGCCCCCGCGGACCACTGCCCACAGCGGCCGTGCTCGAGGTGTAGACGATGCGGTTCACGCCGGTTTCAGCAGCGGCCTTGAGCAGGTGTTCTGTTCCGAGGTTCGCGGTGTTCAGAATAACATCCGAGTCGCCGCTCAGGGAAAAGACCGCAGCGGTATGGAAGAGGCCGTCGCAACCGGCGAGCAGGTCCTTCCATGGGTCGGCGTCGAGGACGTCGGCTTCGCGGAGTTCAAGCCGCTCGGGGCAACCCAGAGAGGAGGCGTGATGCTGCAGGCGCTCGGTGCGTACCGGGTCCGACAGGTCCCGCACCGTGGCCACGACGGTGTATCCCTCTGCGAGCAGGTCTCGGACCAGATGATTGGCCAGGAAGCCGTTGGCCCCGGTGACGAGCACACGTCTTCCCATGGGCTTCCGCTTGTGCTGCCCTACATGAACGTTGAAGTGACCCCGCCCTCACGAAACGCCGAGCACCATGGCGTTGCGTGTCCACGACACCCGTCGTCGAGAGAAGGTGCCGTTCACCACCATGCGCCCGGGTCGGGTCAGCATGTACGTCTGTGGCGTCACGGTCTACGACCGCTGCCATCTTGGGCACGCTCGGTGTTACTTGGCCTTCGACCTCATCCACCGCTGGCTCGAAGCCAGCGGCTATGACGTCGATTATGTCCAGAACTTCACCGACGTCGATGACAAGATCATTGCTCGCGCCAACGAAACGCGTGATGGCGATTGGTTGGGTCTCGTCGATGAGATGATCGAAGGCTACTACGAGGACATGGACGCGCTGAACATTCTTCGTGCAGACCACTATCCGCGCTGCACTGAGCACGTGGAAGGGATGATCGCAATCATCGAGGACCTGATCGAGCGCGGGCATGCCTATGCATCAGAGGACGGCGTATACTTCGACGTCTCCTCAGCTCCCGAGAAGTACGGCCAACTGACCGGACAAAGCTTCGATGCAGTTCGTGCCGGTGCAGGCGGGCGCGTTGGTGGCACTGGTGGAGGGAAGCGCGATCACCGTGATTTTGCGTTGTGGAAGGCGGCCAAGCCTGACGAGCCCACGTGGCCTTCGCCGTGGGGCGACGGCCGACCCGGTTGGCACATCGAGTGCACCGCGATGAGCTTGGACCGCTTTGACGGGGCTTTCGACATTCACGGTGGCGGCCATGACCTGCGTTTCCCCCATCACGAAGCCGAGATTTTCCAAGGCGAGTGCCATACAGATCACGCGCCTTTGGTGCACCACTGGTTGCACAACGGCTTTGTGAACGTCGACGGGGAGAAGATGAGCAAATCCCTGGGCAACTTCTGGACCATTCGGGAGATCCTCGAACGGGTTGACCCGCTCGTCCTGCGTTTCGCACTGATCAACGCCCACTACCGTTCGCCCATCGACATGAACGAGGCCCTGCTTCACGACGCGGAACGCAACCATGGGCGGCTCATCGAAGCCTACGCCAAGGCGCTTCGTCAACGCACGTCGGACCATCCCGTCCCCCTGCCTCAGCCTGACGTGACCAACCAAGATCCGCTGTCCAAGGGGCTTGGCCTCATGGAGCGGATGGCGGCAGGTTTCGCGTTGGCCATGGACGACGATTTCAACAGTCGCGAAGCCATCGCCAAGGTGCTCGGCGGCGTTCGCGAAGCCACGCGTCTGTTGGACGCTGACCTTGACGAAGCGGACGCGAACGCCGTGGCCCATCACTGCGTGGCGTGGTTCGAAGAACTCGCGGGCGACGTTCTGGGTGTCCTCCCTTCGCCCGACGTGCTGTTGGCGGAGCCCGAGGAAGATCCGCGACGTGCTGAGGTCGCGGACGAAGTCGAGGCGTTGCTTCTCCAGCGCACTGAAGCACGTTCATCCAAGGATTGGCCTGCGGCCGATGCCATTCGCGATCGCCTCGCCGCGATGGGCGTCGAGGTCACGGACACGGCTGATGGCCCTGTGTGGACCTTGCGTTGATCATGCCGGCGGGCCGCCAGGGGGCGGTGGTGCTGGGATGTCGACGACCTCTTTCTCGGGGTCCGTCTGCCCTGTGTCCGATTCTTCGGTTTCTTCTGCCGCTTCTGCTTCTTCGAGGTCATCCTCGTCGAACAGGGCGTCTTGGGCCGTCAGGTCAATCTCGTCTTCGCGCCGTCGCATCACGAACACAGCGACACCAACGACGACGAGCAAGCCCACGCCGATCAAGCCGATCGGTGCGCCACCGTCGCCGGCTGCGGCCTCCTCATCGCTCGTTGAGCCGGTGCCGTCGCAGCCCAGGCCAAGGCCGTCCGCACATGGGTCGTCGGGGGTGATCGTGTCGTCACCTTGGTTGGTGTCGTCGCCAGGCGTGGTGTCGTCGCCGGCGGTCGTGTCGTCACCCTGGTTGCCGTCGTCGCCGGGCGTGGTCCCCGTTCCGTCGCCCGTCGAGGACGATGTGCCCTTGGCTTCCCACGTTGAGGTGTTGCCAAGGTCCACCGAAGTCATGGTGGCGGCACGGTCGTAGTAGCGGTCCCAAACCAGGCTGAGGTCGATCTGAGCGTTCCCGGAGGTTGAGCCGTTCAGCGTTTGGAAGTACTGTGGGTCCTCGTAGGTCCACCATGGGTCGAGACCACCGTGGCCAACGCCAGCAGTCAGGCTGTCAAAGCCGTCTACCTCGCCAAAGGTGGCTTCCATAACCGCGGGGTCGAAGGCCGCGGCCTCGGTGAGGTTCTCAACGATGGAAGCCCACGAACGCAGCCCGTCTTCCACACCGCTGGCGGTGACGTCGATGCGCTTGTCGAACTTGCCGGCCGCTTCGTGATCGTCGCCACGCATGGCCTGCATCAAGTCCGCGTCACCGTAGAGGGCCATGCCGCCGATGACGGTCAGGCGTACGTCAGGGTCAACGGCGTCGATGAGGTTGCGGTAGGGGTCAAGGTGGTGCGAATCGATGACCGCCAAATCGGCGGCCATGCCTGGTGCAATTCGGCCGACGTGATCCTCCCAGTTGGTCGCGTCCGCTGCGTTCGAGGTGACCATGCGGACCATCTCTTCGTCGGTGAAGATGTCGCCAAGGACTTCGTCGTCCCACAGATCGGCGATCTTCAGTTCATGGAGCGGTGACTTGCTGCCGGAAGGCGACCAATCTGGTGCCAGTGCGATGTTCACGCCTGCGGCCTTGGCCGCAGCCACGTCCGTGGTGTCACCGTAAAGCAGCAGGTTGGAGAGCGGAGACCAGACGAGGCTGGCACCGACCTCGCCCATCTTTTGGAATTCCGTAGCGGTGAGGGCTGTTCCGTGGATGAGGACCAACTCTCCAACAAGGAGGTCGTTGGCCACGAGGATGTCGAATTCGGCTCGGCTGGACTCGTCCACACCTTCGCCAAGGTGGAGGAACCAAGCGTCCAATTCTTGGCTTGCGTTGCCCGTTTTGATGTGGTTTCCAATGTAATCGGACTCAAGTTCAGTGACCTTGGTGTGGATTTCGTCACGGCCGAAGTTCCAATCCTCGATGTTGCGCGCCAGCACGCTGGCGTAAGCGTCGTCGGGGTTCGAGGGTGCGCCTTGGGAGGCGGTGGTCCCGCCGACGATCACCTTGGCTTCGACGTACTTCATCGCGGCGAATTCCAAGTTGAAGTATGGGCCGCCGTGCAGCAGCATCTTTGGTTTGGTGACAAAGTCGCTGTAGTCAGGGTGATTCTTCCACTGGTAGCGGTTCTGGTAACCGCCCCACTCGTTGGGTGAGGACATGTGGTTCTCCACCGGCCACACGGGCGCAGTGTTGTAGTGGAGGTGGTTGTGCAGGTCGAGCAAACCCGGGTAGATGGTGGCGTCCGTGTGGTGCACGGGCACGCCTTCGAGGGTCAGGTCGCTGGGAGCGTCACCGTTCCACACTTCGACGATGACGCCGTCCTCGACGAGGATGGAGCCGTCGTTGTGGACGGTGCCGGCATCGTCCATCGTGACCACGCGTCCGGTCAACACGTAGGCGCCAGAATGGATGTGGTCCAAGGCGGTGTAGCACCGTAGGCCGGCGATGGGAGCCGTGACGGTCGCATTCTCATGCGAGCCTGGCGTGGGAGCATCGTCCTTCCAGAGGGTTCCGTTGTCCAACGGGATGTAGGGCCGGTCCCACCAACTGTCCTTGTCGGGCCAGCTCATCGAGTCGACGAGCACGCCCTCGGCGGTACGAAGAATCGCGCTATCTCCGCCGTAGTAGTCCAGTTCAATGCCGGAGTCTGCGCGGAACACAACGATGCGAGCGTTGGGCTCGAGGACGGTGTCCCAAGGCAATCGACAGGGCGGCGATCCACCGCCTTCTTCGTCGTCAAGCCACCAATCCGAGACGTCAACCGGCGTGCTGCCTGCGTTCCAGATTTCGATGAATTGGTCGGACGTACTGCCGGTGTAACCGTCGCCGTTCCAATCCACGCCGTCGTAGTCTTCGGAGGACGCAGAGACGAGCACCTCTGAGATGCGAACGTCGGGCGTTTCGTCTGCGCTGGCCACGAGGGGGGCCGTTGACAGGACCATCAGGAGGACGAGGAAGGCCGCAGGCAGACGAGGCGTCACGGTTGCCGATTCGCAGACGCCCCATCAAGGCATCTCNNTCCNCCNGAANTTGCACGAACATGTTCGCCAACAGGTCAAGGAACCCCCACCGCGACGACGTGGCATGGCCACCGTTGACCTGACCGAGGCGACCTTCGAAGCAGCCCTCGCTGACAACTCCATGATGTTCATTGATTTCTGGGCTGACTGGTGCGGACCTTGCAAGGCCTTCGCTCCGGTCTACGAGCGCGTGTCTGAAGCGCATCCCGACGTGACCTTCGCCAAGGTGGACACCGAAGCCGAACAGGCGCTTGCCGGAGCCTTTGGCATCCGTTCCATCCCCACCACTGTGGTGTTCAAGGAAGGCATTGGCGTGTTCATGCAACCCGGTGCGCTTCCTGAGGAAGCCCTGGAAGATCTTGTTGGNAAGGTCAAGGAACTCAACATGGACGACGTGCGCGCTCAAATCGCAGAACAAGAAGCGAATCCTCCCGCAGCNGCCGACGGCGGTGGCTGCTGCAGCGACCCGTCATGTTCTAATTGAGNAGGCCAGAGGCGTTTCACGTGCGACACGTCGCGTTCATGCTCGTTTGGTTGATGCTCGCCATGCCTTTGGCGGGCTGCCTGGGTGCTGAAGANGAGGCCATGCCCGTGGACGAAGGTCCAATGGCGTACCCCGATCCATGGGAGCGTGGCGACCTCATTTACGACGACAGCGATGTGTTCAGCCGCGTGACCGTGAACGGCAGCTATGGCATCCCCGAAGCGATCTCGGTCTTCGTGCAGGTCGACACCATCACCGCCGCAGACGGCGGTGCTGGCCTGACCGGCGATGCAGAGGTGCATCTGGGCCTTTGGCTGCCNATNATCGAGGGATGCGACTGGACNTTGGAGAACGTCTCNGANGANTGNCGTGTGCCGGTCATCGCTGANGTNGGCCCCTACTACGACGACGGCGACGTCAACGCTGTGACGCCTGCNGATCGNTTGGGCCGTTTCCTNATNGANAACTACGTNCCTCACGGTTATGCCGTGGCCCAAGTTTCGGTGTTTGGCACCGGCGAATCCAACCATTGCATGGACCTCATGGGCACCGACGAGCAGCGCGGCATCGACGCCGCGGTGACCTGGCTCGGCACCCAAGGCTGGTCCAACGGNCGCGTCGGGCTCATNGGCAAGTCCTACGACGGCAGCACGCCGTGGCAGGCGGCNACCTTTGGCAACCCCCANCTTGCGACCATCGTCCCCATGTCTGGGCTGATTGGTGTTCACGANCTCATGTGGCGCAACGGCAGCATGGAAGCCCGNGGCATGATCATGCACAANGGCGTCTACGGNTCNTTCGGCATCGACGGCGACTCTGAGGACAGCCANACCCTGTGCGAAGGTTACCTCGAAGGCTACGCCAACGGACCTGCNGCCTACTTCTCAGGCGGCATGGTGACCTACGGCGGCAACGATTACTGGACCGAGCGTTCCTTCCTCGACCGGGCTCTGCAAAACTACCAGGGTTCGGTCTACATCATCCAAGGCATGCAGGATTGGAACGTCGATCCACACATGGCCTTCCCCGTCCATCAGCAAGTCCACGATGCCGGCATTGAGGTGAAGACCCTCGCTGGACAATGGGCTCACGATTACCCGGACCGCGTCTCTGGACACAGCTCGCAAGGCAGCGGCCGTGGCGCAGAAGCGTACCCCTACACCTTGCGTTGGGATTGGGCCGACGAGATGCTGGTGTGGTTCGATTGGTANCTCCGTGACGAAGGCGTTGCGCCGGTGCTTGGCGTCGAAATGCAGGACAACCGTGGCGGATGGCGCTTTGAGTCCACTTGGCCCGCCGAAGACACGCAATACGTCGAAGTGCGCGGAAGTGCGATGGGTCCCAGTGGAGCGAGCATCACGACAACNGACAGCATCACGATGTCCTACGGGCCGTTCGAAAACGACACATGGATTGCCGGGATGCCGACCTTCCACATNCCGGTTACGCCACACACGACGAACGGAGGTCATGGTTTCCTCGAAATGACGGACTCCAATGGCATGCACCTCGGCCATGCCGTGATGGATTTCCGCTTCCANGACGGTGGCCGGGATGGCGTTGAGGCCCTGCAACCCTTCGCGACCGTTACAGGAAAGATGGAGTTCTTTGCGATGGACGTCTTCATCGAAGCGGGCGAATCGATTACCATCACCATGACACAAACCGGAGAAGACTACGTCCCATCGCCCGCATCCGTCGGATGGTACACCATCAACTGGGACGGAGCCTTCCTGACTCTGCCGTTGGTTGAGCGCTCATGCGACGATCTGTTCCNAGCCCCAATGCAGACCTACGGCGGCGANTCAGGGCGAACCTGCTGATCAGAAAGCCTCGAGGATCGAGGCAAAGACCGCCTTAGCGGGCCCTTCCGACCGTTCGACCAAGCGACGCACGATGAGTTCAGGCGTGCTTCGGGCCAAGTGATTCCGGCGTGGCGTGCGGTCCACAATGAGTTCGAGGTCCTCGTCAAGGCCTCGGGCTTCNATGCCGTCGATGCGCAGGTCGTCACGTCCTGTGGCTTCGATGATGGCCGGAGCAAGGTGGGTCACGAGCACCATCGAGGTCTCCGGGTGGGCCTCGGCCGCGAGCAGCATGCCGGCGATAATGCGGGCGCCTGCTCCAGGTTCGGTAATCGCTTCTAACTCGTCGGCAAGGATGAGCTTCGACGTNGGGTCGCTGACGACCTCGGCGAGGTCGACCAGCGTCTGTTCGAGCGCTCCTGCCGATTGGGTGCCGCCGGCTTTGGCCAACACCTGCAAGTGCTTGACACGGCCCACTCGGGCTTCAGTGGCCGGTACGGGCAGGCCCATGTGGGCGAGGATGCAGGTGAAGCCCAGCAGTTCGAGCAAGGTGGTCTTACCACCGCTGTTCGCACCGGTCAACAGGGCCACTGTCTGCTGGTCGCCNTTGTCCGCTGAGCGTCCGACACCGTAGGTTACAGGGTCAGGTTCGATGCCGAGCANCGGATGCCGTCCTTCGACGACGACCAAGCCGTGCTCGNCCATCGTTGGGCGCACGCAGCGGTGCGCTTCGGACCATCGGGCCACGGCCAGCCATTGGTCAAGTTCGATCATCGCTTCAATCGCTTCGCCGCAGACTTCGCGCAAAGGAGCGAGTGCGNTTGAAAGGCGGAGGAGTTCAGCCGCTTCATCCGCAGCGATGCGACGCTCNAGGTCTTCGACGAGCAGATCGACTTCGTTGCGGTCCACCTTCAGCGGCCAACCGTCCTTGAACAGCCGTTGAGGCATGCGCAAGCCGGTTCCATTGAGGAATTNGGACAAGGCGGCGTTGGCNTCCTCGANGGCCGATTCNATGGCTTCCATGGTGGCNGCGCGGAGGCGCCGCTGCAANCCAGCGCCATTGGCCAGTGCATCGAGCATGTCGGCGCCAGTCAGCGCGAGTTGCGCCTCGGCCATCGCTTCCTCGACACGTTCGCAAACCTGCTTCTCCAAGCCCTTGATGGTCGGCCACAAGCGGTCCGCTACGTCGTGGAGCAGGTCGGGATTGCCGTCGTCGCCCACGTCATGAAGCAGGACCTCCAGGTCGGCGAGGTCAGCCATCATCGGAGCAAGGCGTTGCAATACTACGTCGGCTCCTTTCACCGCGCTGAGTGCCGGCCATCGCTGCACCAGGTCCGCGACNAGACCAAGCAAGGTGCTGTTCGTGCGGAACCATGCGAGGGTCGCCTCGGGCAGGGCCATGGCGTCCACNGCATTTTCAGGCAACACGAGCCATCCNTCGGGTGCGTCGAGNGGNGCNCCTTCGCCNATCCANCTNACCTGCTTGAACACGCGATAATCGCGCCACGTCTCATCAGGTCCGGGCGTAAGCACCCGGCACTGCTTGGCCAGTTCGGGCCGGTCTTGCAGTGTCACGACCACACGGTCGTGCCGTCCGGTCGGGCTGCGGGGTCGGGCAAGGCCCTTCCATGCTTCAGCCAGGCCAGCCACAGCATCCGATGCCACCAGCGCGCGGGCCGCGTCCACGGTGGACCAGCGGGTTTCTGGGTCCTGAATCGGCGTAAGCAGCGCGAGGCGTTCTCGGGATGCTGCGCATGCAGCATGCTGCCGCATGTCTTCGATGAGTTGGGCGTGCAATTTCTCGGCTTCTCGGGTCGCGAGGAAGCCGCCGTCGTCGCCGCTGGCGGCGCGTGCCAGCGCCAAGGCGCGCTTGGGTGAAACGCCGTTGACCGCAGCGATCCTCGAGATGTCACCGGATTGCAATGCGGCCATTGCGGCGTCTTCGCCGTCAAAGTGTTCGCGGAGCTTGTCCGCCAACTTTTGTCCGAGGCCCGGGACCCTTTCGAGCGCCATCATGGGCAAAAATCCACGTCAACGGTTCTTGAGGTTGCCCTTGCAGAAGGCCCTCAATGTACGAGTCGTTCCGACTGGCGCGTTAGGACGTCACGTGAATCAAAGGGTACCCTTGCGATTGCCCCCAATCGCAAGCGGGAC